>JACDBU010000234.1 GCA_013694745.1 Chitinophagaceae bacterium
GAAATAGTGAAAGTATTACCCGAAAATTCTGTGGGCTGTATCTTTTTATTTCTTGCCTATCATAAAGATCCTTTGCATCAGCAGCAATTTGCGAAAGCGTTTTCTGGTCTGCAAATTTTATTACCGGAACTATCAGGCCTTCCGGCAGGGCAATAGCAGAGCCAATGTGGATATGATTGTTTTGTCTTATGAAATCATTCATCCAGCTGCTGTTCACTTCCGGATGCAGGCGCAGCGCCATTGCGCAGGCTTTAATGATCATGTCGTTAAAAGAAATTTTAACCGGGCTCACTTCGTTCATAGCCTGACGCGAGGTTAAAGCATTGTCCATGTTAATTTCCATGGTAAGAAAAAAATGCGGTGCGCTGAAATTGCTTTCTGTTAATCGGCGAGCAATTGTTTTGCGCATTTGGGTTACCGGTATATCTGTAAAACTTTCCACGCCGGTTTTGCCAAATGGCTGTACAGTTTTTGCAGGTTGTTGTGAATTTACCCCTTCTTTAGAAGCTGGTTCGGATGGTACATAAGTGTCAACATCTTTTTTTATAATCCTTCCTCCGTCACCACTACCATGAATTTTCCCGATATCAATTCCTTTTTCTGAAGCAAGTTTTTTTGCAAGAGGAGAAGCTTTTACTCTTCCATTTTCATCTGACCCGTTTAATTCTTTTTCTTCCGGAGGAGCAACCTGGCCTGCATTTGCAGGCATAATTGATGCTTCTGCTGCTGGCTCGCTTTTAGTTTCTGCTGCGGGGCCTGGAGCAGATGTGGCTGCCGCATCGGCTGCCACGAATGCAGAAACATCTGTTCCTGGTTTGCCAATGATAGCTATGATGGCATTCACTTTCGCAGCTTTGCCGGCTTCAACACCTATGTATAATAAAGTTCCTTCCTCATATCCCACAACCTCCATTGTTGCTTTATCCGTTTCAACCTCTGCAATAGCATCATCCGATTTTACCTGGTCCCCAACTTTTTTATTCCACTGGATTATCTTCCCCTCTGTCATCGTATCACTTAGTAAAGGCATCCGGATAACTTTTGCATCTTTAGGCAATGAAGCACCCTCACCTGTAGCGGAAGCAACTTTAGGCGCATCACTGGTACCGGGATTATTTGCTTTTTTCTCCTCCATTTTTGTTTTATTTTCTTCAGGTTTTTTAGCTGGCATTTTTGAATTTTCAGCAGTTAATAGTGATTTATAATCTTCCCCCTCTTTACCAACAACTGCTAAAATTCCATCCACAGCAATTGATTTTCCTTTTTCTACTCCTATATATAAGAGTGTGCCCTCATTGTAACTTTCAAGTTCCATCGTTGCCTTGTCCGTTTCCACTTCTGCAAGCACGTCGCCGGGCTTTACTTTATCGCCGGCCTTTTTATGCCATTCAACAATTACCCCTTCCGTCATGGTATCACTCATTCTTGGCATTCTAATAACCTCAGCCATATTTTTTTATCTAATGGTATGATTTAAAGCAGCAACCCGAAATTAAGCGAAAAACAGGAACATTTCACATGTCATGTATATAAAGCACTTAGTAATCAAGATCCATTTTAAGTCGGTCTTTAAGCTGTTTTACCAGGGGATATTCTTCTATTATTTTTAAATATTGCTCTTTTGTACTCAAGTGCTTTTCTGCCGGTTCACGGTTGCCAGCTCCTTCCGCAATAATGAGTTTAAAGGTGAGTAAGCGGTTGTTGAAATAGTTTTGTAAATGATCAATGAGTGATGCCCGTTCATTCTCTATAAAAGATTGCTGAATTTTACTTTCAGTTGAGATCCGGATACAATTTTCCCCTGGAATGGTAAGACCGGCAGATTTAAAATTGGTTACAGCCGAATGATTTTTTCTTTCCCGGAGCATCTCTATGTATTTGCCCCAGGCGATGTAAACCTCTTCCTCGTTCAATTCTTTATTCACACCATTGCCTTCCTGGTTTTGGGATACAATTTTTTGCCTGATCTTTTCCAGGCCACCTAATTTTGGAACTTTCGTTTGTGCATTAGCGTTAGTTATAATAATGGTCTCTTTGAATACATCTGCATCCTGCTGCTGTAGCGCCTTAGCAGGCTGAATTATTAATTTTGCCTCCTCCTCTGCGTCCGTACCCTGAGCCGGTATGGGGGATGCCTGCAATACTTTACTTTTTTCACTTGCAGGTTTTCGCTGTCTCACTTTTATTTCAACCGGCGAAATATTTCTAAAGGCTACCGCTTTTATAGTATCACCCTGTTTTTTTTTATGCACGCCATTTTCATCATGCAATAACTCAATTGCCTGTTTCAAATAGCAAAGCCTTATCAGCGTGATTTCTACGTGAAGCTTTTTATTGCGCGCCTGCTTGTAATTGATTTCAGCTTCATTCAAAACATTCAATGAGCTTATCAGCCAGGCGGGATCAATAGCGTTGGCGGCCTGCAGGTATTTGGACTTAAAATCTTCTGCAACTTCTAAAAGCACAGCTACTTTGGGGTCCTTGCTCACCAGGATGTTGCGTATAAATTCGGAGAAGCCATCCAATACAAGATCGCCTTCAAAGCCTTTACGGTTTATTTCATCATACATTAAAATTGCATCACTTATATTTTGCTGCTGCATGCAATCCATCAGTTTAAAATAATAATCCTCATCCAGTATATTCAAATGTTCCAGGGTATTGGCATAATTCAATTCACCATTAGTAAAGCTTACAATTTTATCAAGAATGCTTAATGCATCTCTCAGGCATCCTTCACTTTTTTGTGCAATGATGTGAAGCGCTTTTTTTTCGGCTTTGATATTTTCTTTGTCACATATTTCCTGCAGGTGCGCCACCGTATCGTGGTTGGTGATTCTTTTAAAATCAAATATCTGGCACCGCGAAAGTATCGTTGGAATTATTTTATGTTTCTCGGTAGTGGCTAAAATAAATATCGCATACGGCGGAGGCTCCTCAAGTGTTTTTAAAAAGGCATTGAATGCTGAAGAACTTAACATATGAACTTCATCCACTATATACACTTTGTATTTACCAGCTTGTGGTGCAAAGCGTACCTGGTCAACCAATGAGCGGATATCATCAACCGAATTATTGCTGGCGGCATCCAGTTCATGAATGTTTAATGAAGTTCCCTGGTCGAATGAAACGCAGGAATTACAGGTATTGCAGGCCTCACCATCTGCTGTGCGGTTTTCGCAATTTATCGTCTTGGCCAGTATTCTTGCACAGGTTGTTTTGCCTACGCCGCGCGGACCGCAAAATAAAAAGGCATGCGCCAACTGATTGTTTTTGATAGCATTCTTCAAGGTGGTGGTAATGTGAGATTGCCCCACCACGGTATTAAAATTCTGTGGCCTGTATTTTCTTGCTGAAACAATAAATTTTTCCATAAACCGGGTTCCTGAATTCGAAAAATGCTGATTTTATTTTTATTAATGCAAGATATGAAATCGGGCTGAAGGCAGATTATTACAACGGTGAATTATGTCTTAATAAATAATACCTCAGCAACATTTACTAAATAAGATATTCATAAAATTTTTCGATGATCATCTTAATCACATAAATCACATAATCTGTGGTCCTAATCATATAATCAGTGGTTAATTCAGCACAGGGTGTCTTTTAAATTCCCTGGTTCTGTCGAATAAATATCGATAAGTGGCAAGCATCCTGCTTTGTTCAGCACCTATATTCTTTGATATGTTGAGCATCTTTGGATTAAAATCTCCCTGCCACTGTAATTCAAGTTCATTGTATTGTTTTTTTGCCTGGATCACTTTGGCACCTTCAATTATCATAAAATAATCTATTCCCATTCCCTGGTATTCAGGCACCACCCCAAATACAACGCCTGTAAATTTATTACAAACCCCTTTCTTCTTAAGCCACCAGAATTTTAGTTTCGCAAAAAGATCAAAGCGGCCGTTAAGAAATTTGAAAACCTGGTTAAGTTCCGGCAAATTGAGCCAGATGGAGATGGGTTCTTCTTTATGATAAACATACCAGAAAAGATCTTCATCTATAACAGGCTTCATCGCTTTAAACATTCGTATGGCAACTTCCTTACTCATCTGCTTATTGCCTTCATGGCTTGCCCATGCTTTATTGTAGACGATGCTAAAATCGATCGCAAACTTTTCAAGAATTTTTTTATTTATTTTAACTGCCTTGAAATCCGGTAGGGCCGCATATTTTTTGTGTTGTATATAAAATTTTTCCGGCGGTTTTGTTTGAACAAATAAATGCCAGCAAACCTGGTTGAAAAAATTTTTAAAACCATATGTCTCGAATAAAGCTTTATAATAAGGCGGGTTATAATTCATCAGGTAAATTGGTGGCTTATATCCTTCAATGACTAATCCCCACCAGCGGTCCCTTTCGCCAAAATTTATGGGCCCGTCCATTGCCTGCATACCTTTTTGCATAAGCCAGTGTTTGGCCACATCAAATAGCATATCAGCAGCTTCCTGGTTATCTATGCATTCAAAAAAACCAATGCCCCCTGT
Organism: Chitinophagaceae bacterium; assembly: GCA_013694745.1. GTDB lineage: Bacteria > Bacteroidota > Bacteroidia > Chitinophagales > Chitinophagaceae > Ginsengibacter. Next base: position 4,494 of record JACDBU010000234.1, read on the forward strand.
TGGCTGGTCATCACCCTTATTTTTATATTTTTTATTTACAAATGCTGCTATGCGGCCAATAAAATTTTCATTTTCATCAACCAGCAGCCACCGGGTGCATTCACCCGTACGGAATGCCTTGTTTTTCTTTGGATCAAAAACATCCAGTATGTCTTTATCCAATGGCCTTATAAAGTTTGGATCTTTTTTATATAAGTATAAGGGAACCTGTATAAACTGGAACTCCGTCTTTTTATCGTTTACCGGGATTAATCTCATAAATTTGAGCGCAAAAGTAGTTTTAAATGCTGACAGGCAAAAATGGCGGGAGGGCTTCTCCAGCCCAATCTTTTTCATTTGGAATTTTACTTTTCCAGTCTCAACCCTTACCTTTGCGGCAAATTTTGAAACAAACAATTTTATGGCAAACGTTGGCAAAATAAAACAGATAATTGGTGCAGTAGTGGATGTACATTTTACAGGAGATAATAAGCTTCCGGATATATTCCATGCGCTGGAAATAACCCGTGCAAATGGTGATAAACTTATAATGGAAACCCAGCAACATTTAGGGGAAGACAGTGTGAGGTGCATTGCAATGGATGGTACCGAAGGATTGGTTCGCGGTATGGATGTTGTTGACCTGGGCACACCGATCCTGATGCCAACCGGTGATGCAATTAATGGGCGATTATTCAATGTAACAGGTGATGCCATTGATGGTTTACCACAGGTTAGCAAAGTAAACGGAAGGCCGATACATAATAAGCCACCATTGTTTGAAAACTTAAGTACTGCCTCCGAGATTTTATATACAGGTATCAAGGTTATTGATCTTATTGAACCGTACGCCAAAGGTGGTAAGATCGGTTTATTTGGAGGTGCGGGTGTTGGCAAAACTGTTTTGATCCAGGAGTTGATAAATAATATAGCAAAGTCTTACGCCGGATTATCGGTGTTTGCCGGAGTTGGTGAAAGAACGCGTGAAGGAAATGACCTGATGAGAGAAATGATCGAAGCTGGTATCATGAAATACGGGGATAAATTTATTCACAGCATGGAAGAAGGAGGGTGGGATCTTGATTCGGTGAATATGGATGAGCTTAAAGAATCTAAAGCAACTTTTGTATTCGGTCAAATGAATGAACCGCCGGGAGCGAGAGCCAGGGTGGCTTTGAGCGGATTAACCATTGCGGAATATTTCCGCGACGGGGATGGCACAGGTAAAGGAAAAGATATTTTGTTTTTCGTTGATAATATATTCCGCTTTACGCAGGCGGGTTCTGAAGTATCGGCGTTGTTGGGCCGTATGCCTTCGGCCGTGGGTTACCAGCCTACACTTGCCACGGAAATGGGACTGATGCAGGAAAGGATAACCTCTACAAAGAATGGTTCGATCACTTCCGTGCAGGCCGTTTATGTTCCTGCGGATGATCTTACCGATCCTGCGCCGGCAACTACGTTTGCCCATCTTGATGCCACAACTGTATTGAGCAGGAAGATCGCGGATCTCGGAATTTACCCAGCGGTTGATCCGTTGGATTCTACTTCGCGGATCTTAACACCCACTATTGTAGGGGATGCACATTACGATTGTGCCAACAGGGTTAAATTAACATTGCAACGCTATAAAGAATTACAGGATATTATTGCCATTCTTGGCCTGGATGAATTGAGTGATGAAGATAAACTAACGGTTAGCCGTGCACGAAGAGTACAACGTTTTCTTTCCCAGCCTTTCCATGTGGCAGAACAGTTTACGGGTTTAAAAGGTGTGCTGGTTCCTATTGAAGATACCATCAGGGGTTTCAATGCGATCATGGATGGTGAAGTGGATGAATATCCGGAAGCCGCCTTCAACCTGGTTGGCAGCCTTGAAGATGCAATTGATAAAGGTAAAAAAATGATGGAAGCGGCGAACGCCTAAATTAATCACTGGTATGACAATAGAAATATTAACTCCGGAAAAAAAGATCTTCAGCGACGAGGTATATGGGGTACAGTTGCCGGGAATATCCGGTTCATTTGAAGTGCTTGATAAGCATGCTCCCCTTGTTAGCGCACTGAAAGCAGGGAAATTAAAGATCTTAAAAGATAAAACCTCCACCTCTTTTATAACCATCCAAAGTGGATTTGTTGAAGTGCTAAATAACAAGACAACAGTTTTAGTTGAAGGTGCTACAGAAGAATAATTTTAATCAGAAATTTATTTTACCTGTCTTTTTAATTGTAACAAACTCCAGGCTGTAAAAGGAATTACCAGGATCAATAAAAGCGCTGATAAGTTTTTTGTAAAAAGATAAACTGCTATTGTTATTATCAATAAATACACGGGGTATAAAAAAAATAACAGGCCTACCATTATCGAATCATAATGATCATTAGCTCTTTTGCGAATAAAAAATTCAACGGTTTTATATAAGGGAAAATGTAGGAGCCATCCTAATATTGAAGGTATAAATAAAATTATTTTTTTTGCCGCAGACTGATAAATGTAAAAGGTTTTTTCAATTTCTTTTTTATCTGCACCATTAATTTCAATGACCAGTTTTTTTAATTGCGCCTGCACTATTTCGTTGAACAAATTGATTGCGCGGCCGGTATAAATATCTTCCCCGATGTCTTTTTGATAAATCAAATCTCCCCAGTTGAGAACAATATTTTTTCCAAAGATCCTGAACGAACTATAATTTATACCAAGTGGGATAATTTTCAATGGAATGCCTTGCTGCCAGGCACTCATAGCCAGCCGGGCAGTGCCTTTTTTTAATGCACGCAAATGCCATTCGTTAATGCACCGGCCTTCACTGAATATTAGTACTATTCCATTTTTTTTAAAAACTTCCAGGCATTCATTGAATGTATTATAATTGTAACCAAGGTTTGCAGCACCTTCACTTATACGGTATACGGGGAGCATGTTTAACCGGTGGAGTATTTTGCTGTAAAAGGGGTTGGCAAAAACATCTCCCCTGGTAAGAGAATGTACCGGCTGTTTAAATAATGTTGCCAGTAAAATTGCATCCAGGAATGAATTGGGATGATTTGCTGCAATTAAAAGAGGGCCGCCGGATTTAAATATTTCCCTGTTATTGGTAATTAATTTTCTGCAGTAAAAATAAAAAGCCAGGCGGGCAGGGAGTTTTAAAAGCTTGTAAAACAATTTTTTTTTAGAAAGTTATTGATTTTTATAAGGAGTGAAATATTCCTGGTACAAATGATCTTTTAATTCAGCTGCGGATCAAGGGGATAATTGATCATCATTTTATAATCACCTCCCAGGTGCCTTAATGAATCTTTCCATATTTCTGAAGGATTTTTATGGAAGATCAATTTTCGTATAGCCGAAACCGTTAGCCAGCTTTGTTCCTTCATTTCATCATCCAGCTGCCCGGCAGCCCAGCCACTGTAACCGATAAAAAACCGGACTTTATCAAGATCAATATCATTGTTTTTTATATAAGGCAGCAGTATTTCAAAATTCCCTCCCCAGTATACATTTTCAAAAACTTTTTCTCCTCCCGGTATCAGGTCGGGGTATTGGTGTAAAAAATGCAGTGTATCAGTTTGTACTGGCCCGCCGTAATAAACAGGGATATTAAATTCCTCCAGCCCCGGGATAAGCTGGTCAAGTCTTTTGGAAAAAACTTTATTTAATACAAATCCCAAAGTTCCTTCTTCTTTATGCTCACAAAGAAAAATAACAGAGCGAAGAAAATTCGGGTCTTTTAAAAAAGGGTTCGCTATTAAAAGGGTGCCCGCTGCAGGTGATATCATAATTGTAAATTATATTTATATTTTAGCAGGAAAACCACTTTCATAACCGGCGTATTAACTTATGTAAATGCTAAATTAAGCAACCAGTCAATTGTATCACCCTTACAAATGATAAATTTGCAATAAATACATGAAAAAAATTTTCCCTATTATAACCATTCTTATTTTTCTTTCTTTATTGGGAATTATTTTTTTCCAGGTATTGTGGATCAGGCAGGCCGAGAAAACAAAAGAACAGCAGTTTGAAGAACACATACTTATTGTAACCGCTACGGCTGGTAACGACCTGGTAGAACAAAAGGGCAACTTGTCGCCCTTTGATAATAAAAAAAATAATGACGCCTTTTCACCGCTAAATGTTTTTCCTCCCACTATAGCTCATAAATTCAGCCGGGAAGAAGTTAGTGCAACCATCAAAAACGCTTTTGAGAAGCATGGGTTCAAAGACATTCCTTTTGAATTCCAGATCGCGCCCACTTCTATGATCGGTGAAGTGATCCAGTCCGAAAATTTTTTCAAATTTTACGAGGACAGCGCCAATAATAAAAATTTTATATATCCACTGGAATCACCAAGTGGCAGCGTATCTGAAGGTATTTCTCCCGAAGAGTTACTGGTAATAATTGTACCTCATATCAAGAGCATAATCTGGAAGCAAATGAGCTGGATGGTTGCCGGCGCGGTAATATTTACCGTAATAATTTTTTGCGCTTTCTTTCTAACCATCAGGGCGCTGCTTAAACAAAAAAAATTAAGCGAGATAAAATCTGATTTCATCAATAACATGACCCATGAATTTAAAACACCCCTGGCAACAATTTCACTTGCCGTGGATGCATTGAAAAATGAAAAAGTTATTAACGACCGAACGAAGATGGATTATTTCTCGGGTATCATTAAAGACGAAAATAAGCGCATGAACCGGCAGGTGGAAACGATACTGGAGGCAGCTTTGCTGGATAAGCAGCAGATAAGACTTAATCTTAAAGCCATGCATGCGCACGAACTTATACAGGTAGCTTTGAATAATATAAAACTTCCTGTTGAGGAAAAGCAGGGTACACTCGAAGTTAACCTTTCAGCGCCCAATGATCTTATTTTAGCAGATGATGTGCACTTTACTAATCTTATCAATAACCTGCTTGATAATGCCGTAAAATATTCCAAAGAAAACCCCGTAATAAAACTTACCACGCAAAACATTTCGCATAGCTTCAGGATCAAAATCGAGGACAATGGAATTGGCATGAGTAAGGAAACGCTGCACCGCATATTTGAAAAATTTTACCGTGCACATACCGGTAATCTTCATAATGTAAAAGGATTTGGCTTAGGACTTAGCTATGTTAAAACGCTGGTGCTCTCGCACCATGGTAAGATCAAGGCCGAAAGCACCCTTGGAAAGGGCAGCTGCTTTACCATTGACATCCCCCAAAACAAGGTGCCTAACGTAGAAGGATAAACGCAATTCAGCAATTTTTCTATAGTCTTTCCTTACCACCTTCCACGCTGTTTTCTCTTATCTTAATAATTTATTTTTCTTCTTCCCTGTTTACTTCACCACCCTTTAAATTTTGCACTTCGCTGTTACTAACAGTCTATGCACCGGCTTTCCACATCCACTTTCCAGCAAATCTTTTCAATTACAGTCCGGCACAACTGTTTATGGCGTGGATAAAAGAATATCGTGTAAAAAGTTGGTAAAGTGGGAAAAAGTGTTATTTTGTGGATATTTATTTAATTTTTTTCTAAATCCTTCATAATGATAGGCTTTATAGGTGAATACGAAGCTACATTAGATGCCAAGGGAAGGTTCCTACTTCCCTCGGGTTTTAAGAAGCAATTGCCTGAAGGTAGTTCGGATGATTTTATTATTAACAGGGGATTTGAGAAATGCCTGAGTCTTTATCCTTTTAAAAGCTGGAAACCAATTTTCGCCGAAATAAGTGCATTGAATGAATTTGATCCTAAAGCCCGGCAATTTCGGCGTTACTTTTTAAACGGAGCCACCCAGGTTACCCTGGATACCGCAAACAGGATACTAATACCTAAAAATTTGATGGAGCACGCAGGACTGGAAAAAGATATTGTATTAGTATCGGCAGTTAATAAGATTGAGATATGGGATAAAAATAAATACCAGCAGTTCTTTGAAACCTTTTCACCGGAAGCATTCAGCAATTTGGCTAAAGAGGTTATGGCAGGTGGTGGACAAAATCCTCAATTATAACCCATGCTAGCAGGCATGTACCATGTGCCGGTTATGTTACAGGAAGTAATTGAAGGATTGGAAATCCGCGCCAACGGGGTGTATGTCGACTGCACCTTTGGCGGTGGCGGGCACAGCAGGGAGATTCTTAAAAAATTAAATGATAAGGGAAAGATAATAGCATTTGACCAGGACGAAACGGCCAAAAATAATATCCCGGCAGATAACCGGCTGATTTTTATTCAGAGCAATTTTAAGCACCTGCAACGTTTTTTGCGGTTGAATAAAATCAGCAAAGTAGATGGGATACTAGCAGATCTAGGTGTATCCAGCCACCAGTTTGACAATGCAGAAAGGGGCTTCTCAACAAGGTTTGATGCAATGATGGATATGCGGATGGATCAAAGACAAAATGTAAAAGCGGCCGACATACTGAAGACATACACAGCAGAAAAACTTCATAAAATATTTGAACGATATGGCGAAGTCACCAATTCAAAAACCCTTGCAAAAACCATTGTACAGTTGAGAAACAGCACTTCAATGTATACCGTTCAGGAATTTAAGAATGCATTGCACCCGGTTGTAAAAGGTAATCCCAATAAATATTTTGCCCAGGTTTTCCAGGCTTTAAGAATTGAAGTGAACGACGAGCTGGGGGCACTTGAAGAGATGCTGCTGCAAAGCATTGAAGTTTTGAAACCCGAAGCCAGGGCAGCAATTATTACTTTTCATTCGCTGGAAGACAGGATCGTTAAAAATTTCTTTCGCAAAGGAAATTTTCACGAAATGGTAACAGATGAAATATACGGAACCAGGGAAACTTCTCCGTTTAATCTTATAACTAAAAAACCCATCATGGCCTCGCCAGGTGAAATTAAATTAAATCCAAGGGCAAGGAGCGCCAAACTTAGGATTGCGGAAAAAATCTAAACATAAAATGGCTGATAAAAAAATAAAAAATAACGGTATTCATAAAAATTTCAATCCCAAAAAAGATTGGCGCAAGCTTATTTATTACCAGTGGATCGTAAAAAATATACCTTTTTTTTTATTCATGGCAATGCTGACAGTGCTCTACATAGCAAACGGGCATTATGCAGATAAAAACATTCGTAAGATCAATGCAACAGTAAAGCATTTGAAAGAAATGGAATATGAATTTAAAACGGTAAAAAGAGACGTGATGTTCCGTAGCAAAGAAAGTGAATTGGCAAAAGCTGTTGAGCCGCTTGGCCTGAAAGAACTGGTGGCACCGCCGATGAAAATAGAAGATAGTACAACAGAGAGATAACAGAAAAATTGATTTACCAAAACGTAGTGATGATAATACTTTCAATTAAATTCTGGCTGTAGCCACAATAAAGTATGGATGTAAAAAAGGACATACTCTGGCGCGTTTACCTGTGTTTCCTCGGCATAATAATGCTGGGGTTTGTTGTATTGGGCAGGGCTTTCTACATCCAAAGAGTACAAGGTACCTATTGGAAAAAAATGAGCGACAGCACGCATTCCAAATATGTTGCAGTAAATGCAGAGCGCGGAAGTATATACAGCGAAGATGGAAATATGTTAAGCACTTCCATTCCTGTTTTTGATGTGTATGTTGATTTTGCGGCGGATGGTTTAAGGGAGAATGATGGAAAACGATTTTTTGAAAATCTAGATTCATTAAGCACTTCACTTTCGAACCTGTTTAAAGATGCATCACCCGAAAGCTATAAAAAACAATTGAAGCTTGCCTACCAAAATGAAGACCGTTATTATCCGCTAAAAAAGAAAATAACGTTTGAGCAATATACACAGCTTCGCGATTTTAGCCTGGTAAAACAAGGCAGGAATAAAAGTGGGTTTTTAATAGATATCAGGGATAACCGGGTTAATCCATATGTGCTTTTGGCTAACCGCACAATAGGCCTGTCACGCGGGGATACGAGTAAAAATGTAGGTCTTGAAAGAACTTACGACAGTCTGCTCAAGGGACAGGAAGGGAAAAGGCTGATGCGCTACATGGCAGGCGCTTACGTGCCGGTGGATGGCGCCGAGATCGCCCCGGAAAGTGGTAAGGATATTATTACAACCCTTGATACTTATATGCAGGATGTTTCCGAAAATGCTCTGATGAAAATGATGGTGGCGAATAATTCTTTGCACGGCACATGCATAGTAATGGAAACGGCTACGGGCAAAATTAAAGCCATTGCTAATTTAGGCAAACGTCCTGATGGCAGTTATCTCGAAGATTATAATTATGGCATTGCAACAAAAACAGAACCAGGTTCCATCTTTAAAGTAGCCACCCTCTTATCACTTTTAGAAGATAAATATGTTGATACCGGCACAATTGTTAATTGCGAGGGGGGCAAAAAATCATTTTATGGTTTGAATATAACCGACTCGCATTTAGGAACCGGTAATGTAACCGTTAAAGAAGCATTTGCCATGTCGTCTAATGTTGCATTTGCAAAACTGGCGGAGCAATATTATCACAACCAGCCACTTCAATTTTACAATCACCTGCACGCACTTCGCCTGGATACCGCAACAGGAGTGGATATCATAGGCCAGGCTACACCGCTGATCAAAAAACCCGGCGGAAAATTCTGGGGTAAAACCACGCTGCCCTTCATGGCACATGGCTATGAAGAGCTGGTTACACCGCTACACATGCTCATGGTCTATAATGCCGTTGCTAACCATGGCAGAATGATGAAGCCTTACCTGGTAAATGCCGTAAGAGAAATGGGGGTTGAAATAAAAACCTTCAAGCCCCAGGTTTTGGTTGAAAAAATTTGCAGTGATGAAACCCTTGGAAAATTAAAAGATTGTATGCTGGATGTTGTTGAAAGTGCACACGGCACTGCCAATAAATTAAAGACCCCTTTATATTCTTTTGCGGGTAAAACCGGTACTGCGGTAACGGCAATGGATAACCGCGGTTACAATAAAGCGAGCAAAATTTACCAGTCTGCTTTCATAGGTTTTTTCCCTTTTGATAAGCCGATGTACACCATTGCCGTGGTTATACAAAACAGCAGTGAATCAAAGCTCGCTTATGGCGGCGTTGTTTCGGGCCCTGTTTTCAGGGAGGTTGCAGATAAGATATATGCATGTGACCTTGCCAACCAGCCTTATTATACAGCCACCAGGGAAAGGGATAGTTTGCCTTATAATTATTACGGAATTAAAGCTGACATAAGTAAAATATTATCCGCTTTTGATCTTCCATACACCGATTCGGCCTCAGCAGGTTACTGGCGCAATGTTTACATGTACAATGATAATACAACATTAACCCAGGCATATGATCCTGCCCGCTTAAACGGTAAAGTGCCAAAAGTTGTAGGGATGGGTTTAAAAGATGCCGTGTGCCTGCTGGAAAATATGGGCCTGCATGTTGTTGCTTCCGGCCGCGGAAAAGTAATGTACCAGTCTATAATAGCGGATGCAAATTATTTAAAAGGACAAACCATAAATATACAATTGAATTAGTGCAGCAGTTACAACACATATTGGATAAAATAAAAGTTGACTCGGTTAATGGGCGCAGTGTTGATGAAGTGAACGACCTGCAGATAGATTCAAGAAAAGTAACGGCGGGTAGTTGTTTCATCGCCATAAACGGGAGCACTTCTAACGGGCACGACTTTATCGGGACAGCTATAACAAATGGCGCCACAGTAATTATTTGTGAGCACAATCCGGCGGAGATAATTGAAAATGTGATGTACTTAAATGTATCGGATACGGAAGCTGTAGCAGGAATTATTGCACATAATTTTTATGGAAAACCGTCTGATAAAATAAAACTTATCGGTGTAACCGGCACTAACGGAAAAACAACAATAGCCACCCTTTTGCATAAATTATTTTCATCACTGGGTTATAAAAGTGGTTTGATAAGCACCGTGCAAAACCAGGTTGGCGATAAAATTTTGCCTTCAACACACACAACACCTGATGTAATTTCTTTAAATGCATTGCTGGCAAAAATGGTAAATGAATCCTGCACGCATGCATTTATGGAAGTAAGCTCTCATGCATTGCACCAGCATCGCGTTGCCGGGTTATATTTTACCGGCGGCATATTCAGTAACATAACACATGATCATCTTGATTACCATAAAACATTTGATGAATATATAAATGTTAAAAAATCTTTCTTCGATAAGCTGCCTCCATCCGCTTTCGCCATAACAAATGCAGATGATAAAAGAGGTGCGGTGATGTTGCAAAACACCCGGGCTAAAAAATATTTTTATAGTTTAAAAACGCTGGCAGATTTTAAAGGAAAGATCCTCGAAAATAGCCTCACTGGTTTGTTGATGATAATAGATGAGGTTGAAGTGCACTTTAAACTTATTGGCGCTTTCAATGCCTACAACCTGCTGGCAGTGTATGGTGCAGCGGTTTGTTCCGGGGAAGATAAACATACCGTATTGCAGGTGCTCAGCAATCTTTCAGGTGCCGAAGGAAGATTTGATTATATGATTTCACCCAAAGAAAAAGTGATAGGGATCATTGATTATGCGCACACCCCTGATGCCTTGCTGAATGTACTGGCAACCATAAAAAATTTACGCCAGGGTAACGAACAGATCTTAACAGTTGTGGGTTGTGGTGGAGACAGGGATAAAACCAAACGGCCGGTAATGGCCGAAGTAGCTTGTGAGCACAGCAATAGAATATTCTTTACTTCTGATAATCCCCGCAGCGAAGATCCTGAACAGATAATAAAAGAAATGGAAAGCGGGGTTACGGTAACCTGCCGTAAAAAATACATTTCAATAGCCGACAGGAAAGAGGCAATTAAAACGGCTGTAAGTTTTTCTAATAAAGAAGATATTGTTCTGGTAGCCGGTAAGGGGCATGAAAAATACCAGGAAATAAAAGGACATAAATATCCTTTCGATGATAAAGCGGTATTGATGGAAATGTTTGAATTACTGGGTAAATAAAAAAAAGGATCAGGCGAAACAACAGGAAACGAGAAACGAAACTATGCTGTATCACTTATTTGAATGGCTCACAAAAAGAGGGATAAAGTTTCCGGGTAGCGGACTCTTTCAATTCATCACTTTTCGGGTGTTGCTGGCCGTGATATTGTCATTAGTGATCGCAACCGTTTTCGGAAAACGGCTCATAAACTATCTTAGAAAAAAACAGATAGGCGAAACCGTTAGAGACCTTGGCCTCGCGGGTGAAAAAGAAAAAATTGGTACGCCTACAATGGGAGGTATCATCATACTGCTATCCATCCTGGTACCTACTTTACTCCTGGCGAATTTAAATAAAGTGTATATCCGTCTCATGATCCTGAGTACCGTGTGGCTGGGAGTGATCGGGTTTATTGATGATTATTTTAAGATCAAAGCAAAGCGTATAGCCAGGGAAAAAGGCATCTCTTTTAAGAAGACAGATGCTGATGGCCTGGCAGGAAAATTTAAAATATTCGGACAGGTTATGTTAGGGGTGATAGTTGGAGCAACATTATACTTTAACCCGAATGTAAATGTGAAACGGGAAATTGTGGCCAATGCCGACGGTTCGCAATGGACTCCGCAAAGAGGAGAAAAAAAGTTAAAAGAAGATACGGTTTTGGCGGGTGACAGTATGCATCGTTTTGTTACCGTTAAAACGCCCATCACCACTATACCATTTGTAAAAACACACGAATTTAATTATGCCAGGCTGTTGCCAAAAAGCATGGAAAACTACACCTACATTTTATATATACTCATTGTAATTTTTATTATAACAGCGGTATCAAATGGTGCAAACATCACTGATGGCCTGGATGGACTGGCTACCGGGGTGAGCGCGATAATCGGGTTATGCCTGGGTGTTTTTGTTTTTGTGAGCAGTAACGTGGCCATTGCAGATTACCTCAACATTATGTACATACCCAATTTAGGAGAGCTCTCCATTTTTATTGCCGCTTTTGTGGGAGCATGTGTTGGGTTCTTATGGTATAATGCTTACCCCGCGCAGGTTTTCATGGGCGATACCGGGAGCCTTGCCCTGGGAGGCATTATTGCTTCGCTTGCTATAATCGTGCGAAAAGAATTATTGATACCAATATTTTGTTTTGTGTTTTTAGTGGAGAATTTAAGTGTAATGATCCAGGTAACTTATTTCAAATACACGAAGAATAAATACGGAACAGGCAGGCGGGTTTTTTTGATGAGCCCATTGCATCATCATTATCAAAAAAAAGGATACCATGAAAGTAAAATTGCTGTGCGGTTTTGGGTGGTAACCTTGTTAACGGTGGTAATGGCGGTGGTTACTTTAAAAATACGATAGTAAAAATAGTGATTGAAAAACCTTGAAGCGGTTTAAAATCATATCCTGTGTAGTCAAATTATAAATCCAAATACCCTTGAAGACCGGTATTACCCATTAGATTCTATACCATTGAAGAGCCATTTTTTTATTCTTACAGTAATGACGAATGAACAAAAGGATCATTATACTAGGTGCCGCAGAAAGCGGTGTGGGAGCGGCTTTACTGGCTAAACAAAAAGGATATGATGTTTTTGTAAGTGATGCGGGCGGCGTAAACCCGCTTTATAAAAATGAGCTGCAATTAAATAAAATTGATTTTGAAGAAGGAGGGCATTCAGAAAAAAAAATTTTAAGCGCGGGGGAAATAATGAAGAGTCCGGGTATCCCGGAAAATAATGAGCTGGTAAAAAAAATAAGGAAGAAGGGAATAGAAATTATAAGTGAGATAGAGTTTGCATACAGGTACAAGGGGCAAAGCAAAATTATTGCGATAACAGGAAGTAACGGGAAAAGCACTACCACTGCAATGGTTTATCATATTTGTAAAACAGCAGGTTTGAGTTGTGCTATGGTTGGGAATATCGGTTATTCATTTGCCCGGCAAATTGCAGAAGAACCAAAAGAAGTGTACGTGGCAGAGATAAGTTCTTTTCAGCTGGATGATATAAAAACATTCAGACCCGACATAGCGATACTAACCAATATAACAGAAGATCATTTAGACAGGTACGATTACAATTTTGAAAATTATATAAAGAGCAAGTTCAGGATAACGGAAAAACAAACAGAAAAAGATGTATTCATTTATAATCTCGATGACAAAATAACCATACAATATTTAAACAATTTTTCAATCAAATCAAACATATTACCCTACACTATGAGTAAATCACTACCGCAAGGTGCCTATATCACAGATGCACAAATGCATTTGAAATGGAAACAGGAAGAAGTAGCAATGAGCGTTGAGGATTTTGCCATTAAAGGCACACATAATCAATACAATACAATGGCAGCAGGGCTTGCAGCAGTAGTAATGGACATACGAAAAGAAAAGATACGTGATGCAGTGCAAACATTTGAAAGCCTGGAGCACAGGATGGAGACCGTTATTACCATTAAAGGCGTTGAGTTCATTAACGACAGCAAAGCAACTAACGTTAACAGCACCTGGTTTGCTTTGGAAAGTATGACGCGGCCAACAATTTTAATACTCGGTGGTATTGATAAAGGCAATGATTATTCTTTAATAAAAGATCTCGTAAAAGAAAAAGTGAAAGCAATTGTTTGCATGGGAGTTGACAACAGGAAAATTCATGAGGCTTTTGGCAATGAAGTAGAGTTGATCGTTAACACGGGCAATGCAAAAGATGCAGTACAGGCCGCTTTTCATTTTGCCAATAACGGCGACGTGGTACTGCTGTCTCCTGCTTGCGCAAGTTTTGATCTTTTTAAAAATTATGAAGACAGGGGTAAACAATTTAAACAGGCCGTAAAGGAATTATAAAATTTCTTATTTGGACAAGTAAAAAAAATCAATGGTGAGTTTATATGAATGAAACAACACAAATAGCCCCCACCCTAACCCCCCTGCGGGGAATGAAAGGAAATTTATTGGACCGTACCAAGGGCGATAAAGTTATCTGGGCTATTGTTGTTTTGCTTACACTCATCAGTATTCTGGTTGTGTACAGCAGCATCGGATCACTGGCGTATAAAATGAATAAAAGCACGGAAAGTTATTTGTTCAAGCAAATTGCCTTCATTGCCTTAGGCGTGCTTATCATATATTTTGCACACAGAGTGAACTACACCTTATATTCCAGGGTGGCAACGATTTTATTCCTATTATCGATCCCACTCTTATTTTACACATTGAAGTTTGGCAGCAGTATAAATGAAGCCAATCGCTGGATCAAGCTGCCTGTCATCAACATGACCTTTCAAACTTCCGACCTGGCCAAGCTCGCACTTTTTATGTACATGAGCAAGCAGCTGAGCCGTAAACAAAATGTTATCAAGAGTTTTAAAAAAGGATTTCTTCCGCTTATCATTCCGGTAATTATTATTTGTTTACTCATTGCGCCGGCCAATCTTTCAACTGCATTGCTTATTGGTGGCACAAGCCTCATGCTGATGTTCATCGGCAGGGTAAATACAAAACATATTTTATTGATTTTGGGTTCTGCACTCATTCCTTTGATCTTTTTAATAGGCGTTTCTAAACATTATTATAATAAAGAAGAGCATACCTGCAAGCAATTGCCGGCCGTACTTAATTTCGGCAGAATGCCAACCTGGATAAAGCGTGTTCAGGATTTTATGTATGCAGATAAAACAGAAGTTTCCTACCAGGTACAGCAATCAAAAATTGCCATAGCAACAGGCGGGTGGCTGGGGAAGGGACCTGGAAAAAGCGAGCAGCGGAATTTTTTACCGCATCCGTATAGTGATTTTATTTATGCCATAATAATAGAAGAGTATGGGCTGGTGGGTGGTGCAATAATTATTTTTATTTACCTGCTTTTTTTGTTCAGGAGCATCCGGCTTTTTCAAAGATGTCCTTATGCATTTGGGGCTTTCCTTGCGCTGGCGCTGAGTTTTACGCTGGTGATACAGGCCATGGTAAATATGGCGGTTACGGTAAATCTTTTTCCAACAACAGGGGTTACCCTACCGCTGGTGAGCATGGGAGGAAGCAGTTTATGGTTTACCTGTTTTGCCATTGGAATTATTTTGAGTGTTGCCCGCAACGTAGAGCAAATGGAAGGTGGAAATGAAACATTTGAAGATCTTAAACCTGCAATTGAAAATGAAAACTGAGGATTATATAAAATCTTTAGAGGACCTGGATTTTAAAAAATCCACTTTATCATCGAGGCGAATAATAATTGCCGGTGGTGGTACGGGCGGGCATATTTTTCCGGCAATTGCAATTGCCAATGCTTTAATAAAACAACAGCCTGGTACCGAAATATTATTTGTTGGTGCTTTGGGAAAGATGGAAATGAAAAAAGTACCGGAGGCCGGATTTAATATTGTTGGCTTATACATCGCAGGATACAACAGGAGTTCTTTTATGAAAAATATTACCCTCCCGTTTAAACTGGCTAAAAGTTTTTACCAGGTAACACAGATATTAAGATCCTTCAGGCCTGATGCCATAATAGGTGTGGGCGGCTATTCCAGTTTCCCGGTTGTACGCTTAGCCCAAACACGGCAAATCCCCACCTTCATTCATGAAAGCAATTCTCTACCGGGCAGGAGTAATAAATTGCTGGCAAGAAGAGCGAAGCGGGTTTTTGTGAGCTCAGAAAGTATGAACCAATATTTCCTCAACGATAACCTTGTAGTAACGGGTAACCCTGTACGAAGTTCAATATACCATTCTGAAATTATAAGAAGCGAAGCGATGGAGTATTTTGGATTGAAGCTCGAACTTAAAACCGTTTTGGTTGTAGGTGGCAGCCTGGGTGCAAAAAGTATCAATGAAGCGATCAACGCAAATATCAGCGCCTTCAAACAAAATAATTTACAGCTTATCTGGCAAACGGGTAAATCATTTGCAGATGATGCTGCGCATGTTGAAGAAGAAAATCCCAACACCTGGACACGCGCTTTTATAGATAAAATGGAATATGCTTATGCCGCTGCAGATATAGTAGTATCAAGGGCTGGCGCTATGACGGTGAGCGAATTATGCATCGTTGGGAAGCCGGTAATCTTCATACCTTATCCTTATGCTTCTGAAGATCACCAAACCGCCAATGCCATGGCGCTTGTTAAAAAAAAAGCGGCCCTGGTGGTGAAGGACAGCGAAGTACAAACTAAACTTATCAATTTAATTATTGACCTGGTAAACGATACGGAATTAATGAAAGAACTAAGAGGAAATATAAAAAAAGAAGGGAAGACAAATGCTGATGACCTGATTGCATCAGAAATTTTAAAAGTAATTAATGATTGACCTGGATAAAATATTGCGGGTTTATTTTATTGGTATCGGTGGCATCGGCATGAGCGCGCTGGCTAAATATTTTCATGCTAACGGGGTAACGGTAAGCGGTTATGATAAGACGAGTACACCGTTAACTACGGAGTTGGAAAGTGAAGGAATGAACATTCATTTTTATGATAATATAGAATTACTCGACAAAAATGCCCAGCTGGTAGTGTACACCCCCGCAATTCCGAAAGATCATAAAGAGTTTAATTATTACCTGCAAAATGATTACCCGCTGTTTAAGCGCAGCGATATACTGAGCTCCATCACAAAATCCACCTTTAATATTTGCGTGGCAGGCACACATGGCAAAACCACCATCAGCGCTATGATAGCGCATATTTTGCGTGATAGCGGTTATGGCTGCAACGCTTTTTTAGGTGGCACCTCCGTTAATTATAATACCAATTTCTGGAGTAATGAAAAAAAGGTTTGCGTGGTAGAAGCAGATGAGTACGACAGGAGCTTTTTAAAACTTTGTCCGGATGTGGCAGTTATTTCAGCCATGGATGCCGACCATCTCGATATTTATGGCACAGAAGAATTAATGCAGCAGGCATTTGTAGAATTCGCTTCAAAAATTAAACCGGGCGGATTGCTGATCAGTAAACTTGGCTTACAAAAAGATTCCGCCTTAACTGCGTCTAACCGTTTACGTTATAGCCTCCAAAATAACCGGGCCGACAGTTACGCATCCAATATTACCATCAGCAATGGAACCTATCATTTTGATGTGGTAACAACAGGTGGAACACTTGGTGAAGTTGTTTTAAATATGGGGGGATTGCACAATATAGAAAATGCAGTGGCCGCTATTTCGGTAGCCCACTATCTGGGAATTAAAGATGATGGAATAAAAAAAGCCGTGCAGAATTTCAAAGGAGTAAAGAGAAGATTTGAATATATAATTGCTCCTGCTGTTGTGCCAAATGAAGCCGGTACAAAAAGAAGCGGCGCAAAGCCAGGGGTTGTTTTTATTGATGATTATGCACACCACCCACAGGAACTTGAGGCACTGATAAAGGGCGCTAAAAATCTTTTTCCTGATTTTAAATGCATGGTAATTTTTCAGCCACACCTCTTTACGCGCACACGGGATCTTGCACAACAATTTGCCGCCAGCCTCGACCTTGCTGATGAAGTTATCCTGCTGCAAATTTATCCTGCAAGAGAATTGCCGATCGAAGGTATCACCAGCAATAGCATCCTGGATAAAATGAAAATGAAAAATGAAAATAAGAGCGTAAAGACCAGCAAGGAACTGATTGAATACCTGGAGACTTCAAAAAATTTTCCTGTAGAAGGAACTGTTTTGATAACAGCCGGCGCCGGTGACATCGATCAGCTGGTTGAACCCATTAAAAAGATTATTGAATCAAAATAATTTTATTTAAAACATGGCAGAAAACAAACGATACAACTTTATAAAAATTTTCGGAACCATAATTTGGATACTACTTGGTGCGGGTACAGTTGTTTTGCTAATTGCCGCTATCACCAAAAAAAATAGCCGGCTTTGCAAAGCAGTAGTGATAAGCATTTCAGGGGTTCAGAATAATTATTTCATAGATAAAAAAGACGTTCTTAACCTGCTCGAAAAAATGGATAACGACAAACCTGAAGGCAGGCCTGTAAATTCATTTAATCTTTCTTCCATTGAGAACACCCTGCAAAAAAATACCTGGATAAAAAATGCGCAGGTATTTTTTGATAACAACGATGTACTTGAAATAAATATCCGGGAAAGAGAGCCGGTAGCAAGGATATTCAATGTTTCAGGATCTTCATTTTATATAGATTCTTTTTGTACGTATTTGCCGCTTAGCGATAAATTTTCTGCCCGTTTGCCTGTCTTTACAAATTTCCCAACCGCTATTTCTGACAGCTCAAAAACGAATAATAAATTACTTGCCGGCATTAAGAACCTGTCGCTGTTTATTGAAAATGATCCTTTTTGGATGGCCCAGATTGACCAGGTAGATATCGCTGCGGACAACACTTTTGAGATGATTCCAAAAATTGGTAACCAGGTTATTCTTTTTGGTGATGCAGAAGATATAACCGTAAAATTTCATAACCTGCTCGTATTTTATAAAGAAGTAGGTAGTAAAGTTGGATGGAATAAATATTCAAAAATTGATGTGCAATATAAAGGGCAGGTTGTTGGTGTAAAGCGGGGTGTTGAAGATATTAAAATGGATTCACTGAGAGCCAGGCAAATTATGCAGTCGATCGTTGCTAATGCACAAAAGCTGGCTAATGACAGTGTAAATAATATTCAATTGGTTCAGCCCAAAGATGATAATACCCTTCCGCCTGCGCCTGAGAGCACAGAAAATATGCCGGGAAAAAATATTTTATCATTTAGCCCTCCTGTAAAAAGTGATAGCTCTTTCGTTACCAAACCTGTTACAGCAAAAGCCGTTACCTCAAAACCTGTATCGCAAAGTGTTAGCAGTTCAACATTTAAACCAGTAAATAAAATAAAAAAATTAATCCCTTATCATCCTATTTCTAAATCCATTGAAAGACCAATTTTTAATTCTTTAAAAAAGCCGGTTACAAAACCGCCTGTTAAAAAACCACCAGATAAAACGGGAAAGCCTAAAGTTGCGGCCCCGCAAAATGATTATTAAATAAACACACAACATAAACACACCACACAACAATAAATATAAAACTATGAACATTGAACAACCCATTATTGTAGGTCTTGATATTGGTACCACAAAAATTGCCGCCATTGCCGGGCGCAAAAATGAATTTGGCAAACTTGAAATCCTGGGATTTGGCCGTGCCAACAGCAACGGCGTACAACACGGAATGGTTTTGAACATTGACCAAACCATAAAAGCCATCCAAACGGCTTTGGAAAATTGTTACGCCAGTAATCCCACCTTACCCATTAGCGAAGTATATGTTGGTATCGCGGGGCATCATATTAAAAGCCTGCAGACCCGCGGGGATATTGTGCGGCACAACAATGATGAAGAGATAAAGCAGTCGGAGATCGACCAGCTTATCAATGATCAGTATAAAACTTATATACCTGCAGGCGACCAGATCATCGATGTTATACCCCAGGAATTTACGGTTGATAATTTCCAGAATATCCCTGATCCTATCGGGTATAGTGGCGTTAAGGTGGGTGCTAATTTTCATATTATCACCGGTGATAAGAATGCGATCCGTAATATAAACCGCAGCGTTGATAAGGCAGGTTTAAAAACCAAGGACCTTGTATTACAGCCACTGGCTTCGGCCGCAGCGGTAATGTGTGATCACGATCTGGAAGCGGGTGTTGCGATTGTTGATATTGGTGGCGGCACTACCGACCTCGCCGTTTTTTATGAAGGCATTTTAAAGCATACTGCCGTAATACCTTTTGGCGGCGAAAATATTACCAATGATATTAAAACCGGGCTGGGCGTTTTAAAAACCCAGGCGGAGCAAATGAAAGTTCAGTTTGGAAGTGCCCTTGCAGATGAAGCAAAATCAAATGCATTTATAACCATACCAGGATTGAGAGGAATGGCACCCAAAGAGATCAGCGTAAAAAATCTTGCCAGCATAATACAGGCAAGAATGAGCGAGATAATGGATTTTGTTTCTTATCATTTAAAGCAGGTTGGCCTGGATAATAAATTATTGAATGGCGGCGTGATCCTTACCGGCGGCGGGTCCCAGCTTAAACACCTCATCCAGTTAACGGAATATGTTACGGGTTTAAATGCACGGATCGGGTATCCCAATGAGCATCTTGCTCCCGGGCATATTGAAGAATTGGCAAAGCCAATGTATTCAACCTGTCTGGGTTTAATTTTGAAAGGATACAATGATTTCGAAAATAAGCGCAAGCAATTTGATGCACAATTCAAGAAAGTAGAGATCCCGGAAAGTTTACAACAGTCACCCATAGACGAAGTTTTGGTTGAACAGGGAACGATCACCAAACGCAAATCCCGTAAAACTTTAAAAAGCTTTATGGATTCATTTAAAGATGGATTGATCGACCTTTTCAAAGAGGAAGAAGATGCAAAATTGTAAAACGTTAATCAGTTAATAAAAAAACCCTAACAAAATAATACCATATAAAATAATACCATATGATACACTTTGATTTGCCAAAAGAAAAATCTTCCATCATAAAAGTAATTGGTGTTGGTGGAGGAGGAAGTAATGCTGTTAATTATATGTTCAGTCAGAATATTGATGGAGTAAACTTCATTATCTGCAATACCGATGCACAGGCGATAGCCCAAAGCCAGGTGCCCAACAAGGTGCAGCTTGGGCCGCATTTAACCCAGGGCCTTGGTGCCGGCGCAAACCCGCAGATCGGTAAAGAAGCAACCGAAGAAAGCCTGGAAGAAATAAAACGCATTCTTGAGGTGAACACAAAAATGGCTTTTATTACAGCAGGCATGGGTGGTGGAACCGGAACAGGGGGCGCCCCCATCATTGCAAAAATTTGTAAGGACCTTGGTATCCTCACCGTGGGAATTGTTACTACTCCATTTGCCTATGAAGGTAAAAAAAGAATTGCGCAGGCAGAAGAAGGCATTAGCAAACTAAAAGATTATGTAGATACTTTACTGGTTATAAGTAATGATAAAATGCGCCACCAGTTTGGAAACCTCACCATGAAGGCTGCATTTACAAAAGCCGATAATGTGCTGGCAACCGCTGCTAAATGTATAACAGATGTTATCAACAGCACCGGCCAGATCAATGTGGATTTTGCGGATGTGTGTACCGTGATGCGTAGTGGTGGCGTGGCTATTTTAGGAAGTGCGGCAGCTGATGGCGACAACCGTGCACAAAAAGCAATTGAGCAGGCATTGAATTCTCCATTGTTGAATGATAACGATATCCGTGGTGCAAAATGGATCCTCATAAATATAAATTCTGCCGAAGGCGAAAATGAATTTACAATGGATGAGGTAGAAACTATACAAACCTATTTAATTAGCCAGGCTGGTGAAGATACTGATGTGATACTGGGGCTTGGATATGATAATACACTGGGGGGCAAGATCGGTATCACTTTGATTGCGACAGGTTTTGAACACAAAAACCCGTTTGATAAAAAACAACCACCGAAAGAAGAGAACCAGCCTGAAGAAAAAATTGTGATGGTTTTAAGTCAGCCCGATGATGCAAAAAAAATGTATCAGCAACCTGCATTTCAATTCGATGAGAAAAAGATCGTGGAAGAAAAAAATGTAATTGAAAAAGTTAAGGAGCAGGAGTTCATTGCAGAAGCAGTTCCGGAAATTGTTATGGATGCAATGGTTCCCACAATGTTAGAAATGCCAATTGCACCTGAAGAAAAGAAAACGATACAGGATGATAAAATAATTTTTGAAGAGTCAGAATCACCTGTTATTCATTTTGATCTGTTCCCGGCAACAGAACCTGTGATCCCGCAGGATATCCCGCCATTGGTAATAACGGCAGAAACACCAAAAGAAGAAAACAAGACACTAAAAAATAAAAAAGCTGAAACCACCTCAACGTCTGGTGGTTACCTGGCAAAACCTTCCCGCATTTATGAGGAAGAATTGTCAAAGCATGAATCCAAAATTGTAGAGGAACCGACACCAATGCAATCACCGGCGCAGGTTGACGAGCCTGTTATCGAAATGCAGTTGGTGGTTAAAGATTCCTTAGAAGCGGCGGAGGAGATGGAATTAATTACAGAACAAACTCAGCCTATCATGATGTCATCTGTTGAGGAGCCACCATTCGGGGACGAAACAGAAGATCTTAAGCACAGGGCTATGGAACGTATTGCGAAGTTGAGAAATTTATCTTTCAACATAAACGCTGCTGATCCAAATAACGAGTTTGAATCTGTACCCGCTTATCTCCGCCGCAATATGGAATTACACAATTCAATTGCTGATGTGGAAAGCTTTTACAGCAATTACACCGTGAAATCAAATGATAACAAACAGGCAGAAATTAGTACAATAAATACTTTTTTGGAAGGCAAAAAACCAGATTAATGCCTTTCAAAAATGCTATAACATAATTGTTGTGTGGTATTTTTCAATCCCTGTGAATTGGCAGGCAACCCCGGGGACCATTTATATGGATGCCGGGTTTTTTTTTATTTCATGCGTGCAATTGCATCACCGGATAATTATTTTTCATGAAGATTTTTTTCCCACTAATGATACTGGTTTATTTTTCAATGCTCTTTTTATCATGCAAAAATCAACTTACCAAAAAGAAAGCTGAAGAACTTTTACTAAAATCATATGCACAATATGATCCTGATGAAATGGGTGGAAGCCACAGTGTAGTTACAAACCTTATCATAGACAGTATTCACGAGCAGGGTGATACGGCCCGCGTTTTTTACCGCGTGAACGGAAGCATAGAAAATGGTTCGAAATTTCCTAAAGAGATAGATAATACCGAACAGGAAGACCATTTTAAGCAAGGTATATTTGGCTGGAAAGAAAAATGATTATACATTTTTGGACAGTTGCGGCCGCAAAAAAAATTCTTACACTTTCCAAACATCACGCACTCTATCAGTTTACTTTTGGTTTGATCTTCTCCGCTTCCTGCACACTCTTCTTACCTTGCTCTACTTCTATAGTCGTGGCAATTACAGCGTATTCATTCGGATGTATTGCAGCCCCGTATTTTAAAGCATAGGCCTTTGTAAATTCAGCCCCAAAATATAATATCATGGATGAATAATAGATCCATAATATAAGTATGATAAGAGAGCCCGCTGTTCCGTAAGTGCTGCCTACATTGCTTTTACTGATATAAAATGAGATGGCAAATTTCCCCAGCATAAAAAGTATTGCCGTGGCAACCGCGCCGGCAAAAACATCTTTAAATTTTACTTTTGCATCGGGTAATACTTTAAAAATTATGCAAAATAAAACAGTAACAACCCCAAAGGTGATGATAAGATTGAGGATGTAAAAAAGCATTATTGTTGCGCCCGGAAAATGTGCCTGCAGTCTTTTACTTAATCCCTCAATTAATGCGGTGATACTTAATGACACCAACAATAAAAATCCCAGGCTACCTATCACGCCAAAAGAAAGTAACCTCGTCTTGATCAGTTTCCAAAGCCCGGCTTTTGGTTTCACCTTCAATCCCCAGATCATATTTATAGAATCCTGGATCTCTGCAAACACCGTGGTGGCGCCTATTAATAAGGTTACCATACCTATTATAGCGGCTACATTACTCTTTCCGCTAATGGCGGCACTTTTTATTAATTGTTGTAATTGCAATGCTGTATCATGCCCAACAAACCCTTCCATTTGCTTGTAAATAGTGCCCTGCACCGCATCCTGCCCGTAAAATAAACCACATAAAAAAAGTATAACGATCAATAGGGGGCCGAGTGAAAAAACTGTATAAAAGGCAAGAGATGCGCTTAGCTTGGTTATTTTATTATCTAAAAAACCGTTGAAACAATTTTTTAAAACCTCCCACATTCCTTTGAATGTTATCTTTTTCATTATACTTTTTTGATGTGATAAGCAAAAAAAAAGCCAGTCTGCTTTTAAATTAAAATTATCAAATGTAATTTAGAATCTAATTCTTTTTATGATGACTGTAGTACTTACACCTATTGGTAAAGTAATGAATACCCGTAAAACACCGGTGGATGACAACTGGTCTGGTATTTTATCAGAAATTGAAATTGCCAAACACCTTTCTGTGGAAAGTTTGGGAAACATCACAGATTTTTCACACCTCGAGATCATATATTATTTTGATAAAGTAGCCGATGATACAATCATATTATCCGGCAAACCGCGGGGAAATGAACGCTACCCGGTTATGGGTATTTTTGCACAACGAAAAAAAAACCGGCCTAACAAAATAGGATTGTGCACGGTTGAATTAATAGCATTAAATGGCAGGATCATTACCGTTAAAAACCTGGATGCCATTGATGGCACCCCGGTATTGGATATTAAGCCCGTTATGAAAGAGTTTGAACCCACAACACAAATAAGGCAGCCGGAATGGGCAACCGATATGATGAAAAATTATTGGTGACACCCCGTTTATAAAAGATGACACTTTATTTATCTGCGAGTTTAGTTGGCAATCCTATTGTTTTAAGGATGCCGGTAGATATTGCTTTCCAGGCAAAAGAAAAGAATGTGGAATGTGGTTTTCTTTCATAAGTAAATTCAGGGCTCCGTGGTGTTTCTCCTTTTGATGGATTATTATTTTTTATGAAAAATGCGTTGGCAAAAAAACTGGTAAACGTTTTCTTCTTTAAACCACCCTCTTTTCCCGGAGCTTTTTTTAAAGGTTCAATTCGCAGATCATTATACAATAATAATCCCTTTCCGCTGGCACCAAAATTATCTCCTTCAATATGTGCGGTACCTTCTGAAACCGTTCCGGTTTTGATCATAAATTCACCTAAGGGTCTTGCAATTGGATTAACAATTGATGTATCTAGTTTTCCAACATGCACATCAGCGGTAAAATTTCCTGTCTTGTAATGTTGCATATCGAAATTGAAACCTGCTATCATTGGCACTGTATGCATAAATTTAGCAGTCCCTTTTAATGTACTGTAGCGTTGCACTTTTATTTGCGAAGGCATATTGGTTAAATTCATAATACTCGAATTTATTTCATCAATATATAATGTTCCTTCTTTTTCAATTGCAGGATTGTATTCCGTGTAATTAAAATTAAAATTGTGAACAGTGATCTTAGAAATGGATATGGGTAAGGGGATCTTCATTAAAACCTGGTTGGGAAAATTTTGGATCTTGTTTGTATCTAACGGTAGTGCCCTGTTCAGGTACACGCTGAAACTCCCGCTAAAAATATTCATTTCTTTTGCCACAAGGTTTTTGTGGTTTATGAGATCATACCAATTGATCGCTGTAAAACTCAGTTTAGGGATATTGATCGTGTACATATTTTGTATATGTGACAATTTTTTTTCAAACTGATCGCGGCTACCGCGGGGTAATAACGTAACATTTGATGCGGTTAGCGTATGTTCATTACCAGAGACAGTGATGGTTTTTGCTTTAAAATAATAAAGACTGTCGGGCGTTGCAAAGAAATAATTACCGCAGGTTAATAAGGCGGATTCTGCAAAAAAGAAACGGCTGTTATCATGCTGCGTGGTTGAATCGATCAACAGCTTATTTATATGGATGGTCACATCATTGAATTTGGTAACCTTATTTTGATGCGCAATATCCTGGTGAATAAACATACCATGTTCAATGTTGATCTTCCCGATCCGCACACTTTTCATTTCCTTCATTATCCTATGGTAAAGCGTTAAGGAATCATTTTGTTTTCTTTTTAAATTATTATAAGCCCGCTCCTTGTGAATCATTTTTATATGGGGATATGAAACATAAATCGATTCGAGATCGATCTTATCCTTATGCAAAAGGTCATTGATGCCAATTCCATCAATATGGAGTGAATCAAAAGATATTCTGAAAACGTTATCCGGCGCGGCTTTGCTTTGATCCAATTTTATCAGCGCTGCCGAATCAGGCATTATTGAAACGCGGTATGCATCTAATTTTGAATCAAGCACATTCGGCTCCAGCCTGTCAATAGATAAAATATATAACCCATTAGATCCAGCATTTACGAGTTGCTGAAGCTTGGCGATCAATGCAGGCCTGAGGTCCAGAACAGATTTTGCTTTTGAATTATCAGGCTTAAATTCCCGGCTTTTTAAACTATCTGTTTTCACATTCGTTGTTTTAAGAACAGAGAATCGCAAATACAGGTAGCCGGAAATAATAATTACTGCGAGTATTAATAGTATGAGGTAAATTTTCTTCAAGTAGAAACTTTTCTTCTCAAATAGCGAACCATATTATTTTATTTGTAGTATGTTTTAGAAAGAAACAACCAGGAAAGCCAATATCTTTCTAACTTTAAATATGATTTGCAGGATCATCTTTTTTATTTTCTTTGCTGCGGTTATTTCCTGTACACACCAGCGGTATAAAAATCCCCATATAAAAATTGAAACCAGTTATGGTGACATAGAAGTAGAACTATTTCCGGATAATGCGCCCCAAAGTGTACATGCCTTTTTACAATATGTAGATTCAGGCCTATACAGGAACAGTTCATTTTACCGGGTATTAAAAGAAGAAAACCAG
This sequence comes from Chitinophagaceae bacterium, assembly GCA_013694745.1. Classification (GTDB taxonomy): domain Bacteria; phylum Bacteroidota; class Bacteroidia; order Chitinophagales; family Chitinophagaceae; genus Ginsengibacter. Next base: position 30,901 of record JACDBU010000234.1, read on the forward strand.
CCTTCGGCCGCTTTAAAAAGTGAAGTGATACAGGGTGGCATCTGGCAAACAAATTATAAAAAAGGAATTTCATTACCGGGCATCCCTCACGAAACTACTAAGCAAACTGGACTTAGTCATACCAATGGCACTATCTCCCTGGCAAGAACTACCCCGGGAACCGCAAGCAGTGAATTTTTTATTTGTGTCGGTGATCAGCCGGTATATGATTTTGGTGGCGGCGCAAATCCGGATGGGCAGGGATATGCGGCTTTTGGCAAAGTAGTGAGTGGGATGAAAGTAGTAAAAGAAATTCACCAGCAACCGGAAAACGGTGAGGCTTTTTATCCTGTAATTAAGATCATTAATATTGTGAGAATCTGAAAACTTACTAAATTAAATTGTAAAAAGTGCTTACACTGGAATCAGAACGTTTAGCGATCAGGAATTTTGATGATACTGATCTTGAAGCGTTTTATGCTTATCGCAAAGACCCTGAAGTAGCCATGTACCAGGGGTTTGAGCCATTTACAAAAAGCGAGGCTAAAATTTTTATAGAAAGCCAGAAGCATAAAGTTTTTGGAGCTTCTACCGGCTGGCACCAGTTTGCTGTTATCAAAAAAGAAAATAATTTGCTTATAGGCGACTGTGCAATTAAACTCAATGATTTTGAAAATAATGAAGCAGAGATCGGATGCACTATTTCGCCGTTGTATCAAGCAAAGGGATATGGAAAAGAAACATTGCTTACCATACTGGAATTTCTTTTCGAAAAATTTAAAATGCGCAGAATAGTGGAAACTACAGATGTTGAAAATATTGCATCCATCAGACTGTTGGAAAGTACAGGGTTTAGAAAAGAAGCACATTTTAAAGAAAACATCTGGTTCAATAATAAATGGGGTAGCGAATACCAGTTTGCCATGCTAAACCATGAGTGGATAAATAAGATTAATAACTAGTGTTTGGGAGTATCTCCAATATCTTTTTTTTGTAATGCATAAACTTTTAGGGATTAAATAACTGTTTGCAAATGTTCAAAATCACTCTACATTTGCGTTACCTTTTGCAGAAGCATTTAAAGGTTCTGTTAAAATTTTTTTTAAATTTTTGATGTGAGAAAAAATCTCAATAAAGTAACCTCTGCTGGTTTACTTATTGCTTTAGGAATTATTTATGGAGATATTGGCACCTCACCACTTTACGTTTTCAACGCAATTATAAGAGACAAAGTTATCTCCCCTGAACTTATCCTCGGCGGACTTTCATGTATTATATGGACATTGACGCTGCAAACCACCGTTAAGTATGTTGTGCTTACCTTAAAAGCGGATAACCGCGGTGAGGGTGGAATTTTCTCTTTATACGCCCTTGTACGGAGGCAAAGAAAATGGCTTGTTATTCCGGCCATGCTTGGCGGGGCTTCGCTACTGGCCGATGGTATGATAACGCCCCCAATCTCGGTAACGGCCGCAGTGGAAGGATTAAAGCAGATATCTTTTTTTAGCCATATTAGTGGAAACACAATTGTTTATATAGTTGTAGGAATTTTAGTGCTCCTGTTTTTTGCCCAGCAATTTGGCACTGCGTCTATTGGTAAAATGTTTGGTCCTATCATGTTTGTCTGGTTCTTAATGATGGCAGTTTTGGGCTTTTCACATATTTTCGATGGCTTGTATATTTTTAAATCACTCAATCCATATTATGCCATAAAATTATTAACGGTTTATCCAAATGGGTTCTGGATATTAGGCGCCGTTTTCCTTTGTACTACAGGAGCAGAAGCATTGTACAGCGACCTCGGCCATTGCGGCAGGGGTAACATCCGCATCTCATGGATATATGTAAAAAGCGCACTAATTATAAATTACCTGGGGCAGGGTGCCTGGCTGCTGGCAAACCACACCGGTAAAATTTTCACCAAGCAAATAATTGACGATGGTTTCAATCCATTTTATGGTATCATGCCTCTTCAATTTAAAATAATTGGAATTGTGATCGCCACCGTTGCCGCGATCATTGCGAGCCAGGCATTGATAAGCGGGTCGTTCACGCTTATCAGTGAGAGCATGCGGCTTAACCTTTGGCCTAAAATGAAGATCAATTATCCTACTGAAGAAAGGGGACAGTTGTACATTCCGGGCATCAACACAATGTTGTTTTTGGGCTGTGTTGGTATAACATTTTATTTTAAAACATCTTCCAATATGGAGGCGGCGTATGGTCTTGCTATTACGCTTTGCATGCTGGCAACTTCTATTTTGTTTGCCAATTTTCTTGTTTCAAGAAGATCGAGTAAAGTATGGATCTATATTTATTTGCTCGTTTATCTTACCATAGAAATGAGTTTTTTAATTGCCAATTTAAAAAAGTTTCCACATGGCGGTTATGTAACGTTAATTGTTGCAGGCGCTTTATTTTCTGTAATGTACATATGGTTCCGGGCCCGGAAAGTTAAGAACAGGTACGTTGAATTTGTACGGCTGGAGCAATACCTACCAATGCTGCAGGAGCTTAGCAACGATCCTACCATTGCAAAATACGCCACTCATCTTGTTTACTTAACCAGTGCAAATAATCCAAAAGAAATAGAGCATAAAATCATTTATTCTATCCTGAACCGCAAACCAAAGAAGGCTGATATTTATTGGTTCGTGCACGTTGATACCTTGGATGATCCATACACAAGTGATTACAGCGTGGAGACCATCATTCCAAATGAAGTTATACGGGTAGAATTCAGAATGGGATTTAGAATGGAACCGCGCATCAATTTAATGTTTAGAAAAGTTGTGGAGGATATGGTGCTTAATAAAGAAGTTAATATTACCAGCCGTTATGAAAGTTTGCAAAGAAATAATGTGGTAGGGGATTTCCAGTTTATTGTTATGGAAAAATTCCTGTCGCAGGATAATGAATTGCCTTTATTTGAAAGGCTCGTAATGAAATTATATTTCTGGCTAAAAGAAATAAGCCTGAGTGAAGAAAGGGGCTTTGGCCTTGAGCAAAGCAATGTGACTGTAGAAAAGTTCCCACTCATAGTTGCCCCGGTTAGTAAGATAAAACTCAAGCGGATTTTTTATGATGAAGAATAGGTGAGTAGCGAGTAGCGAGTGGCTTTAATAATTTCTAATTACTAATTTCTAATTACTAATTCCTAATTTCTACTTGGCTACTAACTAATTCTAACTACCCAACATTTTGTCCCCTGTCATCATATACATCATATCCGGTTACGCTGCCCTAGTAATTATTATTTATATCATACAGGAGCGTTTTATTTTCAAGCCTGAAAAATTAAAACAGGATTTTCTTTATAAATATGATGTTCCTTTTAAAGAATTATTTTTTAATGTTGAAGAGGGCGTTAGCATCAACGGTATCCATTTTTATTTAAAGGATCCGCATGGCCTTATTCTTTATTTTCATGGCAATACCAGGAGCATAAAAGGCTGGGCAAAATATGCCCGGGATTTTTACCGCTATGGATATGATGTAGTACTGGTAGACTACCGTGGGTTTGGAAAAAGTACCGGCAAGCGAGGTGAAAAAGAAATGCTGAATGATATGCAGGTTGTGTATGAAACGCTGGCTAAGCAATATGATCAAAGTCATTTGATATTATATGGAAGAAGCCTTGGCAGCGGGTTTGCGACAAAACTGGCAAGTGATAATTTGCCACGCTATCTTATTCTTGATGCGCCTTATTACAGCTTTAGAAAAGCCGTACAACGATTTTTCCCCATTCTTCCAATGCGCTACTTGTTGCGTTACCAGTTGCAAACTGATAAATGGATAATAAAAGTAAAATGCCATATTTATATATTGCATGGCACACGCGACTGGATTATACCAATAAAGCAAAGCGAACAATTACAGGCGCTTAATCCAACAAGGATAACACTTATACGCATTCATGGGGGGGCACATAATAATTTACCATCGTTTCCCGAGTATCATAATTTTATAAGGGACATTTTAGCGCCATGATAGATAACCGACAACCAACCGGCAAGATCAATAAGAAAATTATTTTTCGATGGATCAAGATCATCGTATTTATTTATTGCATTGTTGGAATGGGCCTGTATTTTTTACAGGAGAAATTATTATTTCATCCCAAAAAATTACCGGCAGGCTATGCTTATAATTTTAATTTTCCATTTAAAGAAATAAACATACCCATCAGCAAAACAGAGAATCTTAGCCTCGTAAAATTTTTTCCTGCAGATACATTTCGAAAAGGGGTGGTACTGTATTTTCATGGCAACATGGAAAATATTAATCACTACGCCATATTTGCAAAAAATTTTACCAGGCTGGGATATGAAGTATGGATGCCCGATTATCCGGGCTATGGAAAATCATCCGGTATCTTATCCGAAAAGGAATTATATGAGGAAGCCTTGCAGGTTTATAAACTGGCACATACAACCTTCTCCGCAGGTAATATCATTATTTTTGGTAAATCACTCGGAAGTGGCATAGCCGCAGAACTCGCTTCAGTAAAGGATTGCCGGCGGCTGATTTTGGAAACGCCATATTACAGTATCCCTGAATTATTCAATACCTATGCCCCCATTTATCCAACTTCTTACATTTCAAAATTCAAGATTCCTACTTATCAGTATATCCAGGATGTACATGCTCCCATTGCTATTTTTCATGGTACGGATGATGAATTGATTCCATTTTATTCTAGCCTTAAGCTCCGCCAATACCTGCATTCCGGTGATACATTCATTGTTATTCAGCATGGAAAACACAATAACCTGAACGAATCGCTCGTTTTCCATAAAAACCTTGACTCCTTACTGCAATAATTAATTTATATTCATCAAAACTGCTATGAAAAAACTCTTACTACCTGCTTTTCTATTGTGTTTTACCCTTGGATCCTTTGCCCAAAATACCTTCTGGAAATTTGAAGACGAATTTTCTGTACGAAAATTAAATACACAGAGAACATTGGTTCCACAGCGCTATCAAACGGCTTCATTGCCCTTTGATCAGTACAAAGCTTTTTTGCAAACTGCTCCCAAAGAATTTTCCGGAAGTATAAATAAAGGCCTTGAAATTTCACTTCCTTACCCTGATAAAACTTTTCAAAAATTCAGGATCGTAGAAACAAAGATGATGGAAGACGGGCTTGCGGCTCAATTTCCGGGAATACGAACCTTTGTAGGACAGGGAATAGACGATCCTACCTCTACCATAAGGATCGATTTCACCTACCAGGGTTTTCATGCTTATGTACTTTCCCGCGATGGTTTTGTTTTTATTGATCCATATCAAAAAGCAAATAATGATTTATATGTGAGTTATTTTTCAAAGGATTATACAAACCCATCGAAAGATAATTTTACCTGTTCGGTGCTGGACCCGCTTAACCGCAATCAAAGCCTTGCAGCCCCGCCACCGCCGTCTGCTCCATGCATCGGCACTCAATTGAGAACTTACAGGGCGGCAGTTGCTTGTACCGGCGAATATGCAGTTGCAGTTTGCCCCGTTGGCAATATAACGGTAGCGAATACACTAAGCCAGATCGTAACAACAATGAACCGCGTAGTGGGTGTTTATGAAAAAGAAGTTGATGTTAGAATGATACTCGTGGCTTCTGAAGCTACTATAATATTCATCAATGCTGCAACTGATCCATTTGCTGGAAATAACAATGCCAATACTTTAATAAATGAAAGCGAAACGGTTATTGAAGCCAATATTGGGAATGCAAATTTTGATATTGGGCATACGTTCAGCACCGGCGGCGGCGGACTTGCAGCCCTCGGCGTTGTTTGTGTTAATGGCAGCAAAGCAAGTGGTATAACCGGAAGCGCGAACCCCGTAGGTGATGGGTACGACATCGATTATGTAGCGCATGAAATGGGCCATGAGTTTGGATGTAACCATACCTTCGAAAGTAAAATATCTAACTGTGGCGGTGGAAACCGAAATGGTGCAACCGCGTATGAACCAGGCAGTGGTGTATCCGTTATGGCCTATGCAGGTATTTGTGGAACAGATAATATTCAGCCACATAGTGATCCTTATTTTCATACCATCAGTTATGATGAACTGGTAAATTATACAACAACAGGAAGTGGTAACAGCTGCGCAGTAATTACTGCAACGGGTAACAATCCACCAGTAATTACGATGCCTGTTTCCGGGATAAAAATTCCGATGCAGACTCCGTTTAAGATAACTGCATCCGCAACAGATCCGGATGGTGACCTGTTAACTTATGACTGGGAAGAATGGGACCTGGCACAAGGCGGTAATGGTAGTGCATGGGATGCAGGGGCCAACAGTACCTCAAGACCTTTATTCAAAAATCGAATTCCCAAATTAAATGGCTCAAGAATTTTTCCTGATATGGCTGTGATCCTTGCTGGTTACCCTGCAACTCCAACTTCAGTAATGGATGGAGTAAAAGGAGAAACATTGGCAGCAACAGCAAGAGATATCAAATACAGGTTGGTGGTACGGGATAATAAAGCGGGTGGCGGCGGGGTTGCAACAGGGGGTAATGGATGTTCTTCGGCAGCAGTGTTCAAAGTAACAGTTACTGGCGATGGTCCATTTGTGGTAACCACCCCAAATACTGCTGTTAACTGGTTCGGTGGCGGAACCCAAACCATTAACTGGAATGTGGCAAATACCAATTCGGTAGCGGGTATAAATTGCCAGCGTGTAAATATCCTGTTAAGTACAGATGGAGGAAACACTTACCCACTCACCATTTTATCAAATACGCCAAATGATGGCAGCCAGGTTATCACCGTTCCTAATATTGCGAACACATCAACTTGCCGGATCATGGTTCAGGCAGCCGACAATATTTTCTTTGATATTTCAAATGTAAATTTCACCATAACCTTCAGTACTGTATTACCGGTTTCATTGCTTAAATTTTCTGTTACTCCACAACGCTCATCAGTACAGGTTAACTGGAGCACCACATTAGAATTTAATAATAAAGGATTTGAGGTATTAAGAAGCGAAGCAAACAGCAATAATTTTGTAAAGATCGGTTTTGTTAATGGTGCGGGCACAACTGGTACGGTTCAGAATTATTCATTCAGTGATGCCAATGTACAAAAAGGAGTAGTTTATTTTTACCGCCTCCGGCAGATCGACTTTGATGGCAATGCAGCATATTCATCCATTGAAAGGGCGCGACTTACAGGCGATAATACTTTCGCGATCACCTTGCAGCCACAACCTTTTCATGATGGCGCACAGTTGAATATTACAGGACTTCTAAAGAAAAATTTCACTATTGAAATTGATGATGCAACAGGAAAAATAATACAAAACAAAGAGATAAAAAATCAACTTGAAAATCCATCAATGCCAATTGAACTTCATGGCCGTGCTCCTGGTTTATACATAATTAAAATTATACAGGATAATGTTGTGCAGACGTTGAGAGCGATTAAGCAGTAGGTAGCAGGGAGTAGCGAGTGGCAAGAAGCGAGTGAAGGCAGGATACAATTGGCAATAGGCAATTGGCAATAGGCAATTGGCATGTAGCGAGTAGCAAGTAACAAGTTGAGCGAAGCAAGTGGAAAAGGGAAATGGCCAATTAACATTGAAACAATTAGCAATAACAATTGAATAATTATTTCACTTTAAAGGCAACAAAATAATAATTGTTGGCCGCTGCAATGAGTTCCAGGTTAAAATAATAAGAGCTAGTAAAATTTTGAAAGGCCATAAACTCATGTGTGGGTACGGCAAATTCATCAAAGAAAATGATATCATCTTTTTTAAGAAATGGCGCCAGGCTGGTTAATGTATAAAGTGTGGCCGAATACAGATCTGCATCAAGCATTAAAACTGTCTTCTTATTATTATCAAAATCTTTTAAAAACACAGGCAGTGTTTGCTGGAATAATCCCTGGTGAAAAATACCCCGGTCATCTTTTATTTCAGGAATATTATTGTTGGTATTGAACATTCCTTTTTTATATGGACCAAAATCTTCAGGCAAGCCCGTGAAAGTATCAAAGCCATAAAACCTGGAACCAGGATCACTGTTTTCTGTCATCCAGAAATTAAACGACGCACCGCTTGCCACACCAAATTCAAGGTAATTTATAGGGCCACTTAAAACTTCTTTTGCAATAACATATTTATACAATTCAAACCTTTTGTCGTAATTCCATTTAGTAGGAAAATCATTGTATTCAATATTTTTATTTTGATCTGCCCATTTTGAAAGTCTTGTCATCCATGTATACTGCTGCCAGAAAGGTATACACCATCCAAATAAAACGTGAAGCCTCAGCCGGATAAAAGTTTTTTTTAGAAAACGGATTAGAGAGAGCTTCATTTATTTGTTTTGATAACAGATTTATTGCAAAGAAAAATGCCAGTTGTTTTTTGTAGATTTTGTTTTCATTCTTTCGGTAATAAAAGTACTTATAAATGTTGCGCTGATTAAAATTGCTCCCGTAGCTGTAAATATGGAAAACAATCCGCTGTAATTATCTGCTGCACCGTGATTATTACTGCTTGATAACAATATTGTAAGGCCACCAGCTACCAACCCCATAATTCCCGTTGTAAGCCTGGTTGTACGAAGTAAATTATTTACAGAAACAATTGTATTTACTGGAATATATTGAAGCGAAGTATCATGTCTTTTAAAAGATGATAAGTATATTCCATCGTCACTAAAACCTGTAATTATGCCCCTGTAATATTTGGAAGAATTGTCTTGAACACTGATTACTGCAACTCTTTCTCTTACCAGGAAATTATGTAAGCGATTATTTTTTTGCGCAACCAATGCAGTGTAGTGGTAGTTTTTGTTTTGTGCACAACAATGGTTTACATTAATTCCTATAATCAGGAATAGCAAAAAGATTTTCTTCATACTTCTTTAAGTTCAACAATACGACCACCAACATTCAATTCATATTTCAAACCGATCTTCAAGGCATAATTTTCTTTTATGTGCCCGACAGGAAATCCAAAGCACACCGGATAATTATATTTCTTTAAAATATCTTTTATCGACTCTTCAGCCGTTTGCCCAAATGGAACGGTTGTATCCTTCATTTCGGTAAAGCCACCAACAATAAGCCCGGCAAGGTTTTCAAGCTTCCCGCTTCTTTCAAGCTGGTACATCATCCTGTCTATATTGTAAATGTATTCTCCTACATCTTCAATGAAAAGTATCTTATTTTTTGTGCTGGTGTCAGAAACAGTTCCAATCAAATGTGCAAGCAATGAAAGATTTCCCCCCATCAATGTTGCGGTTGTGCTGCCATTTTTATTAAAGGCATGTGCCGCACATTTGTAATTTCCTTTTTCTCCCGTCAATGCTTTCTTCAGACTTTGTATAAATTCGTTTTTATCTCCTTCTTCATTAAAGGCAGCAGCCATCGGTGCATGCAGCGATGCAATTTTATAATTAGCATATAAATGGGATTGCAAAATCGTTATGTCACTAAAACCTATGATCCATTTCGGATTTTTTTTAAATTTTTTAAAGCTGATATTATCAATTATTCTACCAAGCCCATAGCCGCCCCTGGCGCACAACACAGCATTAACAGAATCATCATCCATCATTTGCTGCAGGTCGTTCAAACGCTCTTGGTCAGTCCCGGAAAAATAATTCTTTTGTGTGCCAAGCGTGCTGCCAATGCGCACTTTATATCCCCACGCCTCCAAAACAGAGATCGCAGTTTGTGCTTTTTCGAAGGGCATAAAACCCGCAGGACAAACAATCCCGATTGTATCGCCTTCTTTTAAATATGGTGGAATTGTAGACGTACGATTAAGTTTTAATTGTGGATGTTAAATAGATAAATAGTTAAATGGTTGAATGGACCTTAAATATTTATTGTTGTGTTTAACCATTCAACCAACAGCAATTAAACAATGTAACATTAAACCTCTTCAAGAATCACCCCCTCTTTAGAAACCGTCAACCTATGCTTAATACCACATTTTAATGCAAAATTATTTTTTTGATGACCAACCGGAAAATCAAAACAAACAGGGTAAGCAAATTCTTTTACAACTTCTGTAACCATATCATAAACGGTTCTGCCAAATTCTTCTCCCGGGTCATCAGTCTTTATTTTATTGAAACCACCAATGATAAAAGCTTTGAGGTTGTTTAATTTTCCGCTGCGTTTTAAATTCCATAACATCCTGTCAATGCTGTAAAGATATTCTTCCACTTCTTCAATAAATAAAATTTTTCCATCCGTATTAATATCTGAGGCAGTTGAAGCCATGTTTTGTAGTATCGACAAGTTACCACCGATTAATATTCCTTCTGCCATGCCAACGCGATTTTTTTCATTAGCCACCGCTGCGTATTTCATTTTATCACCAACAATACATTTCCGGATCGACTCTATTGATTCGATCTGTGAAGGTTCAGCTTTTGTCCAGTCATCCGGAAAGCTGTTGCACATTTTTGAATGAACAGAAGCAATTCCAAAATTTTTATTCAGGTGTAAATGAAAAACAGTTGCATCACTAAAACCAATGATCCATTTTGGCCTGGTAATAAATTTTTTGAAATCTAATTTGTCTATGATCCTTACTGCTCCGTATCCGCCACGACCAAACATGATTGCCCCGAGAGCCGGGTCATCCAGCATGTTTTGAATATCAAATATCCTTTGTAAATCCGTTCCGGCGAAAGTAAAATCTTTTGCACCGATAGTACTGCCTGTTTTTATTTCAAAACCCCATTCTTTCATTTTATTTACTGCCGGCTGTATTTCTTCTAAACTTATGTGTCCTGAAGGACAACAAATACCTATGATA
>JACDBU010000238.1 GCA_013694745.1 Chitinophagaceae bacterium
CCGCACCCAATGCTATATACATTCCAAAAGGATTATCAAGCATTACAGAAACCATTGTGCGCAAACTTTGGGGCCAGTTTTTGGCATCACCAAGGGGGGTTTTACTCCAATCCTTTGCTCTTATTAGTTTCCCCATTTCACCACCGCCTTCCAAAAATTTAAGATTTTCAGGAATCCCCTCTTCCATATAAATATTTTCGCTAATGTAATCCATTTGTTGAGAAACAAGTTATTTACAAATAATTTTGCTTCAAAGCAAAGTGGTGATGAAGGATGGAGTTTACAGGCGCGTTATTCGGGTACGGTTTTGGATGGGGTGTTGATAAATTAATATATGTCTCAAAAGAACAAAAAACAATTCGGGGTTTGGATGGATTCACATCATGCAGTAGTTGTGGGAAAAGAAAATGCAGAATCTGAAAATTTTAGTGTGCTGGGCCATGCTGAAAATGCCGGCGCAGAATTTAATACCAGCGAAAAGAATGCCCACAATGATGAAAAAACATTACAGCACAAATTCTTTAAAGAGATCCTTACGCATATGCAAAATGCAGAAGAAGTGCATCTAACCGGAACAGGTACTGCCCAGGAGCAATTGATGCATTTTATGGCGGATACACCCCAATTTAAAAATACTGTTACCAACGAAAGCACATCAAATAAAATGAGCGACGAACGATTAACAGAATACATCGCAGGCAAGTTTAATTGACCCAACACTTTTTGTGTGGTGAAAAATAACAACAGACCAGGTATAAGAACAAATAATCGCCTGTTTATTAAAAGATATTTTCTATGCCCCTATGTGCCTGTGTGGTAACAAAAACCATTCACACAAGCACATAGCACATAAGAAAACCAGGGCATAAAAAATTCTCAACTTTGATAAAATAATTTATAAGTAATTATTTTATAAATCCATTAATAAGATCCATCAATCCACCACCACCATTTTGTTGCTGCTGCTGCTGAGCACCACCAGCCAGGCTTTTTACTATATCCATTAATCCGCCGCCACTTCCCTGTCCACCCCCGGTAAATTGTTTTAACAGGTCCTGCAGTCCGCCACCGGAAGCGCCCTGTTGCCCCGCAACTTCATCACTTTTACCGCCTGTGATAGAGCTTAATAATTTTTCCAAAGAAAATCCAGAATTGCCAGGATCATTAGTTTTGTTGATAAGACTGCCAAGGGCATTCGGAATCAGGCTGCCTGACAAATTATTTGCCTGGGTATTATTGAGATTGAATTTATTCATAAGCTTTCCTGCAAAGTGCCCCATCATCATAGAAACGATTGGATTACTGAGCAGCCCTTTTTTATCGTTGCCATTACCACTGAATAATGACAAAATACTTTGCAATCCACCACCAGCAACTACATTGCGCAGGCCTGATGCGATGGTGTTGGTCGCTTCCGCTGCAACCGCATCATTGTGTTCGTTCGGCACATCGGGATTGTTTGCTACCGACTCTGCAGCATGTCCTCTTACGAGATCAAATAATTCTTTTAACATGGTATTTTTTTTTAGATGAATAATTAAAGACGTGTTATATCTATCGAATTCCAGGCCAATTCCTGTTTATGAAAATATTTATAAAAAAAATATTTTTAAACCCTTAATTTTTATTTAACCACATTGGTTTTTTCTTTGCTATTTTTTTACTTACGGGGCATGCTGTCGAATGAGCGCCAGGTAAATACCCGGTACTCATTAAAAATTCATTTACAATTTCGCCCGCGGTAAATTTAAAATGTTTTTTAAAAAGTTTTACCCATTCTTCTTTTGATAATAGATGATAATGATCGATCCATTTTTTGAAGGAACCATATTCTTTTTGCATCTGCAGGATCACATTTGCATTTTCAATGGCGGCATTAATTTTCAGCCGGTTCCTTATTATGCCGGCATCCTGCAACAGGGATAAAATTTTTTTCCCATCAAAATTTGCAACCTTTTTTATTTCAAAATTTTCGTACGCCCGGAAAAAATTATCCTTCTTTTTTAATATGGTCTCCCAACTAAGTCCGGCCTGGTTTATTTCCAGTAGCAGCCGTGCAAACAATTCATTGTCAATCTCAATAGGAAAGCCATACTCATTATCATGGTAAAGCCTGTGAACATTTTTAACATCCAGGGTCGTAATAAAATCGCAATATGTTTTTATGGCTTTGTTATCCATGCAATCATTTTTATAAAGATAATAAAGGCTTTGCTACCTTTCATTTCTGTATGACATTTAAAAAAAAAATATTCGATCACTATTTACATATCCTGGATGATAAGATCAAATTATTGCAAAACGTATTGGAGGACCTGAAAGAAAGTGGAACAAATGAAACCAAAAGCACCGCCGGCGACAAGCACGAAACTGCACTGGCGATGTTGCAAATAGAACAGGCAAATATCCGCGGGCAGTTAAATGATGCACAGGATAAAATGGTAACAATGAAAAGAATAAATCCATTGATCCCAGCCACACGAATTGTAAATGGAAGCCTGATCAAAACCAACCGGGGCTTTTTGTTTTTAAGCATAGGTTTGGGAAAGGCAACTATTGAAGACACTGTGGTTATAGCACTTTCGGCACAATCGCCCCTGGGTAAATTGCTTATAGGATTGGCAGCAGGGGATAAAGTAGAGATCAGTAACAATAAGTATGTGATAGAAAGTGTTGAATGAATCACCGGGCAAAATCAATATTTTTACGCAATTTTTTTTATGGCATCACACCGGATACTTGCGTTGAGCAGTTCAAGAACAGGCAACGAATCATACCTTAAAACCGCCGCTGAACAAATAAAAAATTTCCTGGGAGAAGATCCATTAAAAATCGCATTTATCCCATTTGCTTTAGTGAATAAAAATTATGATGAGTATGCAAACAATGTAAGGCTTGCCTTAGACGATTTACAGCATACTATAAACCTTGCTGATAATGAGGAAGCAAAAAATATCATTGCACAAAGTGATGTTATAATGGTTGGTGGCGGAAATACCTTTAAGCTGCTGCATGATATTTACGAAGCCGGATTGATAGATATTATACGCAATAAAATAAATGACGGCGCACGGTATATCGGGTGGAGTGCTGGTTCCAATATATTGTCTCCTACCATCGGCACAACTAATGATATGCCGGTAATTCAACCGCAAAGTTTTAATGCGCTGGGTTTATTTCCATTTCAGATAAATCCGCATTATATAAACCAAAAACCCGAAGGGCACAATGGTGAAACCCGTGACCAGCGGCTTTTGGAATTTATGCAAATCAACCCGGGTTTGCCGGTAGTTGGCTTACCGGAAGGAACTGCATTACAATTGGAAGGAAAGGTTTTAAAATTTATTGGCGGTATTCCGGGTGTATTATTTTCTGCTCAAAATAATGAGGAAGCGCATATCAATCAAATTATGCCGGGAGATGATCTTTCTTTTTTATTATGATTTTTTTATAAAATCTTTACGAATTTCCTGCCTTAAAAAATGGGGCGATCAGTTCATATGACCTGATCCTTGCTACATTATCATATATATACGAGGCCACCATAACTTCATCTACCCCGCTTTCTTTTACAAATGCCTGTAAGGCTTTTTGTACGCTTTGTGCGCTGCCAACAAAACTATATTGCATCATTTGCATCACCGCTGCTTTTTCATACTCGCTCCATACCACATCCATATTATCAACAGGAAGCTGCAGTGGCCTGCGTTTGCCGGTTACAATTCCCATGGCAAGCATATAAAATGAGGTAGCCAGGCGTTGTGCTTCTTCATCTGTATCTGCAGCGATCACATTTATACATGCCATGGCATATGGTTCCTGTAATTGTTGTGATGGCTTAAAACGCGACCGGTATAATTTTAATGCATCATTCAAAAGTGCCGGTGCAAAATGACTGGCAAATGCAAATGGAAGACTAAGCGCTGCTGCCAGCTGTGCATTATAAGTACTGGAACCAAGCAGCCAAACAGGCACTTGCGTTCCTTCACCCGGAATTGCGCGAACTCTGGCTGCCGGATCTTTTGGAGCAAGATAATTTATGAGTTCTATCACATCATCAGGAAATGTATCTATCGAACCATTCAGGTTTCTTCGCAATGCCATAGAAGTTATTTGGTCTGTGCCCGGCGCACGTCCCAATCCAAGATCTATCCTGCCAGGATAGAGTGAAGCAAGTGTGCCAAATTGTTCTGCAATAATTAAAGGCGCATGGTTTGGCAGCATAATTCCCCCTGACCCTACACGCATTGTGGAAGTGCCACCTGCGATATAGCCTACCAATACGGAAGTTGCAGAACTGGCGATGTTTTCCATGTTGTGGTGCTCGGCAAACCAATAGCGCGTATAACCTGCCCGCTCAGCATGTTGCGCTACAGCAAGACTTTTCGCAAAGGAATCTGATGGAGTTTCGCCTTCAAGTATGGTGGCAAGATCCAGTACACTTACTGGTATTTCACTTAACTGTTTGCTCATATGTGACAGGTTAAACAAAAATACATCCTAAAATCAAGGGCTGACAAATTGCTCTGCTATAATCAAAAAATTATTATTTCAAATTTTGTTACGGGTGTGGAAGATGAAGTATTTATAAATAAGGGGATCTTGGAATTTTATTATTGTTGATTTATAATAATATTAAAAGTGTTTTTTCTGCAACTTTTTATTGATGGCCAAAACTTCCTGTAATGCAGCGGGGCCGTACCATGCATACACTTCTGCATCCAGGTCTTTTGATTGAATGGCAGGATCTGAATTCAACCATGTCTTTGCCTCTTTTATATCGCCGGTATTATAAATAAAAATGCCTTCATAATTTTTATCATTTTTTCCTGTTGGTCCGGCGAGTAATAATTTGTTTTCGTTTGCAAGCCTTGTAATATTTGCCATATGACCATGGAAAATACTGTCCCTTACTTTTTGATCTGTAATTATTGTCGTTCCTTTTTTTAAGATCACCAGTACATAAGCTTTCATGCCATAATCGTCTGCTTTCAATTTTTTTGCAAGTGCAGAGTCGTACTCTTCTACAGGCTGCTGTGCTATTGTAAAATTGGACGTTACTATAAATAAGGTAATGAGCAAAGTGAAACGTATTGTATTCATGCAACTGTTTTAATTATAAAAATAAATATAAATGATTAGTTCAACTTTTTTACATCAAATAAATTGCAGGGATTATTTAGCGTAATTGATTTTACCCTTTTGAAGTTATCATCAGCATGCTTTACAACTCTTGTTATTAATTTGTAGTTTAGCGCATAATGATAGTGATTAAAAATACTAAAATGAATTGCACAAACCCGTATAAAATAGGAGTCAAATTTTTCATTGTCTTTACTTTTTTGCTCGTTCTTAATTCCTGTAATGATTATGGAAAAAAAATTACATTCCCCGGCACGAAAGGAGAAGTTTTTTATAAAGGAAAAGGCGTTACAGAAGCAGATGCAACAGCGGTCGGAAAGTTTTTAGAAGCGCAGCAATTTTTTGTGAATGATAAAAAAAGATCCGTGCAAATATCGAAAGACGGCAACCGGATCAAAGCACGTTTCATGCTTGATAAAAAAGCCCTGGATTCTATACAATATGCAGACGATAATTTTGCTGTACTGGCAGTAGAGATGAGCAGGAATGTTTTTAATGATTTACCGGTAGATATTATTTATACGGATAATGTTTTTAAGGATTATAAAACCATTCCGTACAAACCAGCTGTGGCTGCCCAGGTAGCAACTTATGAAGAAATTAAACACATGCAGCGGAAGGATTATCTTAAAAATTCAATGTATTTTGATAAAGCTTTTTCGGAGCCTGAATCAAAAACGATGTTTGAATATTTTATAAAGAGCGGCTTCTTTTCTCCCGACGGTAATAATGTAATAATTGTATCAAAAACACAAGACAACGCCATTCATTTCAAGTTTCCAATAAATGCTGCTAATGCAAATGCAGAAGGTTTCCAAAAGATTGACGTCTTTGCAAAGGCTCTAAAAAAAGATCTGTTTGCGGGCGTTCCAATGCAGTTCGAGGCTTTGAATGAAAACCTGCTATCAATAAAAACATTTGGATACTGATAATTTAAATTTCTCTCTTTCCGGGGCATTTTTTTCTGTCCCTGCTGGTATTAGTCTCACGCTTGAGGTGTTGATATATATACTATTGAATGCGCAGCGCACTAATGATCAGCTAATTTGATAATGTGCTAAGGACCCACAATTAAATGACTATATGCATATTATTTTACAAAAATGATTATCACAATTGATGCATAAATTATTTTATAAATTTCTTACTTTAAAAAAAAATAATAGATCAGGTGGATGAAGAAACCAGGAAAGATTAGATGAAATAATTTTGATCTACGGGTTAGTGATTCGCTAAAATGAAATTGAAAAATTACAATTTCCCGTTCCGTAGGTTATTGTAAAATTCTGACTGCCGGATGCTACCGGTGTGCCGCTACCGGCCAGTGTAACATTCCGGACTCCGGTACTTATGAAAGTGCCGGACTTTGAGAAACTTACACCATTCACAGTATTGGTAAAAATAGAATAAGCACCCGGGCTTGTAACATTCACCTGCACCTGTACTGTATTCACCGGTGTAAGTGGTACTCCCGCAGTATAAGATCCTGATACGGTTACCGGGCTACATGTACCCGCACTGGAACCCAGGTTACCGCTTGAAGTTACCGCATTGCTTTTTAAATTTATGGAGCAGCTAAATAATCCTGCCGTTATTTGTTTGATATTATTATTTGAGTCTGACACAAGTCCGGAGAATGTTCCTGATAATTTATTATTTGTAATGCTATTTAAATTTGTAATGAACCCCCCGGTTAATTGATCTGCCTGATAAATGGTTTTGCTGTTTGCAGAATAATTGAATTCACTTTCAGATAGTGAATCCGGGTAACTACCGGTTTTAAAACTATCCACGGTAAATAACTGCAGCAAAAAATTTTGCTGACCATTAACTGATTTACCTGCCAGGTTCAAAACCTTAGTGAATCCAAAAGTATCTATGGTAGCGGAGTCGATTGTACCGGAAAACAAAACTCCGTTCTCTGTAAATTGCCATGTTCCTGCAGTAAGTGAATTGTTGCCTTCCAAACTATACTCTTTTTCACATGAAATAAATATGCAGGAAAAAATAAATATCCCCAATATAAAATTAAGCGGCTTCATACAATATATTTAAATCACGTTATTAAGATACCTGCATTTCATCGTTGACAAGCGTTTCTGTTTCAACAGCAGGATGTATAGTTTTAATCTTCCTGTTTTTGAAGAAACGTTTTTGAAATAATAAAATTGCAATAACACCCGTTGAAATGGAGGCATCGGCAAGATTAAAAATAGGACGGAAAAACTCGAATGATTCACCTCCCCAAAATGGTACCCATTTGGGGAAATGACTATTTGTTATAATGGGGAAATAAAGCATGTCTACAACTTTACCATGAAGAAATCCTGCATACCCATGTATGGGAAATATCCTGGCAACATTAAGCGCCTGTTCGCTGCTTTCATCGAATATCAATCCATAAAACATGCTGTCAATAAGGTTTCCCAGTGCACCTGCAAAAACTAATGCAGCACAGATTATAAAACCCGGGTGATATTTTTTTTGTACGATATTTTTCAGATAAAAAACGCCAAACAGTACTGCTGCTAACCGAAACAGGGTTAAGATCATTTTTCCCCAATCCCCGCCAAACCTCCATCCATAAGCCATGCCTTCATTTTCAATGAAATAAAGATTAAACCAGTTGCCCAGAACACCATGCGATTCACCTACATGATAATGCGTTTTAACAAATATTTTTAAAGCCTGGTCTGCAAGTACTAACAAAAGAATTATAAAAAAAACATATCTCCCTTTCACATAAATAAATTAAGCTGCAAAGATACTGAAAAGAGCAATGGTGATAGTAGAATGGCGAATGGATAAAGATGAATTGTGAATCTGTTAGTATTAATTAAGTGGTTGACATTTTTCGGGAAACATTCTAATAAATGATAAGGCAAAGCGATGCTTACAAGTTTTGATTAAGCATCATATGATATTATAAAATCAAAAAATTATTTTTTCATTATACACAATTCAATTATTTTATTCCTCATAATAAACTCTCCTAACACGTTGTGAGATGCCGGTCATAATTTCATAAGAAATGGTGTTACACCAATGTGCTAAAGTCTGCACAGGCAAACCTTCACCAAATACAATTACTTCATCACCTTCATTTATATCTGCGCCGGTTACATCCAGCATAGTCATATCCATACATACATTGCCAACAACAGGAACCATTTTATTTTTCACAAGCATACTGCCAACCCCGTTGCCTAATGATCTTGGGTAACCATCTGCGTATCCAATACGAACGGTGGCAATGGTTGCATCGCTTTTTAATATTGCTTTTCTCCCATAACCTACACTGTCGCCCGATCTCACTTTTTTTATTTGTGATACAGTTGTTGTTAGCGTTGAAACATTTTTAAGTTTTGATTGCATCACCGGGTCATGATCAATTCCATACAACCCAATTCCCAGCCGAACCATATCCATTTGCAATTCTGGATGGCGGTGTATAGCCGATGTATTAACTATATGTTTTAAAAAAGGATACCCTAAGGCCTCCTGTATGGTATTACAGCATTGCAAAAAAATGGCTGACTGGTGTAAGGTATAAGCATCCTCCTCTTTATTTTCGCTTGCAACGAGGTGCGAAAAAACAGAGCGCACCCTGATCATGGAATTGTTGCGAAGCTGACCGGCAAGTAACTGCATTTCGCTTTCTTCAAACCCCAAACGATGCATGCCGGTATCTAATTTTATATGAACCGGGAAATTATTTATTGCTGCTGAATAGAGATATTTTTGAAATGCCCGCAGTATTGAAAATGAAAAAATTTCCGGTTCAAGATCATATTTAACCAACGCATTAAAGGTATTTTCTTCAGGGTTCATGACCATAACAGGCAGGGTGATACCGGCTTTTCGCAATGCCACGCCCTCATCAGCATAAGCAACTGCCAGGTAGTCTGTATTATTAAATTGAAGGAGATTGGCGATCTCATAACTGCCGCTTCCATAACTAAAAGCCTTTACCATAGCCATTATTTTGGCAGATGGAGATATCATGCTACGGTATTCTTTTAAATTATAAATGAGCGCTGAAAGATTTATAGATAAAATTGTCTGATGAATTTTCTGTTGAAATAACTGGTCAATTTCTTCAAATTCAAAAACCCTCGCACCTTTAAGCAGGATGGTCTCATTGCTGAATGTGATCAAATGATAATTGGTAATAAATTCTGCAACCGATTCAAAAAAATACTTTTCTTTAAAAAAATCAAATTGCTCTTTTTGCTTATTTATTTTAGGGCCAATGGCAATTAACCTGTCTATTTTTTTTGCCTGAGGAGAAGACTTATTTCTTTATAAAGATCTGTTTCATTTTTGCCGCTTTGTAAAATATCAGATAAAATAACCGTGTGTTTTGGGTGTTGCTTCTGCTGTTGTAAAAAATCAAGGGCTATGGAAAGCGAATTGATATCCGCACTATAGCTGTCATTAATAATGGAACAGTTGTTTATACCTTCCTTTAATTCCAGCCGCATTTCTACAGGAAATAATTGCATCATCCGCGCTGCTATTATTTCATCGCTTAATCCCAGGTGCAAAAGAACACACCAGCAACTGATCGCATTTTCAACGGCAGCATCATCAGTAAAAGGGATATTGATCAATATTTTTCGTTCCAAATGAAGCGCCTCAATTTCTGTAAGATCCGGATAACGGGTTATATGTTTAATAAGAAGGGTAGCATCAGCCGCAGATTTACTCCAGCTAAAAAACTTAATAAAATTTTTTACAGATAACTGATTGCTTTTATCCTCCAAGATATCTTCCAGTAATTCTTTTTTGCAGATCAGTACATCACAGGATTTAAACAGTTTGTATTTTTCCAGGATCTTTTCAGTGGTATTTTCAAAGCCCTTACTATGCGCCTCGCCGATGTTTGTAAATACACCTATTGTTGGCTGAATGATTGCGGCCAGGTTTTCCATTTCACCCGGCAGCGAAATGCCAGCTTCAAAAATGGCCAATGTGTTTTCTGCATTTATTTGTAAAACACTTAGCGGCACACCAATTTGTGAATTATAGCTTTTAGGGCTGCGGGCAATATTGAAATCCTTTTCCAGTAATTGGTTCAGCCATTCCTTCACGATCGTTTTACCGTTGCTGCCGGTGATGCCTATAACCGGAAGCGCTTTCCCATCTTCCATGATACCATATCGTTTTCGATGATGCATGGCCAGCAGTTGGAGTGCGTGTAATGTGTCATCAACTTTTATAAAGCCTGCACCAGGGCATTCTGAAATATCCGGCGCATCTCTTGTAACAAAATTTCGCACGCCTTTTTTATACAATTCCTGTATAAAATCAGTACCATTTCTTTGGCGGCTCATCAAAGCAAAAAAAATGGTCTCTTCCGGAAATACTATTTTCCTGCTATCGAGTAAAAGATAATGCGGAGCAACAGAAGATCGATGTTGTAAAATTGTGCCTTTTACTATTTCTGCTATGCTTTCAAATGTATAGTCGATAAGGACATTCAAACTAATTTTTTTTTATCAGGTTAATCTTTTTCATCCTCCGGTATATCGATCTTTTTATGGTAAATTGAAAAAACTATTGAGCCCATGAGGCACGCAATAATAACACCCAGTGATATAATAATATTGATATGATAAAAATGTTCTATCAGCATTTTAGTGCCGATGAATATTAGTACAATGGCAATACCCTGTTGCAGGTAATCGAATTTGCTAACTGCTCCTCTCAATAAAAAGAATAATGATCTTAAACCCAGCACTGCAAATATATTTGATGTATATATCACCAGCTTATTTTGTGTAATAGCAAATACTGCCGGAATAGAGTCTACTGCAAAAACGATATCGGTTGTTGCCAGCAACACTACCACTATAAACAGCAATGTAAAATATTTTTTTCCCTTTATTTTTTTTGTAAACCTTCCGCCCGCATCCTCGCTTGTTACCGGAAGAATTTTCTTTAAAAATATATACACCTTGTTTTTATTGGGATCAAAATTATTTTCGTGATCTACAAAAAACATCTTAACACCGGTGTATACCAGGAAAGCTCCAAAAATGTAGAGTATCCAGGAAAATTTTGCTACCAGTACTATACCGATGGTAATAAAAATAATTCTAAAAATTATGGCCATCAGGATCCCCAGCAGTAGTACCCTGCCGTAATATTCTTTATGGATCCCGAAAAAGCTAAAAATCAAAATGAATACAAAGATGTTGTCAATGCTCAGGCTCCATTCCATTAAGTAAGCACTAACATATTCAAGCGCGATGATCTGCCCATCCTGGTACCATAAAAAAACAAAAAAAGCGAGTGCTAATCCTATCCAGAATATAGTTTGATAAAACGCCTGTTTAATGGTTACCGTCCTGGATTTTTTACTAACAAGTCCAAGATCAAATATGATCGCAACCAACAATACCAGGGCAAAAACAATATAGGTCCACTGTGTAGAATTCATTCAATGCATATTGCTCAAAGATACAGCCGGCGGCGGGCAATTAAAGGGTAAATGTATTTTCAAACACTGTATTTCCTTTTACGCATCCATTGATAAAGGAACCCGAAAAGAGATACAAAAAATATGGGCAGGGCTATATCAAGCACCTGCCATGTACCTCTTTGATCCTGTACCTTTTCTGCATCCAATAACCGAAGCGTATAATCTTTGGATTTTGCTTCTGTAAGGCCTGAATTATTTAACAGGTATTCCATGCAGTTGATCACAAAATCCCTGTTGGCAAACTGGTACTGGTACTGGCTTCCTACGGTGTAAGAATTAAGTCCCATTGGCAATGGCTCATTATGTGACATGCCGTTCAAAACAACATCCCCGTCGGACACAATAATCATTTTGTTATCCGCAGATGATGCTTTGAAGGGAGCGCCATTTTTTACAAGAGTATCAAGTTCATTAGTTGTTATCCGGTTTGTATACAAGGAAGTAAATACTCCTTCCAGCAAAATACCTGCAGCTACATTATTTCTTTTGAATTGGGCGTCTTCAGGAGCATTCCGGTTTTCCTCCCCACTAATTAATGCTGGTGTGGCAATGGTCCTGGCATTATCAGAGGAGCTTAGTAAAATTGTTTTGGTTATTTTATCTGCTCTTACGGTATCAATGGAGTTTACAAATTTGCCCGCAACGAGCCCAATGTTTTTATTAATAACATGATTGGATTTTGAACCAAACAGTGGAAAATAATTCCAATGCAAAAATTCAAACTGCCCATTGCCATTTACATCAAACGGTAAAAAATCACATTGAAGATCCATCAGCAGATCAGGATTGATCCTTACTCCATACTTGAAGAACAGGTCTTCAAGATTTAAATTGCGGTCGTAAGCGATCACCTGGTTTTTAATTTGTAGACTATCCATCTCTGCCTGCAGCCTGTCAATAAACCACATCAGTTTACCGCCGCGCATTACATATTGGTCTAATTTTATTTTTTCTTCCTCGCTGAAAGGTATGGTGGGCTTAACGATCATCAGCAATTTAAAAGTATCGGGTATAACGGGCTGACTATTTATATTGACCGTAAAAAGATTGTAATTTTTTTTGAGGGTATTTTCTACCAGGTCATAAACTGATGGACCGGTAGGTTCCCCATTGCCAACGGAATAAGCAACCGTGGCCCGATTGGTTTGTGTAACCTGCTCAATTCCATTTGCAAATTTATATTCCAGTAATGCTTCGGCACTATTGAGTTCGGGAGGAGTAATTAAAATTTGCGTACCGGAATACAAATTCACCGGAACCGTTCTGCCCTTATAATGAACTAACGCTGCCGGGTAAACGTATTGTGACTGCTCCCCCGCCTTAAGCTGAACCTTTAAATTAATCGGTTGAATGCCCATGGCCGCAAGGGTATCTGCATAAGTTCTTTCCGTGCCTTCAATTGGTTCATCTGCAGATAGAAAGCGATACTGGATATTCTTATTATTATATTCTTTAAACTCCTGCAACAGGTCGGCTGCCGAGGAGGCCAGTTTTTTAAAGCCGGAAGGAAATTCACCTTTTAGAAAAACATCAATCGTAACAACATCATCCAGGCTCGTTATTAATTTTTTTACAGGGGATGAAATGGTAAATCTTTTTTCATTTGTAAGGTCAATGCGTTTGTGAAAGCTGCTGGCAAATAAATTAATAGCGATAATTATACAAAGTGTCCACAGCCACCATAATTTTGTAAGATCAACTCTTTTTTTTGCTAGCATATCCATTAGTTACCAAATTATTTTTTGGTAAGATTTTTTACGGTGATCAGCAGGAATAAAAAAATGATGCTGATAAAGTAAATGATATCTCTTGTATCAATTACACCCCTGCTGATACTCCGATAATGAAAATCAATACCAAGCATTTCAATATAATAATCAGCGCCACCCTGTAAAACAGGAAGCCTGCTCACCGCGTTAAAACCGTAAAAAATTACCAGGCAGGTAAAGGCGCTTGTTAAAAATGCAACAACTGCATTATTGGTAAGACCGGAACAGAAAAGGCTTATAGCCGTAAATACCGCACCTAAAAAAATAAGGCCGGTGTAAGCGCCAGCGATCCCCCCGGTATCAATCGTACCCGTGGCTGACAGGTATTTAATGGTGAATACATACAATACGGTAGGGAGCAAAGCAAATAATATAACAACAATAATAGCAAAATATTTTCCCAGCACAATTTCCCATTTACTCAAAGGTCTTGTTATAAGGATCTCAAAAGTTCCTGATTTAAATTCTTCAGAAAGTGTGCGCATGGTGATTGCGGGTATCAAAAAAAGCAGAATCCAGGGAGCAAGTTCAAAAAATTTATCCAGTGTAGCATAGCCAAAATCAAAAAGGTTACTGTCTTTTAAAACAAATAAAAAAAGTCCATTCACCAATAAAAACAAAATGATGGTAATATAACCTGTAAGATTGCTGAAGAAATGATGTAATTCTTTTTTTACTATTGCAAACATTAAAACGAAATATGATGCAATTTAGGTTTTACCAATAAAAGCATTTTTTAAAATATTTTTTAATTTAAAAATTATTAAGCAAAATCTATTTAGATGAATTCTAAATCGTACTTTTAAAGAGCAGCAATTTTACTTAAAAGATTGTCTTACCCATAGTGTTGTTATAACATCGAAAAATTCTGCTGATAAAATAAGTTTCGCGTTAAATAAGCCAAAACCAATTGCGAAGACCCTGCATTTAGCAGGGTTTTTTATTTATCCTTTCTGCATTTCCTTCTTCCAAATATTAGACAAAGATTATTTGTGCAATTTTAAAAGTCATGCATCTAATTAAAAATCTTAATTATGAAGCAAATTAAAATGGTGATGATAGCGGGCTTCTGTTTACTGTCCGTTGCAGCAATAGCACAAGACAAGCGAACCCCACCACCACCACCCAATCCACCATTGGTAATTCCTGCGCCACCCGAACCTCCATTACCACCACCACCACCGCTTGAACAATTGGGCTATAGCAAAAACGGCAATATACAAGTGATGAAACACTATCATAAATTATTGCCGCCACCGCCGCCATTACCACCACCACCACCACCTCCTCCGCTAGGGAATGACTAGACAAAAAAATAGCCTCCAGGTTAACTGGAGGCTTTAATAAATTATGAGATATTTTTAAACAGCGAAACTTTCGCCACATCCGCAACTGCGGCTGGCGTTGGGGTTGCTGAAGTAAAATCCTTTGCCATTTAGTCCGTCACTAAAATCGAGCGTAGTATTTACGAGGTATAAAAAGCTTTTAAGATCGGTAACCACTTTAATTCCATTATCATCAAACTCCTGGTCCATTGGTTTTTTTTCATTATCGAAATCCATCTTATAGCTTAAGCCAGAACATCCCCCACCAACAACACTTACCCTGAGAAAATAATCCTGGTCAGGAAGTTTTGCTTCTTCCATTAATTTGGAAACTTTTATTTTGGCTTTATCGCTTACGTAAATCACATTACCTTTTTAATGAACAACACTTTCTTCAAACTTAATTTGCTCCATACCGTTTTTAACGCGGTAATCGTTGATGGCTGATTTTATTGCATCTTCTGCTAATACAGAACAATGAATTTTAACGGGCGGAAGATTTAATTCTTCTACGATATCCATATTATCAATCGTTAAGGCCTCATCAATTGATTTTCCTTTAAGCCATTCCGTAGCCAACGATGAAGATGCAATAGCAGAGCCACATCCAAAGGTTTTGAATTTCGCATCTTTTATCATGCCGGTTGCTTCATCTACCTCTATCTGCAGCCGCATCACATCGCCACATTCTGGCGCGCCTACCAAACCTGTACCCACATTTTTTTGGCTCTTATCCAAAGTGCCCACATTTTTTGGATTCTGGTAATGATCAATAACTTTATCTGAGTATGCCATGGTTTTAATTTATTAGTTAATTTGTTTATGTTTATCCGTTAATCCGTTTATTTGTTTACAAGTAAGAAATTCTTCGTCATTAGCATTATCAGTGAGCTGCCCATTCAATTGCATTTATATCAACACCTTCTTTGTACATTTCCCAAAGCGGGCTCATCTCTCTTAATTTTAAAACCGTTGTACTTACCTTATCAATTGTATAATCTATCTGTTCATCGGTTGTAAAACGGCCCAACCCAAACCGCAAGGAAGAATGTGCCAGGTCGTCGCCAAGGCCTAATGCTTTCAATACATAGGAGGGTTCAAGTGATGCTGAAGTGCAGGCTGAGCCTGAACTTACGGCTATATTTTTATTAAATCCCATCATAAGACCCTCGCCTTCAACATACTTAAAAGAAATATTTGAAACATGCGGTAAACGGTGCTGTGTGCTGCCATTCACATATGCTTCTTCAAGTTTTAATAACTCACGCTCAAGCTTGTCTCTCATGGTTTGTATCCTGAGTGTATCAGACTCCATATCCTGCATGCACAATTCACAGGCTTTACCAAAACCTACAATGCCTGGTACATTTAATGTTCCACTGCGCATGGCTCTTTCATGCCCGCCGCCATCTATTTGGGCGGTAACTTTTACACGGGGATTTTTGCGACGAACATATAATGCGCCCACACCCTTGGGACCATACATTTTATGCGCGCTGAAAGCCATAAGGTCTATGCCATCTTTATTCACATCTACCGGAACTTTACCTACCGCCTGTGTGCCATCAGTAAAAAACAGTACCCCATGTTTCTTCGCAATAGTGCTGATCTCTTTAACTGGTTGTATCACCCCTGTTTCATTATTGCCGTACATGATAGCCACCAGAATAGTGGTGGGCTTTATTGCTGCTTCCAATTCTTTAAGATCTACAAGCCCTTCGGAATTCACCTGCAGGTAAGTTACTTCCCCGCCACTTTTTTCAATATGCTTGCAGGTATCCAAAACAGCTTTATGTTCAGTGGTAGCGGTTATAACATGATTACCTTTTGAAGCGTACATTTCATACACACCTTTAATAGCCAGATTATCACCTTCTGTAGCACCTGAAGTAAAAATTATTTCTTTTGGATCAGCCCCGATCAGCTTAGCCACCTGTTCACGGGCATAATCTACTGCCTCTTCTGCTTCCCATCCAAACGGATGATTGCGGCTTGCCGCATTGCCAAAATGTTCAACAAAATAAGGGATCATCGCTTCCAAAACCCTGGGATCCATTGGGGTTGTAGCATTATTATCAAGATAAACCGGAAGTTTCAACATAATATAACTCTGTTTATTACAAATTTACGCTAAAAACGAATGAATTGCTATTATATAAATGGTAAAAAGTAGTTTTTTCCAACATTCGAAATCATACCGGAACCATGATTTTTGGGATTAAATGTTTTATGAGATTAAATTCGCTGTAATGAAAGCTATTACTTATTAATTTAATCTTATTATTCATGGCACAACCAACAATTGAACATATCGGTATTGCAGTTAAGAAACTCTCAGTTTCAATCCCCCTCTTTGAAAAATTGCTCAATTCACCGTGTTACAAAACCGAAGTGGTTGAGAGCGAACAGGTAAATACCGCTTTTTTTTTAAAGGGCAGCAGTAAGATTGAGCTGCTGGAAGCTTATAGTCCGGCCAGTGTAATAAATAATTTCATTGATAAAAAGGGTGAAGGAGTCCATCATATAGCATTTGAAGTAGATGATATTGAAAAAGAAATTGCCCGTTTGCAGGCAGAAGGTTTTATGATGATAAATGATAAGCCAAAACAGGGGGCAGATAATAAAGTGGTTTGTTTTCTGCACCCGAAATCTACCAATGGGGTTTTGATAGAACTGGTAATGGAAAATAAAAAAATTGATTAAAAAAATAAAAATGCGAACATATCAAAATGAACGTGCATTTTCTCCAACAAACGGGTTGTGTTTTTTTTCTCTGCCGATGTTTGTTTCGGCGCCATGGCCACTATACACTTTTGTATCATCGGGCAAGGCGAATATTTTTTGTTGTATACTATTTACCAATGTTTGATGATCTCCTCCAGGCAGGTCGGTTCTTCCTATGCTGTCATAAAACAGCACATCACCGCCGATAATGAAATTTTGTGCTCTGCAATAAAAACAAATGCTTCCAGGCGAATGACCGGGAGCATGAATTATTTCCAGTTCATCTTTTCCCAGGACAATTTTATTACCCTCTTTTAAAATTATAAATTCACCGCTATAGTTATCAAAAGGCAGGTTAAACATGAGTCCGGATGCAGGAGCCATTTGTAGCATGGCCTTTTCGGCTTCATGTAAGTTTAATGTAAGGCCGTATGCTTCTGCAATGAATTTGTTTCCGAAAACATGATCTAAATGACAATGCGTGTTAAGCAGCATTTTGGGTAACAAACCGTTCTTATCAATAAATGAACGCAATGCTTCCTGTTCTTCAGTATCGTAGCATCCCGGGTCAATGATAATACATGCTTTTTGCTCATTAAAAAGTACGTATGTATTTTCCTGTATGGGACTGAATGTGAAAACTTTAACCGTAAGCATATCTTAAATTCTAATTAACTAAAATCATTTCCCTGATTAACCCGAATCAATTAATTTTAGGAATAATATAAAATGTACATGCAATATCTAACGAATCGTTTGGTGAAAAAAATTTTTCTGACAGGTATTTTTATCGTTGCTATAATTTTTTCAGTTACCGCACAGGTTAGCAGTGTGGAGTATGGGAAGAACAGGCTACAGTTCAAAAAATTTAAATGGCAGTATTATCAGACCCTGAATTTTAATTGCTATTTCAATCAAAACGGGCAGGAGATTGCAAAGTACGTTGCACAGTTAGCAGAAAAAGAATTACCCGGCATTGAAACTTTTACCGAATACAGTCTCCAGCGCCGCGCAAATATTGTTATTTATAACAACTTTAATGACCTGCAGCAAAGCAACATAGGCTTGGGTATCGACTGGCAAAATACGGGCGGGGTTACCAGCCTGGTGAATAATAAAGTACTGGTTTATTTTAATGGGGATCATAATGATCTACGGCGGCAGGTACGCGAAGGCATCGCGAGAGTACTGACAGAAAATATTTTATTTGGCGATAACCTGGGCGAATTTGCGGGTAACCAGGCATTGCTGGATTTGCCACAGTGGCTTATTGACGGGTACATTGCGTATGCGGGGGAAAACTGGAGCACCGCTTTGGACGATGATTTAAAAAGCGAAATTTTAAGCGGGGATTATAAAAACTTTCACCAATTCGCATTTGTAAAACCACTTATCGCTGGTCATGCATTTTGGTATTATATAGAAGAAAAATATAAGCGGGAAAATGTTACTTACCTGTTATACCTGGCAAGAGTATACAAAAATTTAAACCGTGCATGCCAGCAGGTTGCCAAGAAAAAATTTAAAGATGTGCTTGCGGATTTCATGGATTATGAAGAAACAAAGTATCAGAAAGATATAAATCGACGCAGAAATTACCCCAAGGGAAGCGAGATAACCAGCGTGGCCATTGGCAAGCGGACAGATTATTTTCATTTTAATGTTAACCCCAATAAACGCAACGAATCTTTTGCCGTTGTGCAATTTAAAAAAGGGCAGTACAAATTATTGCTGAATGAAGAAGATAAGGATAAAGTGCTTTTAAAATTCGGCGTTCGCAGCAATGAAAACAGCATCAATCCAAATTACCCTATGATGGCCTGGGATCCAAAAGGAACAAGGCTTTCGGTATTGTATAGTGAAGAAGGAAAGTTGAAATTGTTTGTGTTTGATGTGGTAACAAGAGTTAAACCTTATAAGCGCGATCTCACCCAAACGTTTGACCAGGTGCAGGATATGCAGTATATGCGCGACAGCAAAATGCTTTTATTCTCTGCTGTTAAAAATGGCCACTCTGATATTTATACTTATGATATCGAGAATGAAATAGTTAAAGCAGTTACCAACGATGTGTATGATGATGTGGATGCATCTTTTGTTTCTTTTCCTAACAAGACCGGAATTATTTTTGCGAGCAACAGGCCATCATCCATGGCAAAAGGAGCTGATACGGTTTTACCCAACAACCGGTATAATATTTTTATGATCACCGATTTTGCTACCAATAAACCCGAGCTTAATCAAATATCACAACTCTCGAATTTAAAATATGGAAATGCCCGTTTCCCAGCCCAGTACAATAGCAGTCATTTTACTTTTGTGAGTGATGAAAACGGGGTTGGTAACCGGTATGCGGGTTTTTTTACCACTGAAAATGCTGGTCTTGATACCCTGGTGATAGTCGGCGACGAAATACTTAGAAACCCAGCAGCCAAAGATGTTGATTCATTGTTACGGGCATATAAAAAACAGGATGTTGACTCTATTGCAGTTGTATCTGTAACCAACGATTCTTCCTATGTTTTTCCATTAACCAATTATGCCAGCAGCCTGCGCGAAACCAGGATAGCAGGGGACAACAACCAGGTTAGCGAAGTAACCCGGCAAAGCGATGAGAAAACATTATACAAATTAAAGATTGATGAAAATACATTACACAAGCGTAATATAACGGCAACGCCTACCAGTTATATGAAGCGGATCATACAGCAGGACAGGATTTCAAAAGGTGAGGCTACGAGTTCTATAAAATCCGACAGCACTAAAAAGCAGGATGATGTATTTCAAAATGAATTCGGCAATGAGAAAAAAGATTCCACTAATGTTGGTAAGATCTTTACGGTACAAGAGCAAACCATTCCTTCTGTTTTAGCCACTGCAAAACTGTATGATTATAAGCCATTGAAATTTTCTACAGATTACCTGGTAAGTGGATTTAATAATTCAGTGCTGGTTAACAAATACCAGGTTTATCAAAATGGCAATGGTCCCATACAACTTGCTTCCACTACACCTTTGAACGGGATCATTCGTATTGGCACTTCCGATATAATGGAAGATATAAAATTTACAGGGGGTTACCGGCTGTCAACAAATTTGAAAGACAATGACTGGCTTTTCCAGTTTCAAAATCTGAGGAAAAGGCTTGACTGGGGATTTTCATATTACAGAACCGTACAACAAACAGGCCTGTCTATATCAGATTCGATATCCGGATTGATACAGATCTCTGGCAGGCTGATATCCAATCTTTACCAGGCTACACTGGTATATCCTTTAGATGTGGCGAGGAGTATAAGATTAAATTTTGGCATAAGGTCCGACAGGGAAGTTGCCAGTTCCTTTGAACCTCCTACACTTGATTTCCCTGACGTAAAAAAATTATATGCCATCACCCATCTTGAATATGTGTATGATAATACTTTAAACCCCGCTCAAAACATATGGAATGGGGTTAGGTATAAGGCCTATGTTGACTGGAATACGCAAATAAATAAGGTCAGCACTTCTGATGGCCGGTTTACCTTCAATGCGGGTTTTGATGCGAGGGCATATTATCCTATCTACCGCAATTTTATTTGGGCTGGCAGAGCAGCAGGGGACTTTAGCTGGGGAAATCAAAAACTCATTTACTACCTGGGGGGAGTTGATAACTGGCTGATGTTTAGTGGCAATGAAAAAATTGACCCTTTAACCGGTAATATTTCTAAATACCGTTATTTTAATCCAAATAATCCTCCTGATCCTGACCAGGATTATGCATATCAATCCCTCGCTGTAAATATGCGGGGCTTCATCCAAAATGCGGCTAATGGAAATAATGCAATGGTGCTGAACAGTGAATTCCGTTTACCAGTTTTTTCTACTTTATTAAGCAAGCCGATCAATAATGCTTTTTTAAGAAATTTCCAGCTCACTCAATTTATCGATCTTGGAACAGCATGGAATGGAAAATTTGATAAAATAAAGAGACCAAATACGGTGTACGGTGTACCACCAGTTCAGGTTGATATTAAAACGGGCGGAATCGGGCCCTTCCTTGGTGGCTATGGTTTTGGTGCAAGAAGCACTTTGATCGGGTACTTTGTAAAGGTGGATGCAGGCTGGCCTATGATCGGTTTATTCAAAGGAAAACCAATCTGGTATTTTAGTCTGGGACTTGACTTTTAATGCACCGCGCTAATCAATTCCGGTATTTAAAAAACCGGATTGCATAGCATAGTAAAATAATAGCACTGCATATGAGCCAGGCGATAAAAACGGTTGTGGTAAGAATGCTTATCCTTTCTTCAGCCATTTTTAAAGATCTTCCTGCTGCAACATATGCTACAGGCCCGGTGTTAGTGCGTTCGATCACCATCGCCATTCTTATACTTTTTCGTGGCTGGCATGTAACCTGTTGCTCCCCACTTTTTTTTACTGTTTCAAACACGCCCATGGGTACGGAATACATTTGGCCATCCAGGTATCCGGTAGACCGGATAGGTTTGCCGCTGGCATCATATAAAACATAGAACGGTGCAAGACTTTGCGCCACATCAACTGTATCTGTGAAATATGCATCCACGCTTTTTGATTGAAGTAGTTTTGTACTCATATCTCTTGCCATTTGTACCTGTGGATCGTTTGCGCTGGTACGATAGGTTTGCTGTACAGTAACATAGATTAGGCCCATAATTACGGTTACTATTGCTGTTACAACAACGGGCATCATTGAATATTTTTTCATATTTTTTTTATTAATTGTTAATGAGATCTTTTAATTGTTGTGCAGGCATTTTCAATATTTTGTACCACTCCCAACTGGCGAGTGATATGGATCTTCCTCCCCTGGTAAATGCTCTTGAAAATGCCTGGTAATGCTCCGGCATTGTTATTAGCCCATACATCACAGTGGCCAATACGGGAAACGAGAAATGCCTGTTGCCCAGCATAAAGCATTGCAGGCATACCTCGCCTACATCAGTAGTATCATATTCCAGCAACAGGTGTTTTATATCATGGCGGGCATAGTGTGGCAATAGATGCAATCCCTTTTTCTTTAAAAAAGTTATGAGCGCATAGCCAAGAGACGCTTCTGGAAAATGCCAAAGCTCCTCTTCTGTATATGGAAATATTTCAGGGTTTCGTATTCGCTTTAAAACCGGCAATGCGAGGTTATGCGTTAAATAGATGAGGACTGATGAACGCAGCTTGGTAAGTAATTTATACATTTATTAAAAGTGCTTTGTATTTCAAAGTAACATTACAAAAAAATTATTTTATTCCTTTTATCATTTTTTCCAATGCAGACAGGTGTTGCTGAAATGCTTTCTGCCCTGTTTTGGTGATCGCATAAGTGGTGTTGGTCTTTTTACCAATAAACCCTTTATGAATTTTTATGTAGCCGTTTTCTTCCAATGATTTTACGTGGGAAGCCAGGTTGCCATCTGTAATATCCATCAGCATCTTTAGATCATTGAAATTTATTTGTGCATTCACCATAAGGGTACTCATTATGCCAAGCCGCACACGGCTGTCGAAGATCTTATTCAGGTTATCAATAGGGTTCATCACTGTTATTAATTATTAGTACCGGTGCTGCGTTCGTATTTTAGCCACATTATTATGCCATAAACAATATGCAAAATACCGAACCCTGCAGCCCAGAAATACAATCCATACCCGGTTAGCCATAAATTAATAATACCAAGCAGTATTTGTGCATATCCTAAAAATCGTACTTCTCCAAAAGTATATTTACTCGCATTTACCAGTGCCAGGCCATAAAAAATAAGGCATCCCGGAGCGATCAGTTCATATTGTTCTAACTGTATACTCCTCATAAGGAATAAGCCGCCAGCTGCCAGCGGGATCACCAGGTTCCATAACAACCGGAAGGTTGTGGTACCCCATAACGGCGTACCATTCTTTTTACTGCGCAGGTAGGTGAATAAAAATGAAGTGATGAATGCTGCGACGAATGTGAGGACAGCTATTTTTAATAATGCCACTTGTAATGCATTACTGCCATCATTTGCTAGGCGTCCCAAGTTGCAGTCGCCACGCTGCCAGCAATTGATCCTTTCTGATGCAAACCAGGCCCCTGCCAGGGCACAAACGCCTGCCGCAATTCCGCTTAAACCACTCAGGCTGATAAAACGGCTGCTTCGTTCCATCATTTTTTTGATGTGCTGCAGCTCCTGCAAAGGTTGATTTTGGACATCCATAAAAAGTACTTTGAGTTACAAAGTAACTACATTTTATATATAAAATGAAAATAAAATTACCAGGTGATGGCACCTGTTTAAAATTTTGGTCACTTACTGAAAATGGAGCAATATTTAAAAGCTATCAAGGATATTCAAAATACTTTTACATGCCTGCAATATTTCTTCACCTGATATAGTAAGCGGTGGCACGATGCGTAAGCATTGCGGTGCAAATAAAAACCAGTCGGTAAATATTGCAGGGAAGGTATCATTGCCAGGCATCTGTATCAAAGCATCAATAATTTTTTTATTAGTTTGTGCATTTTCGAATTCCACGGCGATCATTAAGCCGGAACTTCTTACAGAACTTATATTTGGATGTACGAGATGAGATAGAAAAACCTGTTCTTTTAACTTTACCAGTTCAATTATTTTTTCTTTTAGTAAGATGTTCATGGCGGCTAATCCCGCAGCACAACAAACGGGATGCCCGCCAAAAGTATTGATATGACCTAAGACAGGGTCGACAGTAAAACTATCCATCAGTGTTTTGTCTGCAATAAAAGCACCCATGGGCATTCCACCACCTAATGCCTTTCCGAGCAATAAAATATCCGGGATGATATCAAATTGCTCAAAGGCCCATAGGGTACCATTTCTTCCAAAGCCACATTGTATCTCATCCAGCACCAGCAAGGTCCCGGTATCATAACATCTTTCTCTTAATTGCTGCAGCCATTTTTTTTCCGGAACAATAACGCCTGCCTCTGCCTGGATGGTTTCTGCAACTACACAAGCAGTTTGTTGCGTTATTAACTCCAGCGTTTCAGTACTATTAAAATCTAAATGCAATATATCCGGCAACAACGGCCTGAAAGCATTTCTCCAGTATTCATCTCCTATTATACTTAGCGAACCCTGGGTACTTCCATGGTAGGAATCTTTGAATGCAGCAATTTGTGTTCTTCCCGTAAACCTTTTGGCCAGTTTCATGGCACCTTCTGTAGCCTCAGTACCCGATGCTGTAAAGAATACAGCATTCAGCGATGATGGTAAATTATCTGTCAGCAATTTTGCAAAAGCCGTTTGCGGGGATAATACCAATTCGCCATTAACCATTACATGCAGGTAATTATCGAGTTGGTTTTTTATTGCTTCAATTACTTCTGGGTGCCGGTGGCCAACATTGCATACGCTGATGCCGCCAATAAGATCAAGGTATTCTTTACCATTTACATCCCACATTTTACTGCCTTGTGCTTTTACAATTTCAAGACACAAGGGTGCCGGTGATGTTTGACCTACATGTCGCAAAAAAAGTTGCCGGTTCGTCATCCAAAATTTTATGTGTAACGAAGTTAGCTGACAATTTTAATTGGTGAAAAAGTTAGAAAAAATAAACAGCGTAAATAATACCTTGAAGGTTTTTAAAACCTTCAAGGTATTGCCCTTATTTGGCAAATGCAAAGCTGTATAAAGAACTAAAAGTTCAAGTGCGTGTTCAACTGTTTCCTTTGGAGAAGCCAGGAAGTTGATAGCAGCGCTGCAGCTGGTAACAAAAAATTATCTTTATAAAAATTAATTTTAAATGAACACGGATTTTTTAGTGATAGGTTCCGGCATTGCCGGACTAACATATGCTTTAAAAACGGCAACAGCATGCCCGGACAAGATCATCACCATACTTACCAAAGCTCAAAGTGATGAAACCAATACAAAGTACGCCCAGGGCGGGGTAGCAGGGGTAATGGATTTGGATACTGATAGTTTTGAAAAACATATTGAAGATACTTTGATAGCCGGCGATGGTTTATGCAACCGTGCGATCGTTGAATTGGTAGTGCGCGAAGGAGTAGAAAGGATAAATGAAATAATATCCTGGGGCGCAAGTTTTGACAAAGACAAAGAAGGAGATTATTCTTTGGGCAAAGAAGGTGGTCACAGCGAATCACGCATTTTACATCACAAAGATGTTACGGGATATGAAATGGAAAGAACCTTGCTTGCGGCAATTAAAAGCAAACCCAATATTAAAATGATCACCCATTGCTTTGTGATCGATATCATTACGCAACATCATCTGGGTTTTCTGGTAACCAAATCAACTCCTGATATTGAATGTTTTGGCGTGTATGTGCTAAACCGTCAAACTAATAAAATAGAAAAAATAATTTCTAAAATAACTTTGATAGCCACCGGTGGAAACGGGCAGGCATACCGCACTACAACCAACCCTGCCATTGCAACAGGAGATGGTGTGGCCATGATCTACAGGGCAAAAGGGCGGATAGAAAATATGGAATTTATCCAGTTTCACCCAACGGCTTTGTATGAACCGGGCGTAAGCGGACAATCATTTTTAATAACAGAAGCAGTAAGGGGTGATGGTGGAATTTTGCGCAATAATAAGGGCGAGGCATTTATGGAAAGATATGATGACAGGAAAGATCTTGCACCAAGAGATATTGTTGCACGCGCTATAGACAACGAGATGAAAATAAATGGCACCGAACACATGTATCTTGATTGCAGGCACATGGATGTGGAAAAATTCATTCATCATTTCCCGAATATTTATGAAAAATGCCTGTCTATCGGGATCGATGTTTCAAAACAGATGATACCAATAGCCCCGGCAGCGCATTACAGCTGCGGTGGTATAAAAACAGACGACTGGGGGCGCTCATCCATTAATAAATTGTATGCCTGTGGAGAGTGCGCCAGTACCGGGTTGCATGGCGCCAACAGGCTTGCCAGCAATTCATTGCTGGAGGCTATGGTATTTGCACACAGGTGCTGTATCGATTCTGTTTCTAAAATAAATTCCATTGAATTTAATACTGCGATACCGGACTGGAATGCAGCTGGTACAACTGCTCCAAAAGAAATGATCCTGATAACACAAAGTGTAAAAGAATTGCAATTGCTGATGAGTGATTATGTTGGTATTGTAAGAACAAATGTTCGCCTGGAAAGAGCGATGCGGCGGCTGGACCTGTTGCACGTAGAGACAGAAATACTCTATGGAAAAACAGAAATATCACCACAGCTTTGCGAAGTAAGAAATTTAATTACCGTAGGATACCTGATCACCAAAGAAGCGCAGTTACGACACGAAAGCAGGGGCTTGCATTACAATACTGATTATCCTTATAAAAGTGATTTGCTGCAGAATATTGTATTGTGAGTTATATTCCTTTAAAGAACTTTAGTTTAATACACTAACTTTTTTTTCTGTTTCTATTGACTTTTCAAGTTTTATTTTATTCCATCCACCTAAAACATTTCTAAGATTATGAATATCCTGTCTTTTCAATAGTGAAGAGGCGATCACACTTCTGTAGCCACCTGCGCAGTGAATATATAAATTCTGGTTATCCTCAAAATTTGCTATTTGTGCAACATCGGTCATTTCTGCCAATGGCAAATTGGTTGCATTTTTTATATGACCATCGGCAAATTCTGTTTCTCTTCTAACATCCACCACTACAGCATTTGGATCGTGTAAAATATCCATTGCAAGTTCATCGGGTTCCACATCAATGATCATATCTATTTCTTCTTTTGCATTTTTCCATGTCTCAAAACCACCATCGAGGTAGCCTTCAACTTTATCAAAACCAACCCGGGCCATACGGATAATTGTCTCTTCTTCTTTACCCTGATCAGTTACTAAGATAATGCGTTGGTGAAATGGTAAAATGCTGCCAGCCCATTCTGCAAATCTTCCTTCCAGACCGATAAAAATTGAACCAGCTATAAAACCATGTGTAAAGGTTGCTGCATTACGGGTATCAAGAATAATTACATCTTCTTTCATTTTACGTTTGAACGCATCAACCGTTAATGGCAAAAGTCCTTTTAATTTTACTTCATCCAGGCTATCATAACCCTCTTTATTGATCTTTGCATTTACCGAAAAATAAACTGGTGCACTGCCAAGACCTTCGGTAACGGTTTTTATAAATTCATCTTTAGTCTGGGGCTGCAAAGCATAATTCGTTTTCCTTTGTTCACCAATTGTGCTGAATGTATCAGGCCCAAGGTTTTTGCCACAACTGCTACCCGGGCCATGCGCCGGGTAAACAATTATATCATCAGCCAACGGCAATATTTTCTTTTGTAGTGTATCATACATTATTCCTGCAAGCTCGTCTGTGGTCATGTCTCCACTACTCAGGTCGGGTCTGCCAACATCACCAACAAATAAAGTATCTCCCGTGAAAATGCAATAAGGTTTGCCCGTCTCATCTTTTAAAAGATAACAGGTAGATTCGATTGTATGCCCGGGTGTATGCATTACTTCAATAGTAATATTTCCCAGAGAAAATACTTCACCATCTTTCGCAACATGCACCGGGAAATTCGTTTCTGTTCCCGGTCCATAAACTATTGGAGCACCGGTTTGTTTACTGAGATCAATATGGCCACTTACGAAATCGGCATGAAAATGGGTTTCAAAAATATATTTTATGGTAGCATTTTTTTCTTTCGCCATTTCTGTATAGCTGTCAATATCCCTAAGCGGATCAATGATTATTGCTTCTCCTTTGCTTTCAACAAAATAAGCCGCTTCACTCAGGCAGCCGGTATAAATTTGCTTAACATACATAAATTATCCTGGTAGGTTTAATAATATGCAAATATAAATAATAAAAAAAGGATGCAGTTCTGCATCCATGCTATAGTAGTGTTTAAATTTAATTCACCAGGTTATTTACAAATTGCTTTACAGCCTCAACCCTTTCATCGTGAACTGTATAATATATAAATTTGCCTTCTCTTTTTGTATTAACTATTCCTGATTTTCGCAGGATAGCCAAATGTTGTGAGGCAACCGATTGTTCCAAACGAAGATTTACATATATCTCGGTTACGGTAAGCTTACCTGCGTTCTTTATTATACGGATGATCTGTTGCCGGAGTTTATGATTTAGCGATCGTAAAACCAGGGCTGCTTTTTTTATATTGTGGTAATCGATATTTAAATTATTTTCATCTTGTGTTCCCACATACGATGATGGTAAATTTCGAATTGGTTCTGGATGCATGATATTATAATTTAAAAAGAAGAGTGTATAATTTAAAATCGGGAAGTGGTGGTTAAATTCACATTGAGCAGTGTCGATCTTAAGGTATAAAGGTAATTTATTAGGGACAATATATGAAAAAAAATCTAAAGTTTTTGATTTTTGATGCTTGAAACTCGAGTTTACATGGTATAAAATTCTTTAATATATAAGGCAATGGTATCAAAACTATTTCCAACCTCCTGAAGTGAAAATTTTTTGCCTGAGAGTAAAGCCATACCTTCTGCCTTCAGTGAATTATGACTGAACAATGCATGCTTTCCGGTAATAAGATTTTCAGATTTCAAAACCCCTGAGCCTGAAAAAATTATGGCATGCTTATTCAAAATATCATCAAAAGAATTTTTCTCTATGATC
>JACDBU010000257.1 GCA_013694745.1 Chitinophagaceae bacterium
TCACCCTACACTGTTGACCTTACTTTAGCAAGAGGATTGAATTATTACACAGGTATCATTTACGAGGTTACAGCAAGCGATGCAAAGATGGGGAGCCTGGGTGGTGGCGGAAGGTACGATGATCTTACAGGGCTCTTCGGTGTACCCGGTGTTCCGGGTGTGGGTATAAGTTTTGGGGTAGACAGGATATACGATGTAATGGAAGAATTAAATTTATTCCCTGAAACCATTTATGCAGGAACGACAGCACTATTTTTTAACATGGGCGAAGCAGAAAGTAAATTTGCATTCGGTGAAATGCAGCAATTACGAAATAAAGGAATAAGTTGTGAGCTTTATCATGATGCTGCTAAAATGGATAAGCAGTTTAAATATGCCACTAAAAAAAATATTCCATTTGTACTGATCATCGGGAGTAAGGAAATGACCGAAAAAAATTGTGTTGTAAAAGAAATGGCCAGCGGTAAACAGGAAACAATAGAAATAACTGAGCTTGAGCCATATTTAACAGTCAAGGCCAGGTTACTTTAACCAGGGGCTGATATTAAATTACAGGAACAAATAGAGTATTAATAAATATGTACCAAAAAAATAAAAATAAATTTATGAAAATTATCAAACTAACTGCGCTGGTGATGTGCTTTGCATTGATCATTACTTCATGCAAAAAAACAAGTGACCAGGGCAAAATGATCCCTAAAAATGCAATAGTTGTTGTGCATGTAGACAGCAAGTCATTGTTGTCGAAAGTAAGCTGGGATGAAATAAAACAAACCAACTGGTACAAAGAAATTTCCAGTGATACATCTGTGACAGGGTGGAAAAAGCAGTTACTCGAAAACCCTGAGAACTCCGGGATAGATATTAAAGGGGGTTTTGTTTTTTTCTATCAAAAAAGCAATGCTGCTGACGACGGTCAAGCCGTTTTTGAAGGCAACGTAAAAGATGCGAAAGCCTTTGAACAATTCAATAAAAATCTTGATCCTGCTTCCACTTCAGTTAAAGATGGTGATGTTACCATGCTTACTTTAAAAAATAAATCTGTTGTAGGATGGAACGCATCCAAATTTGTTTATGTTGTTAGCACGCCATCAACCAAAGGGATGCCTTATGGTGTGGATACCCTAAATGTACCTGCTCCACCGGTGAACGTTACCGATAAATTATCAGCAGTTTGTAAAAGATTGTTTGCCTTGAATCCTGACAGCTCGCTGGCAAAGAATGAAAAATTTGCCAATCTTTTAAGTGAAGCAGGTGATGTTCATTACTGGCAAAATACAGAGCAGATAATGAACAGCATTCCACAAATGGGTATGTTGGGCATGCTCAAGCTGGATGTGTTCTTTAAAGGAAATGTTTCTACTGCTACTGCCAATTTTGATAACGGCAAAATAAATATCAACCAAAAAATGTATGCAGGTAAAGAGCTTACCGACATGATAGAAAAATATGGTGGCAGCAAGATAAATACAGACATGATCAAAAATATTCCGTCGCAAAATGTTACTGGCCTGTTGGTTGTTAATTTTAAACCGGAAGGGATAAAAGAAATAATAAAACTGACCGGTATGGATGGGATGGCAAATATGTTTTTATCACAACAGGGATTAACCCTGGATGATTTTGTAAAAGCAACTAAAGGTGATATGCTTTTTGCGGTAACCGATCTGCAACTGAAAAAAGATCCATTGGGCCGTGATACTTTAAACGGGATGAGTGACAATCAGAATTCCAAGCCGGATGCGAGTTATTTATTTTCCCTCAGTATCGGTGATAAAGCATCATTGGATAAAATAATAAGTGCCGGTAAAAAAATGACGGCCAGTGATACACCATCAGTAAAGCTTGTTGAAAATGACAAATATTTTGTGATGGGAAATAAGCCCGAGAATATGTCTAAATACCTCTCTGGTGGCAATAGCATCTTTCCTTTCATGGATAAATTATCAGGTCATCCGATAGCTGGATTTATTGATATAAATAAAATATTAACTACCGTAAACATGCATCCAATGGGCGACAGCAGCAATAAAGCGGTTATGGATGCCAGCGTAAAAATGTGGGATAATATTTATTTCATGGGGGGCGAAATGAAAGATGGTGCATTGGTAATGAATACTGAAATAAACCTGTTAGATAAAAACACAAACAGTCTCAAGCAACTCAATCAATACTTTGATAATATTGCTAAAGTAATGATGGAAAAAGAAAAGAGAGAAAAAGCAAACCAGGTAACTTTTGACACGATTGGCGCACCACCGCACGGTATGAACAAAGTTGACTCGGCTTTGAAACCGCGACATTAATATATCGAAAGCTTTTTAAATGCAAATACAGCTGCTGGAGATCATACCAACATATTTTGAAAAAAGTGTAATAACCGAATCAGAAATA
Organism: Chitinophagaceae bacterium; assembly: GCA_013694745.1. GTDB lineage: Bacteria > Bacteroidota > Bacteroidia > Chitinophagales > Chitinophagaceae > Ginsengibacter. Next base: position 2,395 of record JACDBU010000257.1, read on the forward strand.
TGGGGCCGGAAAGTTGTATTTAACCAGGGGGAGCATGTTCATATCATTGCTCCCTCCGGCAGTGGAAAAACCTCTCTCATCCATTTTATTTATGGTATGAGAAAAGATTATGAAGGCCGTATCTTATATGATGAAACAAATATCCGCGATCTCACTTTAGAAACATTTTCAACATACCGGCAAAAAAATATAAGCATCATCTTCCAGGATCTCAGGCTTTTTGCAGATCAGACTGTTAGGAATAACCTGGAATTAAAACGACAGCTTAATCCATACCACCCGCCGCAAAAAATTGATGAGATGGCCATGGCTTTGGGCATACAGGATAAACTTGGCAGAACCGCCAGGACCTGCAGCTATGGCGAGCAGCAGCGCATTGCCATTATTCGTTCCTTGTTACAGCCATTTAATTTTATATTGCTTGATGAACCCTTTTCTCATCTTGATGATGCAAACCGGCTGAAAGCTTTTGAGCTGATAAAAAGTGAATGTGAATTGCGAAATGCATCCATGCTGTTTGCCGATCTTAAAGAACTTGAATTTTTTACAAATGAAAAAAGGCTGAGGCTTTAATAATGTAATAATGAGTTGATATGATGTGGAGCGAATCAATAATAAATTTTCATGAACGAGAAACCAGAAACGAAAATTAATGCAGATCCGTAATTTACTCAACACTTCTAAAAACCATCTCTCACAATGGCTGAGCTATTTTGGATTAGGTATAGGTGTGCTGCTGTTGCTGAGTTCAATGCAAATGTTCATTGATATCAATAAACTTTTAAAAGATAATAATCCCCGCAAAAATGGTTATGATTTTATTTCTGTTAGTAAGATCATCACCAACGATAATATGGGAAAGGATAATACTTTTAAAAGTGATGAGCTTAATGACCTGCACCGCCAGCCTACTATAGAAGCCACGGCTCCATTGATCTCTAACCAATTCAGGGTTAAAGCAACTGCCGGGAATGTGATTCCTTTCAGCACCGATCTTTTTTTAGAAAGTATCGATGATGATTTTATTGATACCGTACCTCCTTCCTTCAAATGGCAACCTGGTCAGCAGGAAGTTCCCATTATTTTTTCCTCAGATTTTTTAGAGATCTATAATATTTTCGCGCCCAGCCAGGATCTTCCGCAACTGTCTGACAAAACCGTTTCATCTGTAAATATTATTTTAGAATGCTACGGCCCCAACGGAGTTCAGAATTTTAAAGGAAACATAGTAGCACTGAGTGACAGGATAAATTCTGTACTGGTACCAAAAACTTTTATGGACTGGAGCAACCAGAATTTCGGTGGAGTGTCCACAGTAAATCCATCACGGATTTATTTAAAAACAAAAGATGCCAACAACCCGCAGTTGCTTACTTATCTTGATCAAAAAAATTATCATCTTAATAAAGACAAAACAAAATTTGGCAGGATAAAAAAGATATTACAAAACATAGTGAGCGCACTGGGCGTGTTCGGTATACTGGTTATCATCCTCGCTCTCATGCTCTTCTCTTTTTATCTTCAACTTATGATCGCACGCAGCAAAGATAACCTGCAACTATTACTAACACTGGGCTATTCACCAGACTGGCTTAGTAAAACGGTTGCCAAAACCTGGATACCGGTGTACATTGGCGTTATCATAGCTGCTATAATTTTAACCGCTGTGATGCAATATTTTTTTGTACAAATATCTTTTGCTGAAAGAAATGATCTTTCTTATTTTTTACACTGGAGTGTTGTTATGGTAGGAATATTACTGCTTGCGCTTTCTGTTTTTTCCAATTACCGCCTGGTTAAAAAGGAGTTGTATAAGATCGTTTAATTACCAATCTCATAAATTAGTAATTGATAATTTCTAATTACTAATTAGTGATTCCCTCGTAGATCACTGCCGCGCCCTGGCCTACTCCAACACACATAGTTGCCAGTCCATATTTTGCGCCGCGTCTTTTCATCTCATATAATAAGGTGGTTGATATTCTTACCCCGCTGCATCCCAATGGATGTCCGAGTGCAATGGAGCCCCCATTCACATTTACTTTTTGAAGATCAAGGCCAAGGTCATGAATACAGGCAATGGATTGTGAGGCAAATGCTTCATTCAATTCTATAAGATCAAGATCATTGACTCTAAGTCCTGCTCGTACCAGCGCTTTTTTAGTAGCGGGCACCGGGCCAATACCCATTACAGATGGATCAACACCGGCAACAGCCATACTTATGACTTTTGCCATTGGCCTTAAATTATATTTTTTTACGGCTTCTTCACTTGCTAACAAAAAAGCAGCTGCGCCATCATTTATACCGGAAGAATTTCCCGCCGTAACTGTTCCATCTTTTGCGAAAGCAGGTTTTAATTGTGCCAGCTTTTCCATACTCGATTGCCGCGGATGTTCATCAATTTCAAAGGTTACCTGTTCTTCTTTATTGGGAGTTATTTCTACAGGTACTATTTCATCTTTCCAAATTCCTCTATTGAGTGCTGCAAAATATTTTTGCTGACTCTCAAAGGCAAATTCATCCTGCGCATGACGGGATATTCCCCATTGCTTTGCCACATTTTCTGCTGTTTCTCCCATTGAGTAAGGATAATACATATCCGTTAATTTCTTGTTGGGAAACCGCCATCCTATTGTGGTATCATACATTTCGCTCTTCCGGCTGTAAGCCGCTTCAGGCTTTGCCAAAACAAAAGGTGCCCGGGTCATACTTTCAACTCCCCCGGCAATATACAGTTCTCCTTCATTGCACATGATGGCACGGGAAGCATCCATGATGGCCTGAAGGCCACTGGCGCATAAACGGTTAACTGTATTACCACTAACGGTAACGGGTAATCCAGCAAGCAAAGCTGCCATGCGCGCCACATTCCGGTTATCCTCACCAGCCTGGTTTGCATCGCCGGCTATCACATCTTCAATTGCAATTAAATCAATATTGGGATTTTTTTTCAACAATGCTTTTATCACATGTGCCAGCAGATCATCGG
>JACDBU010000001.1 GCA_013694745.1 Chitinophagaceae bacterium
CAGACATTTTTTCAATCATTCTCTAAACAACTTTTATGAAAAAGTATTTCAATTTCAATTTAATTTTATTAGCCTTGCCGTTGGTATTGTTTGCCTGTAATGGCAATGATACAACCACGTCAACGGGTTCAACAACGGATTCTACCAAAACCACTGGTGTTGACAGTTCTGCTAAAGGCCCCGGCACGGATGCTGCCGCAGTTGCGCCAAATCTTTACCAGGTTGTAAAAGATACAATGGGTATCCGTATTTTAAAGGTCACTTATAAACCAGGTGATTCTTCTGCTATGCATTCTCATCCTGATAATGTATTGTATGTTGTTGATGGCGCTAAAATGCAATTCACAATGCCCGATGGAAGCACACAGGTACATGTATTGACACCCGGTATGACCGTAGTACAATCAGGCAGTTCGCATAGTGTGAAAAATATCGGCAACACAACGGCCAATGCTTATTTATTTGAAGTGAACCGTGCAAATACAGCAGGCACTACCAACCCTGCAATGGATGCAGTTAAAGTTGCACCTGCCTTATATAAAATTATGAAGGACACTATGAACATAAGAGTTTTAGAGGCAACTTATAAACCCGGCGCTTCTTCTGCCTTGCATGCTCATCCAGATAATGCTATCTATGTTATCGAAGGTGGCAATTCAGAGTTTACCGACAAAGACGGCAAAAAGCAACCGTCTGCTATGGCGAAAGAAATGGCAACGGTAATGCCTGCAGGAGTGCATGGTGTAAAAAATATTGGTACCGTACCTACAAAAGTTTTGATTGTAGAAGTTAACAGGCCTGCAAAATAAACATTTTTAATTACGATCAGAACAATAACATCCGGCGCAGGTTTTACTGTGCCGGTTTTATTTTCTTCTTTCTTAGCAATGTCTCCGATAGGGTTGCGTTTAAATGGTTGTTGGGTGAATTAAATATAATTGACGCAACGTCCTCTGCCAACACACAAAACCTATAGGAGAGACATTGCTGAGAAAATGGACCTCATCGCAAGGGACGTTGTTATGAAGAAGAGATGTTCAAGATGCTACGGACTTCTATTAAATTCAGCTACTTGTTTTAACTGGAATCTTTTTATTAAGATCAACCCGGCGATAAATCCGCCAATATGCGCCGCATACGCAATTCCACTGGCTTCGCTTCCCCCTAAGTAACCCATGCCATTCGCAAGCTGCAACAAGATCCACGAACCCAAAACAACAAATGCTGGTACCCCGATAAAAAAGAAAATAAAAAATACGGTAACTCTCCGGGTTGGAAAAAGCAAAAGGTATCCTCCCATCACCCCTGATATTGCACCCGAAGCGCCAAGGGTTGGTATCAGGTGACTTTCACTAAAAATATAATCAGTAAATACATGTGTAAGTGAAGCAATAATGCCGCATAAAAGGTAAAATAAAAAATACCTGAAATGTCCAAGTTTGTCTTCAAGGTTATCTCCAAATACCCACAGGTAAAGCATATTTCCGCCAAGATGTGCAAGTCCGCCATGCATGAACATTGATGTGATCAACGTTAACCAAACAGGGATTGCTGTAATACCTAAACCCGGGATCTCTACTTGCTGCCCGCTTACCGGGTCCTGTACATAAACGGGCGCAGTAACAATATCATGACCATTAATTATTTCTGCAGGAACGGTGGAATAACTATAGGTAAAATTGATATTGTGGCCCCATTGCTGGTAATAAATGAATACGAAAATATTAATGGCAATGAAAAGATAATTTATGTAGGGAGTACTTTTCCGGTCGGAATCATCATCACTGATAGGGATCATTGTTTCAGTATTTATTCAGTACAAATATATAATGCAGATCTCATGGTGCAACTTTTTGCGGGGTAACAGATTTAGAAAAAAATGTCGCGATCCGCCCTTAAATTGTCGTATCAACAACCGCATTTGTTTTAAATAATTCAGCATTTTTGCTACTATAAATATTTCACCAACAATAAAATTAGAGTATCATGAAAACGCAAAACAAAAATAATATCACTGTAGAAAGTACCATTAATGCCCCGGTAAAAAAAGTTTGGGAATATTGGACAATGCCGGAGCACATAATTAAATGGAACTATGCATCTGATGACTGGCATACTCCGCGTGCAGAGAATGACCTGCAGCCCGGTGGAAAATTCGTGTCCAGGATGGAAGCAAAAGATGGCAGTATGGGTTTTGATTTTGGCGGCGAATATGATGATGTAAAAAACAATGAAATTATAGAATATACATTAGGAGATAAAAGGAAAGTAAAAGTAACATTTACTACCCTTGGGGAAACAACTAAAGTGTCAGAAACTTTTGAAGCCGAGAGCATGAATTCTGTTGAATTGCAACGTGGTGGCTGGCAGGCGATCCTTGATAATTTTAAAAAGTATACAGAAGCGTAGAGTTGTATCCAGGAATTAAATAAGATCCTTGATAATTTGTATTCTCAGCAACGTCTTCGATAGAAAACGTTGCGTCAAATCATGAGACGTTGTGTTTAAACAAAAGAAAGAAGAAACTGTTTTAATTACGCAATGTCCTCGGCCTATGCACAAATGATTAAGAAGAGACATTGCTGAGAAAATAAAAATTAGATATGTTGGACGCAACGTCCTCAGCACAAACAAAAAAGCAAGAGGAGAGACGTTGCTGAGAAAATGGTGAATTGAATAAAATTATGCATCGTACTCAGCCCACACAAAAGCTATGGGAGACATTGCTGGGTAGCAATCATTGCGTTCCCTGGTCTGGCAGTCTTTTAAAAGTTTTGGTCTCACTTAAAAATTTGAAGACCCAGTAACCTTTTACTTTTAATAAATTATCTTCCGTGAGCCATGCCACTGAATCCCATTCTTTACCCGAAGATGCATCATAGATAACACCGTCTATATATTGTTTTTCATCCGCATCATAATGAAGACCGTGTACAACATCCATTCCTACCACTTTCCTGCTGCGCAAAGCAGGATCAGGATTTTTTTCATCCGTATAATCGTTAAGCTTTTTCTTGCCTTCCTGGAACCATATGAGTTTTGCTTTAAACTCACCGCTTTCTTTATAAACTTCGATCTTGCAATTTTCGGATGTTGTGATCCACTTGCCTAGAATGGCGTCAGGATTTTGTGAAAAGGAAGAATTAGAGAAAGCAAATAATACAATTACCGGGATGATTCTTTTCATAAAAGGTGTTTCTTATAAATTAGCATCTTCAATATCTGTTATTAAACTCATAAACCAGGTTGTTTCGTACTTTTAAAGGTTAATTATTATAAAAAATTATTTCCTGGTTTACTTCTCTCATTCAAACTGGCTGCTGGTATAGGCCAATAATATTTCCAAAAAGATCAGTGAAAGTTGCCGTTATTTCTTTCGCCTCAGCATTTACCCGATCCACAATAAGGCCTCCATTTAAAACAACCTTATCAAGCATTTCAGCAATATCATATACCATAACATATATCATAAACCCGGGTTCTGCAGCTGGTTTACAATTGGTTAACCATGTTCCGCTTACTTCCCCTACGGAATCAGTAAACGCAATGGTTCCATCGCTACGTGTCCTTATCTCCCAGTCAAAAACGGCTTTGTAAAAGGCTGCTGAAGCATTAATATCATCCGCAGGAATTCCTATATAACATATTTT
>JACDBU010000002.1 GCA_013694745.1 Chitinophagaceae bacterium
ATAATACCGGATGGAGTGCTGTTCGCAGAAAGCTTTTTGGGTAAGACAACTTTGTTGCCATTGCTCTATCATTGCAAACATTTGCTGGCGGGTATCGGGTTGTAGTTGCATGGGATTTTATTGAACAGCAAATCTATCTTTGTTTATGTTCGCTGACAATACGTACTTAGACGGAGCGATACTCTGCATCGCCCAAAGCTGAATAAGCTCCTACCAAAGCAACCTGCACATCAGCGCTGGTGCCTAATGCTGCAGAGGCATCAATCGATTGCGTAGGAGTGGTATCTAATTTTTTATCACATGCAGTAATAAGCAAAATGGTAAAAAGCAAAATATTTTTAAGTGTACATTTCATACTAAGAATTTTAAGTGATAATTAAAGACCGATGTTTAATCCAAAGACTATAGATTTTATTTGCGGTGCAGAATAAAAATCCACTCCTTGGTTGATGTTGGATGCCTGGTAATCTGCATTCACTTCAGGATCCCAGCCTTTATAATTTGTAATGGTAAAAAGATTCTGCGCTTTTATATAAGCTCTAAACCTGTCAATCCTTAATTTAGATGTAATGGAAGCAGGTAAATTAAACCCAAGCGTTACCGATTTTACCCTTAAATAAGAACCATCACTAATGTACCTGCTGGAGGGGTCTGTCCCATTTGCATAAAATAACCTTGCCTCCGGTATGTTGGTAATATCTCCCGGTTTTTGCCATGCAGCAAGCTGGTCAGTTGTTTGATTATCGAAACCATTACTGCCACTGGCGCTCATGTATTGGCCGCCTCCGTTATACACGTCGTTGCCATACACACCCTGCAGCAAAACGTCGAAATCAAAATTTTTGTAAGTAAAGGTGTTTTCAAATCCATATATAAATTTTGGATTTGGATTCCCGATACGAACATCTTCTCCCTGGTTGTAATCATTAGTTGTAGTCCTGTCCCTGGTTCCATCACTTTTAAGGGTATTTGTATAATATAATGCATCCCCGTTAGCAGGATCTGCACCGGCAAATTCCCTTGCGTAGAACACGCCTAAAGGTTCACCCTCTTTTGCCTTGTTTTGATCTGCTCCTAATAATTGCCCCTCAAGGAAGACAATCTTATTTTTATTTGCTCCAAAGTTAGCGGAGGATGTCCATCTGAAATTTTTAATGGAAACATTGGTTGTGTTAACTGTAAATTCTATTCCCTTATGGTTAAGTTTTCCAATATTTTGAAATTGCGATGAAAAGCCGGTAGTGCCAGGAACCTGTACATCCAGTAATAGATCCTTTGTATCCTTGTAATAATAATCAACTTCTACATACACCCTGTTCTTTAATATACTTAATTCAATACCCAGATCCGTACCATAAGTAGTCTCCCATTTCAAATCAGGGTTTCCAAGCTGCGTAGGTATCTGGCCCGCCTGCCCGCCATAAGCGCCCGTTCCGGAAAACAAAGCTCTTGATTCAAAATCGCCAATATTTTCATTACCCGTTACCCCATAACTTCCTTTCAATTTTAAGAAATTGATCCATTTTGCATTTTCTAAAAAATGTTCTTTGCTCACAATCCATCCTGCAGAAGCAGCAGGAAAAAAGCCATATTTATTGTTCTTACCAAACCTGGATGAGCCATCTACCCTGCCACTGGCTGACAATAAATATTTATCATTGAATTTATAATTCAGCCTTGCAAAATAAGATAATAAAGTACTGCTGGTTGCGGAAGAACTTGCATCTGTTTTTGATGCAGCACTTTGCAGCTTTTTATAAGCATCGCTTGGGAACTCTTCACCCGTTGCAGTACTATAGTCGTACCTGCGATCCTGGTAACTCATACCAAAAGTGGCTTCCACATCATGCTTATCATTAAAGGTTTGCTTGTAGTTAAAATAATTATTAGTGTTGAAATTCAATACGGAAGTGCTGCTGTAAGATCCGCTTCCATTGGGCACACCTGTGTTGCGGGCTGTTATCTTACCGTAATAATTTTCTTCAGTTTGATTTAGCTGGTCCACGCCGAATTCACTTCTGAATGTAAGTGTTTTTGTGATGGAAGCATTAGCATATACGTCGCCCAGGAACCTGTTGACCGTAGTATGATAAAATTGATTATTCACGCTTAATAATGGATTGTAATAAAGAGGAAAATTAGTATTGGGCTTGTCTTTCGCAGGATCATAAGCACCGCTTTGCAACCCTGTTCTTGGATCAATTACGGGAGTTATAGGTGATAAGGCAATGATTTGTAAGGGTGTGGAAAAGGCATCATCATTTGAGATTCTATGGTTTAAAGATCTTGAGAAATTCATATTTGCTCCTATATTCAGCCAGCTTTTCACCTGGTGATCCAAATTGATTCTTCCTGAATATCTTTTATAACTGTTGGCAACTACAATTCCGCTTTGATCAAGGTATTGACCGGATATAAAAAATTTTGTTTTATCACTTCCTCCGGAAATATTTAGATCATATTGGCTGATGGGCGCATCCCTAAGCACGAGGTCTTCCCAATTGGTATTGATGCTGGCAGTTTTCCAGTCATCGGTACCTGCAGAATACCTGGTAAATCTGCTGTTTACAAAATCCATTTCATCTGCTAATGCATCCGCTAAAGTGGGATAAGTTATAGGATCAAAGATAGAATCCTGCGTGGCAGCACCTACAGCAGCCTGGGTAAAGAAATCAACATACTGGCGGGCATTCAAAAATGTTCTATGCCCCGTTGCTTCTTGCGTTCCGGTAAAATACCCAAATTCAATTCTAGACTGCCCGGCTTTTCCTTTTTTTGTTGTGATCAGTACTACTCCGTTGGAAGCACGTGAACCATAGATGGCAGATGCCGAAGCATCTTTTAATATTTGGACAGATTCAATATCATTCATGTTTAGATCGGCCAATGCATTTGTCGGGGCTATAGTTCCTGATAAATTATCAGTAGTTAGAGGTATGCCATCTATTACATATAATGGTTCATTACCGGCGCTCACTGAAGATGAACCTCTGATTCGAATATTTATTCCCTGGCCCAGTTTACCATTTTGTTGACTAACTAAAACTCCGGCGGCCCGACCCTGCAGGGCGCTTTCAAAACTATAGTAGCGGGAGTATTGCCAATTTCTTTGGCACTTACACTGCTAACCGATCCGGTGATATCTTTCTTTACTTTTGTGCCATAGCCCACCACAACCACTTCAGTAAGAGACTGGTCTGCCTGCTGAAGGTTTACGCTTATTTTCCCATTGCCAACAGGTACTTCACTACTTGTATATCCTATTGATGAAATTTCAAGTGTTGTTACTTTATCATTGACAGAGATCCTGAAATTACCATCCGCATCTGTAATTGTGGAAGTTTTGAATCCTTTAGCTTTGACGGTAGCATTCGCAAGGGGGAAGTTATCATTATTGGTAACCCTCCCTGTAATTTCTTTGGTCTGTCCAAATGATGCGGAGGCAAAACATACGAATGCAAATAAGAGTGGAAATTTTCTCATGTAGCTTTTTTAGAATATTAATAATTAGTTTTAAAAAGGTATATAACCAAAAAATTTTATCGCTGAATATCTATAGTGCATAAACAAGCAGATAAAATCTCGAATAAAAATAAGGTAATTAATTTATAAATATGTCTTCAAGGCTTATAATTAATTAAAACTTTTTTGAATTTATTTTAATTCAAAGACAATGAAATTAACAACAAGAAGAAGTAATTGCTTAAGAGAAGGGCATTCATTCAAATATAAATTTTGGCTAAATAAATTTTATAATAAAATGAAATAGTTATCAGCGCCCTTTAATTAAAAAAAAGTTTTATGAAAAAATGCAGCCTGTGACATGGATAAATTATTTTCCCACCGTTTCTTTAAGTCCCGTAAGTTGCAGGCTCAATTCTTTTAGTTGTTTTCTTGCCTTCGCATCATAAGCCTGTGCATTAGCTTTTGCTTCTTTCTTTACATTAAAATATTTACCTGAAACATTTTTAAATTCGGGCGATGTTGCCAGGAATATTTCAGCATCTGCGCCGCTTTGTGGTGTGCCCTGGGGGGCTATGTTTGCATTACGTACCATGTTTGTATCCAGGTATGTTCCAGGGTGCAATGCATTTACTGTAATGTTATACTCTTTTAATTCGCCGGCAAGATCAAAGGTAAACATGATCAATGCAAGCTTGCTCTGGCAATAAGCAGTAACGGCATCAAAGTTTTTTTCCATCATGATATCATCAAAATTAACCGGGGACTGTCCGGCGGAACTTACATTTACAATGCGGGAAGGAGCTCCTTTTTTTATCGCGGGCAATAACAAGTTTGTAAGCAGGAAAGGTGCAAGATAATTTACTGCCAGGCGCAACTCAGTTCCATCTTTCCCGTAACGGGAGGCTGCAAAACCTACGCCTGCATTGTTTATGAGAACATCAATCTTATCATGTGTTGCCAATACATCTTTCGAAAGCTGACGAACATCATTCATTGATGAGAAATCCGCAACAAAGCCTTCAATGTTTTGATTACCGGTTAAAGATTTTATCTCCTCTATTACTTTATTCAGTTTTTCTTTGTTTCTTCCATGTAGAAGCAAGCAGGCATCTTTCTTTGCAATATCAATTGCTGCGCATTTACCAACGCCATCTGTTGCGCCCGTTATTAATATCGTTTGCAAGTTCATGATTATTTCAGTATTACCAGGTTTTAGAAATTAATGTTAAGCGAAATCAATTTTGATATTTCTTATAATACCATGAAATAATGATATATATTTTAAATAACAATTTTGACCACACCGCCGTCAGCACGCAATGCAGTACCGTTAGTTGCTGATGAGAGTGGGCTCGCAACATACACAACAATGTTTGCAATCTCTTCCGTGGTAGCAAATCTTTGCAGCAAAGATGTAGGCCTTGCATTCTGAAAAAATTCTTTTTCTACCTGGTCTTTTGTTATATGCTGCGTCCTGGCAAGATCTTCTACAAAGCCCTTCACTCCTTCAGATTTTGTGGGGCCGGGCAAAACTGCGTTTACCGTAACGTTAGTACCTTTCGTTAGTTCAGCCGATCCCCTGCTCACAGCCAACTACGCTGTCTTCGTCATCCCGTAGTGTATCATTTCTTCGGGAATATTGATGGCGCTTTCACTGGAAATAAAAATTATTCTGCCCCAATCCTTCTTAAGCATTTGCGGAAAATAATGTCTTGATAAACGGATACCACTCATTACATTCACTTCATAAAATTTCAGCCAGTCTTCATCAGGAATTTCAACAAATGCTTCGGCTCAAATATGCCAACATTATTGATGAGTATATCAACAACCGGTATTTGCTTTATCAAATTATTTACATCATCTACGTTGGCAAAACCTGCGGGAACACCTTTTACATTTGCACCAGGTACTTCATCCCTCAACTGGTGAATGTATCATCTACTCTCTGTTGTGTTCTTCCATTAACGTAAACGGTTGCTCCTTCCTCCGCTAATTTTTTTGCGATAGCCAAACCAATACCTGAAGTGGAACCTGATAATAATGCGGTTTTATCTTTAAGTTGCAGATCCGTTATATAGTTTTATGATTCGTATTTAACGTAAGTGCTGATAAAGTAAAAATCTGGGTGATGTTTATTAAGAGGATAAACTTTACTTGCTCTTATTCATCTTCAACTTTGTATAGATAATCTTTCTAATGATTTACCAGCTTCATAGCGCCTTCGCTATATCTTTCGCCCACATCAGGATGTTTTGAAACGATGTTCTGAATTGTTTCCAAATCCTCTGAACTTAAATTAATGTCAACTGCTTTTGCATTTTCTTCGAGATATTTCTTACGCTTGGTACCGGGAATAGGAATGATATCATCGCCTTGTGCTAAGACCCAGGCCAGTGCAAGTTGTGCAGGTGTAGCATCTTTTGATTTGGCGAATTCAGCAAAATCATCAACAAGTTGCTTGTTATTTTGCCAATGCTCATCATCGAAGCGAGGTAATGTTCTGCGGAAATCGTCCTGCGCCAGATCGTCTTTACTACTAACGGTTGCGGTTACCAGTCCACGGGCGAGTGGGGAATAAGGAACGAATGAAATACCGAGCTCACGCACAGTATTTAAAATTTCTCCTTCTACATCTCTTGTTAGCAATGAGAATTCGCTTTGTAGTGCGGCGACAGGATGCACTTTGTACGCACGCCTAATTGACTTAGCCGATGCTTCTGACAAGCCAAGATAGCGAACCTTACCTTCCTTTACAAGGTCTGCCATGGCGCCCACCATGTCTTCAACCGGAACATTTGGATCAATGCGATGCGCATAATACAAATCAATGGTATCAATTTTTAAACGCTTCAAACTATTTTCCACCGCCTGTTTTACATATTCGGGCGAACCGTCGAAATATGTTCCTGGCGTTCCGGCGAAGCCAGTACTTTCGTTTAAACCTGAAGCCAAATTTTGTTGCGATAAATATTTTCTTCCTGTTTGGCACAAGCACTTTTGAAATAAGTTCTTCATTGTGTCCTTGTCCATACATATCCGCAGTGTCCCAGAAGTTAATGCCTAATTCTAATGCCCGCTCTAAAACGGAAATGCTTTCTTTATCATCTCTTGGCCCATAGGCGAAGCTCATACCCATGCATCCTAAGCCGATGGCTGATAATTTTTCTCCTGTATTATTTAATTGTCTGTATTTCATAAGATGAATTTTTATTTTATATAAAATTACAACTGTTGTGCCAGCCTGATAATTCTCTTGAATCAGCAATAAGAAATTCTAGTAATGGAAAACTGCAAGTAAATTTTATACCTTTTAAAAAAGTTCAGTGAAATGCGACGTATTAACCTCGGGTATCCAGGGGCGCTATTAAGATGATGGTTATCAGTTATAGCGGTGAATAAAGAAAAGTTTTTATCTTTTTGGGATGGGTTAAAACTAATAGCAAAATTATAAACCTCACACTGCATACAAACGTGATGTCTCAGGGAAGATATTGCCAGGAATAATAAACACGAAAAAGATTTAATCATTTTATAGCAGGCAACTCTATAATAAAGGTGGCACCTTTATCTTTGCCATCGCTTTTTGCTACGATGGTTCCATGATGTGCTTCTATCAACGACTTTACAATGGATAGTCCCAAGCCCGTAGAGGATTCGCCACCGGTAGGTTTAGCGCTTAGTTTTACAAAACGCTGAAACAGATTTTTTTTATCTTCATCAGTCAGGCCGGGCCCTTCATCCTGAACCTGCAAAATTGCCCGACCGCTTTTTTCACTAATAGTTATAGTAATATTTTTATCTTTTGAAGAATATTCTGACTAACGTTTTATAAGCCGCTGAGTTGCAGCCCCAATTCATCAGTGTATATATCAAACTTATGAATTAGTTTTTTCATTTCCTGCACTTTTCTTTTCCGTTTCTGATCCAGAAACTCATAATCGCTTAGAGGTTTGTAAGGAACATTTTTAACAATCATATTCCAAATGATTACTGCCAACTTTCTTGCGGTTGCTGAGATTGCAGCTGGC
>JACDBU010000004.1 GCA_013694745.1 Chitinophagaceae bacterium
ATAAAAATCCTTGAAAAAATAGGCATGCAATTCTCGCAGTATGAAACTGAAAATGAAACTACTATAAAAACATATATTGCCACCAATCCCTACCCGTAGGCGCTTTTATCCTGGTAATTAAAAGACAAATTAAAACTGATATGCGAAATGTTTCGTATTTAGTAAAAAGTTCATACATTTGATCTACTAAATATTTCGTACATAAATTTTACACGATGAAAAAAATCATTTATGCAACACTCATCCTGGTTAGTATACTATCCGGGTCACAAATCGCCGTGGCACAAAACAAATCAGGCAATAACCGGAAAAGTCAAGAGATCATCATCATGAAAAATGGTGACAGCAATGAAAAACTTACCATTGAAACAAAAGACGGTAAAACATTGATCAATGGCAAACCAGCATCTGAATACAAAGGGAACGATGTTACCATCATAAATGGCAACGATGGTAATAATTTTGTCTATACACCAAAAAGCGGGATGCGTTTATTTGGAAATGGGGGCAATTGGGGGAATAATGCTTTTCTTGGCGTAAATACCGAAAGGGAGGATAACGGTGTAAGGATAACCGAAATTATCAAAGGAAGTGCGGCGGAAAAATATGGCTTAAAAGAAGGAGATATAATTAAAAAGATCGGCGATAAAAAAATTGAAGACCCAAATGAATTAATGGAAACGATCAGGGGTTATAAGCCAAAAGATGAAATAAAATTATATTACGAGAGAAATGGCAGAACCAATGATACAAGGATCACCCTGGGAGAAAATAAAGATAGTTTTAGCGGCTTCTCCTTTAATGATTCTGCAATGGGGATGAACAAAGAATTGATGCAAAAATATGATCAAACCTGGAGCAGGGATTTCAATAACAATTTTAAAAACGATTTTAAATTCAATATGCGGGATGTAAATGTAGGGCCACACCCCCTGATGCAATACTTTACAATGGGACGGGCAAGGCTGGGCGTGCGTATAGAAGACACGGATAATGATACCGGAGCAAAAATTACGAATGTAGAGGAAGAATCTGTAGCAGAAAAAGCGGGTCTTAAAAAAGAAGATATTATAACCGAGGTGGATGGTAAAAAAGTAAAAGATGTAAACGAAGTAAGAAAAGAATTAGCAGGGATGAAAGAGAGATCATCTTATTCAATTAAAGTCAGGCGCAATAATTCTGAAATGAATTTTGAAATCAAAATCCCTAAAAGAATTAATAATGCTGACCTGTAAACAGGCTCATGTTTGATGTAAGGGCTGCTATTTTTAGCAGCCCTTTTGTTTTTCTAAATCCGGTGAAAAAACAAAACAGGAAAATCGTTTCTTACCTTCGTAAAATGATGGGAAGAGGAAAATATGAAACGGTGATAGGCCTGGAAGTGCATGTTCAGTTGCTTACCAGCAGCAAATTATTCTGCAGCGACAGTACGAAATTCAATGCTCCTCCAAATACCAACGTGAGCCCCGTTTCCCTGGCGCACCCGGGTACACTGCCTAAAATGAACAGGAAAGCAATAGCGTATGCAATAAAACTTGGACTTGCATTACACTGCGATATTGAAAGGAAGAACTATTTTGCCAGAAAAAATTATTTCTATCCTGATCTTCCCAAGGGTTACCAGATCTCACAGCATACAACACCCATTTGTAAAAACGGATTTGTAAAAATCACTACTGAAGAAGGGGAAAAAGACATCCGTTTAAACCGTATCCACCTGGAAGAAGATGCCGGCAAAAGCATTCATGATATTGATAAAAATTTTACCTGCATAGATCTCAACCGCGCTGGGGTGCCATTGCTCGAATTGGTTACTGAGCCTGATCTTCATTCGGCTGATGAGGCATTTGTTTTTTTATCAGAGATCAGGAAGCTCGTGAGATATCTTGAAATTTGTGATGGTAATATGGAAGAAGGCAGCATGCGTTGCGACGCTAATATTTCCATACGCCCATGGCATCAAAAAGAACTGGGAACAAAAGTAGAAGTGAAAAATCTTAATTCAATACGCAATGTAAAAAAAGCGATAGAATATGAAATTGAAAGACTTTCCGTGCAGGCTGATTTAAATGAAACCATTATCCAGGAAACAAGAAGTTTTGATGCTTTAACGGGCACTACTTTTAGCCTGCGAAATAAAGAAGAGGCAGATGATTACCGGTATTTTTCCGATCCGGATCTTACGCCTTTTTTTATCACTGAAGAAATGCTTACTTCCGTAAAAAGTTCCATTCCCGCATTACCCGCTGAATTGCAAAAAAAGTATACAAATAATTTTCTTTTGAGTGATTATGATGCAAATGTTATTTGTGATGACAAGTCAACCTCAGATTTTTTTGAATCAGTTATTCTGCATACAAAAAATTATAAGGCAGCTGCTAACTGGATCATCGGCCCTGTAAAATCATTTTGCAACGAAACCAATTCAAGCGTTGCTGATTACCCTGTTAACGGTAAAAAAATTGCAGCGCTGATAAAATTAATTGATGATGGTAAAATAAATTTCAGCAATACCAGTTCAAAAATTTTACCCGTTCTTTTGCAATCTCCGGAAGCAGACCCTTTGCAAATCGCTACCCGGCTCAACCTGTTGCAAAACAGAGATGAGGAGGAGTTACAAGGATGGGTAGATGCTGTTCTGGTAAAAATGCCGGGGAAAGTTTTAGAATATAAGGCTGGCAAAAAAGGACTTTTGGGGTTGTTTAACGGGGCGGTAAAAAAGATGAGCAAAGGGAAAGCTGATATGCAACTGGCGAATACTTTATTAATAAAGAAACTAAGTGAATAAAATGAAAAAATTAATTATTATTATTTGTGGAACAATGTTTTTTTCATGTAACACAAAAACAGAGAAAGGGATGTTTACCGTATCCGGTGAAATTAAAAATACAGGTGATCAGAAAGTTATTCTTGAAGAACTTTTTTTTACCCAGAAGCCGCCGGTGATACTCGATACCGCAGCCATTAAAAATGGCCATTTCAAAATAGCATCATCAGCAACGGAGGAAGGACTATACAGGGTTAGACCTGAAAGCGGCGGGGGTTATATATTTATTAATGACATAAGCGATATTCATCTTTCAGCCAATGGCACCAGCAATGATTTTATGGACCAGATTGTGAATACGCCTGCCAATTTATCTTTGAAAAAATTTATCCGGATGGCAGATTCGTTCCAGGGACAGATGCATGCCGCTGCCAATGGACTGGCAGCTTTAAAAGATGTAAAAGCCACCGACAGTTCACAGGCTGTTGCACAAAATAATATAGCGGTACTTTCCATGGCTTACACTAACTATTTACTAAGTTATATTGATACAACAAAAAGCCCCGTGGTTGCATTGTTTGGCCTGGGGTATGCCAGCCAGGTGCCAGCAGACAGTTTGGCAAACACGATAACGGCAACGGCTAAACGCTTTCCGGGTAATACTGCAGTACAGGAAGTTGCCAGCCAGTTCATGCAGCAGTTTGAGGACAAAAAAAACAAAGAAAGTAAAACAACAGAAAGCGTGTATGCCCCTGATCTTACCTTACCCGATACAGATGGTAAGCCTTTCTCACTCAGTTCACTGCGGGGCAAGTATGTATTGGTTGATTTTTGGGCCAGCTGGTGCGGGCCCTGCCGTGAAGAAAATCCAAATGTGGTAGCTGCTTATAAAAAATATAACAAGAAGAATTTTACGATACTTGGTGTTTCTCTTGACAAGGAAAAATCGAAATGGTTAAAAGCCATAAGTGACGATGGGCTTAGCTGGCATCAAATCAGCGATTTGAAATTCTGGAACAGCGCAGCTGTTTCCCTTTATAATTTTGATGCCATTCCTTACAATGTATTAGTTGATCCTGATGGCAAGATCATTGCTAGAGAGTTGCGTGGAGATGATCTGCAAAATAAGCTGGCGGAAATATTCAAATAAAAATTATTACAGAATTTCAAAATACATGGAACGAAAAATATTCATACAGCAAACTACCCTCGCTACTGCAGCTATTTTTTTATCAAAATATTCATTTCCGCAATTTAAAAATGATTTCCCTGTTGTTCGTACGTCCGCGGATCTTAGAAAATTTAAGAGCCCTGCAGTTGAAACATTAATTGCAGGTATCAGATCAAAAATAAAAAATACGGAAACAGGCTGGCTGTTTGAAAACTGCTTCCCCAATACGTTAGATACAACGGTTGATTTTGAAATGATAAATGGCAAGCCCGATACTTTTGTAATAACAGGAGATATTGATGCCATGTGGCTTAGGGATTCATCGGCCCAGGTATGGCCGTATTTACCACTGATGAAAGATGACAAAAATTTGCAACAGCTTATTAAAGGGGTAATAAACAGGCAGGCAAAATGTATATTAAAAGACTCTTATGCAAATGCATTTTATAAAGATGAAAATAAAATTAGTGAATGGAAAGATGATAAAACTGAAATGCGGCCCGGCGTGCATGAACGCAAATGGGAAGTGGATTCACTTTGTTATCCCATCAGGCTTGGTTATGGTTACTGGAAAGAAACCGGCGATCTGTCGCCTTTTAATGCGGATTGGATTGAAGCAATGCGACTGGTTGTACAAACATTCAGAGAGCAGCAGCGGTTAACTAATGAGGGTCCTTATCATTTTCAAAGAGAAACTACCAATCCCACTGACACCGTACCATTGAATGGTTACGGATACCCGGCAAAAAAAATTGGATTGATACATTCCATGTTCAGGCCAAGTGATGATGCTACCATTTACCCGTTCAATATCCCCGCAAATATGTTTGCTTTGCAGGCATTAACCCAGTTGCAGGAATTGCTGCCAAAATTAGAAAATACAAGAACGATCACTGCTGATGCATATACCGTTTTTGCGGATGTAAAAAAGGCTTTGAAAGAAAATGCAGTGATCAGGAATAATAATTTTGGAGCAGTTTATTTATATGAGCTCAACGGTTATGGGAGTTATAATTTAATGGATGATGCAAATGTTCCCTCGTTGCTTTCGTTGCCTTATCTCGGGGCGTTAAAAAGTAGTGATGAAACCTATCAGCATACAAGGAAATTTATTCTTTCCAAAGCCAACCCTTTTTTTTTCAAAGGAAAAGCAGGAGAGGGGATCGGCGGTCCACATGTTGGGCTGGATTACATCTGGCCACTAAGCATCATCATGCGTGGATTAACCAGTACAGTAAATACCGAGATCAAAATGTGCCTGGACACGCTGCAGCGCACGCATGCGGGAACAGGGTTCATGCATGAATCTTTTCATAAAGATGACGCAACAAAATTTACCCGTAAGTGGTTTGCGTGGGCTAATACTTTGTATGGTGAATTTGTATGGAAAACCTTCAGGGAGCGGCCGCAGCTGCTAAATTAAAATGAATAAATCAATTTTGTTTCTTTCATTTTTAAAAGCTGCGTATGCAAAGTTTAAAACATCAGCAGAAGGTATTAGGCTGGGAACATGTTTAAGGTAATGGCCACACCGGTGTTGTTCAAAAAAAAAATAGTTGATGAGCCTGGCATTATCAGTCCGCATACGTTCTTGAAATAGTATGCATAGGCCTGGTAAATGCTAACATTTTTTCTATCGCGTTCTCAAACCTTTCTTTTTAATTTAAAAGGAATTAATTTTATGAAAAAATAACTCAGGTTTCAATTAACCTCCTTAGGAGCACGGATATTTCTGGTGCTTTATCAATTAGCATCAAATGGGTGCCGCCATCAATTACATGATCAGCTTTTAAATATTTTAGCGGTAATAACTTATCAGCTGTTCCATGAAGATGAAGAACATTAGCAGGTTTTGTCTCGTTTTGCCAATGTAAGATACTGCCTATAGCCCATTTGCTGAATTGAGGATCCGTATCTGTTATTATTTGTGATATTATTTTCTTTTGTGAGGTTTCAAATGCACCAAAAATATAATTTGAATTTTTTCCAATCACTTTCATCCACTTACCAGGGATCCATTTATAAACCGGTAAATACCTGGCTGCTCTCCAGAACCAGGGTACCTCGTGTTTTGTTTTGGCACTTGCGATCAGTATAACTTTCCATCCCGGATGTTGTTTTGCCATCTCGGTTGCAAGCATGCCACCAAAAGATAGTCCTACAATAATTGCATTGCTGCCTTTGATATTTTCCGCCATTTTTTTGGCGTAAGATGGAAGTGTGTCATCATTCCCCGGCGTAAGCCAATTTAGAAAAACGGGCTCACAAAATCGCAGATCTAAAAAATCAAAAATCCTTTTATCTGCACCCAATCCACTGATAAAATAAACTTTTTGCATATTGCCGGATAGCGCTTAAACCGCTTTCACCAAATAATAATTTTTCTTTCCTTTTTGTATCAGTAAGTATTTGCCGTTCAATAATTGTTTTGTGTCAATCACAAATTCTGCACTTTCAACCCGCAATTTATTAATGCTCACACCTCCACCCAATACCATTTTCTTTGCTTCCCCTTTGCTTGGAAAGATTTTTGTGCCGGTTAAAAAAGAAATAAAATCCGTACCGCTCACCAGGTCTGATTTTAGAAAATGGATGGCCGGCACACCTTCTAAAACCTGCAATAATTCATCTTCATTTAATTGCTTTAAAATTTCAGCTGTATTGTTACTGAATAATATCTGGGAGGCCTGAACAGCAAATTCATAATCCTGCCTGCTGTGAACGAAGGTTGTAATTTCTTCAGCCAGCTTCTGCTGCATCAAACGCATGTGTTCGTTACCGTTATGTTTGGCAATAAGTTCGTCAATATCCTTTTTTGACAGCATTGTAAATATCCTAAGGTATTTTTTTGCATCCTCATCTGCAGCATTAAGCCAGAATTGATAGAATTGGTAAGGAGAGGTTTTTTTTGCATCAAGCCATACATTTCCTTTTTCGGTTTTACCAAACTTTCCGCCATCGGCTTTTGTCATAAGCGGGCAGGTAAAGGCAAAAGCTTCCCCGCCACCTTTTTTCCTGATAAGTTCTGTGCCGGTAACAATATTTCCCCACTGATCACTGCCACCCATTTGCAACCTGCAATGCTTGTTTTTATACAACCAAAAAAAATCGTATCCCTGCACCAGCTGGTAAGTAAATTCAGTAAAGCTCATCCCGCTTTCACTTTCCATTCTTTTTTTCACACTTTCTTTGGCCAGCATATAATTTATAGAAATATGCTTGCCGGCATCTCTTATAAATTGCAGGAACGATATTTCTTTGAACCAATCATAATTATTAACCATTTCTGCTGCATTAGGAAGCGTAGCATCAAAATCTAAAAATTTCTCCAGTTGTTTTTTTACACATGAAAGGTTGTGATGTAATATATCCTCGCTCAAAAGATTTCTTTCTTCACTTTTCCCTGACGGATCACCCACCATCCCGGTTGCACCACCAATAAGGGCAATGGGCTTATGTCCAAATTTTTGCATGTGCACCAACAGCATTATGGGTACCAGGCTGCCTATATGAAGACTATCAGCCGTAGGGTCAAACCCGATATAACCAGTTGTCATCTCTTTACAGAGGTGTTCTTCTGTGCCAGGCATTATATCCTGCACCAAACCTCGCCATCTTAATTCTTCAATTAAATTCCTCATTTTAAATATTTTATCATCCCCTGTTACCCGAATATTTGTATTTAAATATCCTGCAGCTATTTAATGGGTTGTTTGGTATGCAACCTTTATGCAGATTGGACTGTCCTAATTTTTAAATTCTTCCTTATTACCTGTTTGCTCACCATTTTTAGCGTAAATTGCGCATCATTGCTTAGCAATATTATTACGGATAATTCCGTTTTAAGAACCACAACAATTACCCAGTGAAAATATGAAAATAATTCGTCCCGCTTTCACGCTTTATTTAGCGCTGTTTTCTTTATCAGGGTATTGTCAATTCAGGAAATATTCCAATGAATTTTTAAACATAGGAGCAGGTGCCCGGGGTTTGTCAATGGGGGGCGCACAGGTTGCTTCTGTTTCTGATGGTACGGCAGGCTACTGGAACCCCGCTGGGTTAACAGGTGTGCAGGACAATACTACCATCAATCTTATGCATGCCAGCTATTTCTCAAATATTGCTAAGTATGATTATGGAAGTGTGGCCATACCGGTAAATGATAATAAAAGAACACTTGGTTTTTCTGTACTGCGGTTTGCAGTAGATGATATTCCAAATACTTTGTTCCTGGTGCAGCCGGATGGCAGTATCAATTATGGAGCAGTTACGGCTTTCTCGTCTGCAGATTACGCGTTTCTTTTTTCATTTGCACAAAAAGTGGTTGATGAAGAAAATAAAAAAATAAGCTTTGGTGCAAATGCAAAGGTTATATATCGTAAAGTTGGACACTTTGCTACCGCCTGGGGATTTGGAGTGGATGCCGGGGTAAAAATGCAAAAAGACAGGTGGAGTTTGGGGTTAGTTGCAAAAGATCTTACTACTACTTTCAATGCGTGGTCTTTTAATTTTACTGAAAAGGAAAAAGAGGTTTTATACCTTACAAAAAATGATATACCGGTTAAATCCACGGAGCTAACTGCACCTCGTGTTACCCTGGGAGGCAGTTATAATTTTAAATTAGGAAAATCACTCAGCCTGCTTACTGAAGCAGATTTTGATGTAACCTTCGATGGCAGGAGAAATACAGTCATCAGCAGTAACCCGATAAGTGTTGATCCGCATCTTGGGCTGGAAATAGCTATTAAGAGTGTGTTTTTTGTTCGGGCAGGAATAACCAATTTTCAAAAAGCGCTTGCTGATGGTGATACACTCAATCAAAAAAAGGTATGGATATACCAGCCCAGCCTGGGTGCAGGTTTCAAGATAAAAAATGTAAGTATTGATTATTCTTTTTCTAATCTCGCTAACCAATCTAACCCTTTATACAGTCATATTTTTTCTTTACGTTTTGATCTTACCCGTAAAAAAGAAGAATAAGCCATTAATTTAACCGCATGAAAAAAGTATTACTCTTTCTTTTAATAATAATCACCATAGAAGGCTATGCCCAGCCCTATAATAACAGCTGGATAGATTACAGTAAAACGTATTACAAATTTAAAGTTGGAAGCACCGGTTTATACCGTATTTCCCAGGCTTCATTGTCAACCATCACCTTAGGCAACACCCCTGCAGAGCAGTTTCAATTATGGAGAAATGGAGTACAGGTAACCATGTATACAACTTCCCCTTCCGGGCCATTGGGTGGTTCGGGATACATAGAATTTTGGGGGCTGATGA
The DNA here is from genome assembly GCA_013694745.1 of Chitinophagaceae bacterium. Taxonomy (GTDB): domain Bacteria; phylum Bacteroidota; class Bacteroidia; order Chitinophagales; family Chitinophagaceae; genus Ginsengibacter. The sequence goes on from JACDBU010000004.1 coordinate 9,222, forward strand.
ATGATGGAAAAAAAGATACCAAACTTTACCGTGATCCTGATTATCAATTATCTGATCACTGGAGTTTAGAAACTGATACATCTTCTTATTTTTTAACGGTCAATCCTGCAGGCGGAAATTCCAGGTATACCAATAATGCAAATAATGTTGCAGGTAATGTATTGCCTGTAGAACCTTATTTCATGAATACCAGAGGAGTTTATTATAAAAATATGATTAACCCCGGGTTTGCACAACCGGTTGGGCTTTATGTTTATTCTTCTTCTTATGATATTGGTGAAGGATTTACTTCGAATGATATTTCACCGGGTGATTTTAATCCCATACTCAACAATTTAAATGTATATGCTTCAGGTCCGCCGGCCACTTTCAGGATCGGTGCTGCAGGAAATGCACCTAACACCAGGAATTTACGCGTCAAATTTTATAATACAGTGATAATGGACGAGGCCATGCCCCAGTTTACTTATAAAAAAAGACAGATAGATAATATTCCTCTTGCTGATTTTATTAATCCGGATGATTTAAGTGTTGTTATTACAAATACTTCAGCTGTTACAACAGACCGGATGGTTGTTTCGTTTTTTGAGGTGAAATATCCAAGCAAATTTATTTTTAATAATCAAGCAAATTTTGAGTTTGAATTACCGGCAACCGCTTCGGGCAATTATCTTGTTATTAATAGTTTCAATTATGGAAGTACTGCTCCTGTATTGCTGGATCTCAATACCAGCAGGCGTTATACCGGCGATATTTCTACACCCGGGCAGGTAAAATTTGTGTTGCCACCCTCAGCAGATCCGTCGCGTAAGTTCATTTTAATTAGTGAAGACGCAGGCAACATCAATGCGGTGAACACATTCACACCACGCAATTTTGTGAATTACAGCACAGCTGCCAACCAGGGTGATTATATGATCATAAGCAACCCGCTCATTTTTAATAATGGATCGGGAGTAAACAATGTTGACCAGTACAGGATTTACAGGAACTCAACTGCAGGCGGTAGTTTCAATGCAAAAATATTTGATATAAATGAGTTAACCGACCAGTTTGCTTATGGTATAAAAAAACATCCATTAGCAATTAAAGATTTTATTCAATTTACCAAAACCAGTTTCAGTACCGTACCAAAATATGTTTTTCTCATTGGAAAAGGAGTAACGTATAATGAATACACGATCAACCAAAATAACCCCGTTGCCGACAGGCTAAACCTTGTACAAACTTTTGGTAATCCTGCATCGGATGTTTTGTTGGCAAGCAATTATGGAAGTATTGTGCCGGATGTGCCTGTTGGAAGATTGTCGGTTACGGATGGTAACGAAGTAGGCATTTACCTTGATAAAATGAAGCAGTATGAAGCTGCCCAGGCGTCTACCACGCAAACCGTAGCAGATAAGGCCTGGATGAAAAATATTGTTCATGTAATTGGCGGGGGAGATAGCCTGGAATCAGCTTCTTTTGAAAGTTATATGAACCAATATAAACAAGTGATAGAGGATACTTTTTATGGTGGTAAAGTAGAAACCTTCATAAAATCCACTTCAGTTCCGGTTCAAAATTTGGCTAGTCAAAGGATCACTGAACTTTTTAATGAAGGCATAAGTTTACTCGCTTATTTTGGACATTCCTCGGCAAACATACTGGCATTCAACCTGGATAATCCAGATGTATATCAAAATGCCGGCAAATACCCTTTCTTTAATGTTAGTGGGTGTACAGCCGGTAACAATTATGTTTATGATCCCCTTCGTTTACAGGGCGAACTTTCTATTTCAGAAAAATTTGTGCTGGCAAATCAAAGAGGCTCAATTGGATTTTTAGCAAGCTCACATCTAGGTATACCACCTTATTTAAATAATTATAACAACCAGCTGTACGCCCAGATAGGCGTTGTGAATTATGGAAATACGATCGGTAATCAAATAAAAAATACCATAAGAAATTTGGGGGGGGATATACCAGTACTCGACTTTTTTTCGAGGGCTAACCTCGAAGAAATTGCCCTGCATGGTGATCCGGCTTTAAAAATAAATACACATGCAAAACCTGATTATATAATTGAATCACCCATGATCCGTATAAACCCGGCCATTGTTTCTGTTGCTGATAATTCGTATACCTTAAATATTAAAATACTCAATATCGGGAAAGCAATAAACGATTCAATAAGGGTTTTGGTTACAAGAAAACTACCCAATGACAGTATAAATATTATTTTTAATAAAAAGATTGCAGCCCCAAAATATGCTGATTCGCTAAATTTTACAGAGACCATAAATCCCATTGCTGATAAAGGATTAAACAGAATAACGGTAACCTTAGACGTAGATAATAAAGTACCAGAACTTTCTGAATTTAATAATACAGCAAGTGCCGATTTTTATATTTTTGAAGATGAGGTAAGACCTGTTTTTCCATATAATTTTTCAATCATCAATCATCAGAATATTAATTTTTTCGGATCAACAGCCAACCCTTTGGCGGGGCAGCGTCAGATTCTTATGGAGATTGATACAACTGAGTTATTTAATTCAGCTTTCAAAAAATCATTATCTGTAATATCAACAGGCGGTGTAATTCAGTTTACGCCTTCTATCACATATGCAGACAGTACAGTATATTACTGGAGAGTAGGGATGACGCCAGTTTCAGGCCCTGTGGTATGGAATAACGCGAGCTTTGTTTATTTGCCAAACAGCAGCACGGGGTTTAATCAATCACATTATTACCAGCATTTAAAAAGTACTTATGTAGACATCACCTATAATGGCACTTTTGCATTTGCACAACAGCCCCTGGGTGTTATTTTGTCAACAGGTAATTACCCCCCTAATGATGTGGCAAATGTTTATTTGAATGTGGGAACGTCCAGGGTAGCTAATTTTGGAAATAATTTTGGCACATTGCAATTTGCTGCACTGGATCCCAAAACACTTAACGGACTCCCGAATCACAATCCGGGTTTGTACAAAAGTAATCCCCCGGGTACAGGTAGCCGTCAAAATCAATTTGAATATTATTTTAATACACTTGCCGATCGCAATAAAGCAATAACCATTTTAGACAGCATTCCCGACAAGGATTATGTATTTCTTTATAATCTCTTATTCAATGGAAGTACTTATAGTTATGTTGATGCCTGGAAAACGGATGCAGCAGCAAATGGCAATGGCACATCATTATACAACAGGCTCATCCAGTTAGGATTTACCAAACTGGATTCATTCACATCCAACAAACCTTTCATTTTTATTTATAAAAAGAATGATCCATCATTCACGCCAATTCAAATGATCGGCACCCTGGCTACGGATCTGCTTGTTAAAGATTTAACCTTACAGGAGTTTGTTACTTCGGGCACCATTGAATCACCGGTATTTGGTTTGGCGAAAGCCTGGAAGGCATTGCATTGGAGAGGAAAAAATGTTGAGCCTGCATTTCCGGATTCTGTAAAAATTGAAGTATACGGAATAAACAATTCAGGTACAAAAGTTAAACTGGCTGTAGTTGGTCCTGCTACTGATACAACACTTGCCTTTATAAATGCCGCCGTTTATCCAAATCTTACTTTAAAAATGATCAACAGTGATAGAATAAATGCTACGCCAAATCAATTAATTTACTGGAGGGTTGATGCAGACTATGTTCCGGAAGGAGCAATTGCACCAAACATATTATTTAAGATGAAGGATACGGTTACTACTGGTGAGAACATTGATTTTGCTGTGGCATTCAAAAATATAAGCGAAACGGCTTTTGATAGTCTGAAAATTAAATTCTCTATCATCGATAATAATAATGTTCAGCACATTATTTCTATTCCTAAAAAGAAAGCGCTGCAGATGGGAGATACATTGATCGTTAGCTATTCAATCGATACAAGGAACTACACCGGCATTAATACTTTATTTGTGGAAGTAAATCCGGATAATGATCAGCCGGAACAGTATCATTTTAATAATTTCATCTATAAAAATTTCTATGTAAAGGGCGATGCATTCAATCCTTTACTTGATGTAACATTCGATGGGGTGCATATTCTAAACCGTGATATTGTTTCTGCCCGTCCTCACATTACCATTAAGCTGAAAGATGAAAATGCTTTCCTGCTTTTGAATGATACCTCACTCATAAAAGTGCAGATACGCTATCCGGATGGCACATTAAGAACGTATCATTTTGATAATGACACATTAAGGTTTACGCCTGCCAATGCATCAACCGGGGATAACACAGCCACGATAGATCTCAGCCCCGTTTTGCCTGGGGAAGATGATGAATATGAATTGATCGTTTCGGGCCAGGATCGTACAGGAAATAAAGCAGGGGCACTGGATTACCATATTGATTTTAGGGTCATCAATAAACCAATGATCTCAAATTTACTGAACTACCCTAACCCTTTTACTTCTTCTACAGCCTTTGTGTTTACTGTTACTGGTATAGCACCGCCGCAAAATATACGCATTCAAATACTAACCATCACGGGCAAGATAGTCAGGGAAATTACCAGCCAGGAGTTAGGCCCGGTACATGTTGGACGAAATATCACTGATTTTAAATGGGATGGTACGGACATGTATGGACAAAAGCTTGCGAATGGTGTTTATTTATACAGGGTATTAACCAATTTAAATGGTAAAAAGCTCGATAAATTCAAAGACGATGGAGATAATACCGATAAATATTTTACTAAAGGGTATGGTAAGATGTACCTGATGCATTAAAAAAAAATTTCAAAAAAATATATAAAGGGGTGAATTTATTCATCCCTTTTTTTTTGCTTATGCTTTGATAATGGTAGAAGGAGTAGCGAATAGCGAGTAGCAAGTAGCGAGTTGCAAGTGGCGAGTGTAGGGAGAAGATGAAGAATGTTTAATAAAATATACAAGTCATCGAGTCGCTTCTTTGTAAATTTGCATTTTAATTTTTTATTATGGCTAAGGTTGGAATCAATATTGCGACAGGCGCTTTGCAAAAAGAAGAAATTATTGTTGGGATAGATCTTGGTACAACCAATAGCCTTATTGCAATAATACATCCCGAGAGCAAAAAGCCGGTTGCATTAAAAGAACATGATAGCATTTCCCTTGTTCCGTCTGTAATTCATTTTGATGATAATGGTAATATTTCAGTTGGGGAAGAAGCCAAAAAATATTTGTTAACAGAACCCGGGAATACAATTTTTTCTGCGAAGCGGCTTATGGGGAAATCGTATAAAGATATCCGTGATCATTCTTCTTTTTTTTCTTATAAAATAATAGATAGCGAAACAGAAAGCCTGGTCAAGATCCAGGTTGGTAACAAATTTTATTCGCCGGTGGAATTATCTTCATTTATTTTAAAAGAATTAAAGAAACGTGCTGAGCACATTTTAAAAACACCTGTTACAAAGGCGGTAATAACGGTACCTGCTTATTTTAATGATACCCAGAGGCAAGCCACGCGTGATGCAGGAAAGCTGGCAGGACTGGATGTTTTACGCATCGTTAATGAGCCAACAGCCGCAAGTCTTGCTTATGGTTTAGGACTGCAAAAAGAAGATCATAAAACAATAGCTGTCTATGATCTTGGCGGTGGCACCTTTGATATTTCCATTCTCAGGATCGCAAACGGTATTTTTGAAGTATTATCAACAAATGGGGACACCTATTTGGGCGGCGATGATATTGATAATGTCATACAGAATTTCTGGCTGCAAAAAGAGGAAATGAATTCCGAAAAAAATAACAAAGATTTTTTAAATGCATTAAGGTTAAAAGCGGAAACTGCAAAAAAATGGCTTTCCTCAAAAAATGATTTTGAAGATGAATTAAATGGCCACCGGCTAAAACTTTCAATATCAGAATTTGAAATAATTATTCAGCCCATTATTGATAAAACTATTTCCTGTTGTAAAAGTGCTTTAAAAGATTCTGGCTTGCAGAAAGATAATATTGATGTGATAGTAATGGTTGGGGGTTCAACAAGGATACCATTGGTAAAAAAACAGGTAAGTGAATTTTTTGGCAAGCCGGTAAATGATTCGCTTGATCCTGATGAAGTGGTTGCTTTAGGGGCCGCGATCCAGGCTGATATTTTAGCGGGAAATAATAAAGATTTTCTACTCCTGGATATTACTCCTCTTTCACTGGGCATTGAAACAATGGGTGGTTTAATGGATGTTTTAATGCCGCGGAATTCTAAGATCCCCGCAAAAGTTGCCCGCCAGTATACTACACAAAAAGATGGCCAGGGAGCAATGAAAATCGGCGTGTACCAGGGAGAACGTGACCTTGTGAAAGATAATCGCAAGCTTGCAGAATTTAATTTAACAGGTATACCCGGGATGCCTGCAGGGTTACCAAAAGTGGAAGTTTCTTTTTTGATAAATGCTGATGGCATTTTAGTGGTGAAGGCCAAAGAACTTAGAAGCGGGGTAGAGCAAAGCATCCATGTACAGCCGCAATATGGCTTATCAGATGAAGAAGTAGAGCAAATGCTGTTAGCATCTATTACGCATGCAAAAGAAGATATTGATATCAGGGCGTTGCGGGAAGCACAAACAGAAGGAGAACAATTGCTAAGGACTACTGAAAAATTTATTCAAAAAAATTCCGGAAAATTAAGTGCGCACGAACTCATGGAAACGGCTGAAACAATGCAGGCATTGCAGCTGGCATTAACCATGAATGATAAAAATCTGATCCATGCAAAAACAGAAGAGCTTAATAATATTTCGCGTCCCTATGCAGAGCGGATCATGGATGAAGTTGTTGCAGAAGCTTTAAAAGGTAAAAATGTTTGACCCCGGGTTGGAACATCTTTAGATACCGGAAATTTTTTCTTTTTTACCAAATAAATGATCATAATTCTTTTTTTGGGCAAGCGCCCGCTTCTCAATCAAAATCCAGGAAAGATAACTCACGGGAATGGTACATAACACTACCAAAGCAGTCAACTTAACCGGAGAAATTTTACCAGCCAGTTCTATTAATATTTGGGTTATTAAAAAAGCATAGATATAGATACCGTAACTGATATCCGTTTTAAGCGCAATTGTTTTTTTTGTATAACAGCAAAACAAAGTCAGGTAAGCGAACAGTACGGGTTCTGTAACAACAACCAGGGGTTCACAAAAATACAGCGTTAAAACCCAGGCCAGGCAAGCGGTAAGCAATAATAAAATGTTGAGCGGTATCATTTTGTAATACAGGAAACAAAGATTTCCAATTATGAATACCAGGAATAATTTTGTGTGTAAAGCATCAAAATAATTTTGCCAGTTTTCGAAATTGCAGTTCACTAAAAAGGTAAATATCAACGTAAGGATAACGAGTATTATAAAAATATTTTTTATTCCCCTTTTATACAACAGGCCTGCGATAATTAAAGTGAGGTATAATTTTATTTCCAGGGAAATTGACCATAATGATCCATTTACGCCATGATCAAAATGTTGTGCACTTTTAAAGAGGCCCGGTAAAATATGCCTGATATAAATACCTGATC
>JACDBU010000014.1 GCA_013694745.1 Chitinophagaceae bacterium
GATCAAGAATACAACGGGCGAAGTTGTATTCCAGATGGATAACGTTGAAGTCCCCAAACAATGGAGCCAGATCGCTACAGATATCTTAGCCCAAAAATATTTTCGTAAAGCCGGTGTTCCACAACCGGACGGTACTACCGGAAGGGAAACTACAGTTAAGCAGGTGGCGCATCGTATGGCACACTGCTGGCGGGTTTGGGGCGAGCGCTATAATTATTTCGCTTCAAAAGATGATGCCCAGGTTTTTTATGAAGAACTTGTTTATGGCATTTTAAACCAGGGCTGTGTACCCAATTCGCCTCAATGGTTCAATACAGGTCTGCACGAAGTTTACGGCATTACCGGCAAAGCACAGGGGCATTATTATGTTGATGAAGCTGATGCAAAATTAAAAAAATCAACCTCGGCTTATGAGCGCCCGCAGCCACATGCGTGTTTTATTTTAAGCGTAGAAGATGACTTGGTTAACGAAGGTGGTATAATGGATCTGTGGGTACGTGAAGCAAGGATCTTTAAATATGGAAGCGGTGTTGGTACAAACTTTAGCAGCATCCGCGGTGAAGGTGAAAAACTAAGTGGTGGCGGTACTTCCAGCGGGTTGATGAGTTTTTTAAAAATTGGTGACAGGGCGGCCGGCGCAATCAAAAGTGGTGGTACAACAAGGCGGGCGGCCAAGATGGTTTGTCTTGATTTGGATCATCCTGAAATTGAAACCTTTGTAAACTGGAAAGTAGAAGAAGAAAAAAAGGTAGGGGTGCTCATCGCAGCTGGTTACCCGAGTGATTATGAGGGTGAAGCATATAAAACCGTAAGCGGACAAAACAGTAATAATTCTGTGCGAATACCAAATGCATTTTTCCATGCGCTGGAAGCCGATGGCGAATGGGAGCTGAAAGCAAGAAGCGATGGCAGAACGATGAAGAAAATAAAAGCAAAGGATTTATGGGATAAAATAAATTATGCTGCGTGGCGCTGTGCTGATCCCGGAACCCAATATGATACTACCATAAACGAATGGCATACCTGCCCGGAAGGCGGAAAGATAAGGGCGAGCAATCCTTGCAGTGAATATATGTTTTTAGATAACACTGCCTGCAACCTTGCTTCCGTTAACTTGCGTAAATTTTTTAATGAAGCGGATAACAGTTTTGATGTTGAGGGCTTTGAATATACGGTGAGATTATGGACTACCGTACTTGAAGTTTCAGTACTCATGGCGCAATTTCCGAGTAAAGAAGTTGCACAACTTTCTTACGATTACCGTACACTCGGACTTGGTTATGCCAACCTGGGCAGCATGCTTATGGTTAGTGGCATTGCGTACGACAGCGAGGAATCGCGCGGTATAGCCGGCGCCATTACAGCAATCATGACGGGTGTTGCATACAAAACATCTGCGGAACTGGCAGAACATTTAGGAACCTTCAGCAAATACGAAGAAAATAAAATACACATGCTGCGTGTAATGTGTAATCACCGCGCTGCTGCTTACGATGCCATGGATGCTTACGAAGGCATAGAAATAAAACCCCAGGGCATCAATGCAAAATATTGTCCTGATTATTTATTAAAAGCGGCCACCATAGCCTGGGATGATGCTGTGATGATGGGAGAAAAATTTGGTTACCGCAATGCACAAACAACGGTTATCGCACCAACCGGAACCATTGGACTGGTTATGGATTGTGACACTACGGGAGTTGAGCCTGATTTTGCACTCGTGAAATTTAAAAAATTAAGTGGCGGAGGATATTTTAAGATCATTAACCAGAGTGTACCACAGGCGTTGCGTAATTTAAAATACAATGAAAAAGAAATTGAGGAGATAGTGAATTATGCAAAGGGGCATGCAACAGTGTATGGTGCGCCGCACATCAATCCTACCTCGCTGAAAGAAAAAGGATTTCATTCAGAAGAAATAAAAAAGCTGGATGCCGCTATGGGTTCAGCATTTGAGATCGGCTTTGTTTTTAATGTATATATTTTAGGAGAAGAGTGTTTGCAGCGACTGGGTTTTGTAAAAGAACAATACCACAATTTTGAATGGAGCCTGCTGGAAAGCCTGGGATTCACTGATGAACAAATTGATGAAGCCAATGAATATATCTGTGGCACCATGACGGTAGAAGGCGCTCCGTATTTAAAAGATGAGCATTTATCAGTATTTGATTGTGCCAATAAATGCGGGCACAAAGGAGAAAGGTATATTCATCAAACGGGTCATATCCGTATGATGGGAGCGGCGCAGCCATTCATTAGCGGCGCTATTTCAAAAACAATAAATCTTCCCAACGAAGCCAACCTTGAAGAGATCGCAGAAGCTTATATGCTTAGCTGGCAGCTGGGATTAAAAGCGTGTGCGCTTTACCGTGATGGTTCTAAATTATCACAACCGCTGAGTAATAAAAGTGATAAAAAGAAAAAAGCAATTGACACTGCACAACTGGCAATAGATAACCTGGAACTTACGGCAGAATCCAGGATCGTTGATATGAGCCAGCTCACTGTTGACGACTTGCTGGAAGAAGTGAACAAGCGTGTTCAGAACAGCGCGGATACTTCCTTAAAACGCCAACTGGCCATGATCGTGGAACGCAGGGCATTACCGGCAAAGCGACGTGGTTTTACACAAAAAGCAAAGATCAACGGGCAAGCTTTATTTTTAAGAACCGGTGAATACAACGATGGTACGTTAGGGGAAATCTTTATCGATATGGCCAAAGAGGGCGCTACCATGCGGAGCATGCTTAACTGTTTTGCTATCGCAATTTCAATTGGCTTGCAATATGGTGTTCCACTGGAAGAGTTTGTGGAGAAATTTGTGTTTACAAGGTTTGAACCATCAGGAATGGTAGATCACCCGAATATTAAAACAACTACTTCTATTATTGACTTTATGTTCCGTTCGCTTGCTTATGAATATTTAGGCAGGAATGACCTGGTGCATGTTCTGGATAAACCCGAAGTGCAGAACCTGGGTAATGAAGAATGGGATGAAAGCACGCCCACCATTGGCAATAGGGTGCATGAATTGAGCGAAGTGCGGGTGATCGGTACACCAACTAACAGTGCCGCACAACCGCAAATTAAAGCGCACCGCACTGATACCGTGCGAAAAGCAAGCAATGGAATGGACGGTGTAAATTCTGCGGCAAAAAGCATGCAGAGTGATGCGCCTGCCTGCAACACCTGCGGGCACATAACCATTCGCAGCGGCACTTGTTACAAATGTTTAAATTGTGGTAACAGTATGGGTTGCAGTTAAAGTTGCATTTTATAGGTCTTTTTTTAATTTTAATTTCACAATAATTTTTTAGACATTTTAAATACTAAAGTGGCGTAATGCCACTTATTACAGCCACCACTAAAACTGGTGGTTAGTTTTTAATTTTTTCATGTAATCCGTGGCCAACTTCACTACTGATAATAAAATCAATACGCGTTACATTATTATTACAGCAATTGCTGTAATTCTTTCGTGGATTATGCATGAAATTGCCCATTGGGCAACAGGCGAATTATTAGGATACAAAATGGAAACTACGCTCAACAGTACTTTTCCAATAAGTGGTAAATACAATAATGATATGCATTATCAAATGATCAGTGCAGCTGGCCCACTTTTTACGTTACTGCAGGCAATTGTATTTTTTATCCTGATGTGGCAACATAAAAGAAAGTTGCTTTATCCTTTTTTATTTATATGTTTATACATGAGGCTATTAGCATAAGTGATAAGTATTATCAATCCAAATGATGAAGCAAGAATCAGTACAGCTATGGAATTGTGTAAGTTTTCACTCCCGGTTATTATGACGGGCATCCTGTTCTTTCTTGTCTATAAAATATCAAAGCGATATGGCTTTAGTTTAAAATTTAATCTTGTCAATTTCGGATTGATACTATTTTTTAGTTCCGCAATAATTTTATCAGATATGTATTTTCATGTGCGATTGCTGTAAAAAAAAATCGGTCACGATTTAGACAAATTTTCACCAATTATTTTTCTTATTCATGAAAATTCGTCTAAATCGTATGATGATGCACCCATAAAAAACTGTAATTAGCAAGCGGTGTTTTTGTAATACAAAAACACCGCTTGCTTTTGCAACACGTTGGTTGAAAAAAAAGTGCAAAGAAATGGCAGGTGAAGAAAGACGTATAAACCACAAATGGTCATGTGCTAATAACCTGGTTATAGTTAATTTTTCACCAGCAATTCCAATCTTACGAACGAAGCCAAACTAGTTCTTAATATTTAACTTCACGGCATCGCCAAACCATCCCAAAAAATAGGTGAATAATGCATTACTTTGTTTAGGTTTAATGAAAACAGGTATGTCTTTCAAATTTTTTACGATACTTCTATTTATTCCCTTTTATTCTTTTTCTCAAAACAATTATGTTTTTCAACACCTTACTGTTGAAGATGGTTTATTGGATAACGCCCGTGTAAGAAGCTTCCAGGATAGTGAAGGATTCTACTGGTTCAGTACCATAAATGGTATTCAACGATTCGATGGTAAAAATTTTGTTACATATCGTTATAATAATTCCTCCACAAAAAATACTCCCCGGGAATGGGCTTCCAATCCGGTAGAAGATAAAAATAAAAATATATGGATCATAAATGATGATGGGATTAATATGTATGACCGAAAAAAGCGCAAACTTATTCGTTTGTATATGCCGGATGCAGCAGACAGCAATACCAACAATGTGTCCAACCTTTTTAAAGATGCTGAAAATAAATTATGGATAATAACTACTAAAAATATATTTCAATATGATTATAAATCCGGTAATGCAGTTTTAATAAGCAAAATTATAAACGACCCGGAACAGGGCATCGCAACAATTACTTTCGATATAAACACCTCAATATTTTGGATGCTGCTGTCAAAGAATGGCAGATATGAGATCGCTTCTTATCAATATAAAAAAAAGCAATTTCATTATCTTATTGATACAGCACTCAACCACTTACTTATTAAATATAATCCCATTGCTTTTTTCAAAATAGACGGGAGCGGAAATTTATGGATGGCGGATTATTTTGGAACCCTGTGCAAATACAATACGAATTCTAATCAATTAACGCATTATACAATTCTGCAGGATCGGAATAAAGAGAAAAATAAAACCAATTATTCCCAGGTTTATGATTGTATGGACGATGATAATGGAAGTATATGGTTTGGTGTACAGGATATCGGCTTAATAAGATATGATAAAAGATACGATTCATTTACTGTGATACAATATGATAACGGATCGGAATACGGGTTACATTATGACGAGGCAATTTATAGTTTTTTAAAAGACCGTGAGGGAAATATTTGGGTAGATACAGATCTTGGAATGAATGTATTTAATCCACATTTTCAACAATTTAAATACCTAAGCCAGCAACCCGGCAAGCCTACCCAATTCACTGCAAATGTTACTTCTATTTTTGAAAGCAGCACACGGGATATCTGGATTAGCACATGGGGAAACGGTATTTTTAAATACGACAGCAATTTTGTGCTGAAGAAAAATTACGTTAATGATAAAAAGAATGTAAAATCATATGGAGAACCATTAAACAGGGCATGGAGTTTTGGGGAAGACAGTAAAAAGCAGATATGGATAGGTTCCCAGTATGGAATGCTTTCAGTTGTTGATCCATCTACAGATATTTTTATAAACCGGATAGTTCCGGAGTTCGAGAAATTTACTGTGATGCATATTGCAAAAGACTACAAAAACAATTTTTGGTTCGGACTTTATAACGGCATGTTAGGCGAATGGCTTAATGATTCAAATAAAATAATTGTTTTTAAAAATCTATACGAATCCAGAGAACCAAAAATTATTGACGGTTTATTGATAGATAATAAAAATATGGTTTGGCTTGCAACGGCCGGCTATGGATTTAACCGGTTCAATGTTGGCACAGGCCTGGTTGATAAAAGAATTCTTACTGCACAGCATGTTTTTTCACCTTTCTCACTCAATGATTCTGTTATTATGGGTGGATCGCTGAGTAAAGGATTATTTCTTTACAATACGGTAAGCGGGAATACTTCATTCATAAATACCACACATGGATTATCATCCAATTTAGTGTATGGCGGGATTGCGGATAATAAAAATAATACCTGGGTCTTTACCGGCAATGCAATTGAGCGCAAGGATTTTGAAACAGGAAAAATTTTGCATTATGGAATAACAGATGGTATCAGGGACCATCTTTTTCTACAGGTTTTTTGTAAATTAAAAAATGGATTTTTTCTTTGTGCAGCTAATTCTGGAATTATTTATTTTCATCCTGATAGTATACGGGCTAAACCCGCTCCTCCCGATGTTTTGATAACGGATTTCGATTTGGGCGGGAAAAGCTTCCCTGTTGATTCTTTGCTGCAGTACGTACACATAAATTTATCTTATGATCAAAATGTAATAACAATTGCTTATGCTTCTGTTTCCTTTTTAGGAAGAAGAACTGATGAATATTTTTATGAGCTTAGCGGAGTAGATCACAGTTGGGTTTCAGCCGGCACTCGCAGGTCCGTTACTTATGCCAACCTTGCACCGGGTAATTATACGTTTAATGTCAGATCACAAAATTCAGACGGAATCAAGAGTGTAAATATTACTACCCTTACATTTATTATTCATCCTCCATGGTGGCGTACCTGGGCTGCATATTTATTGTGGCTTTTTCTTTTAGTTGTAATAATGTATGCTGGCTATGCGTACCTTAAACGTAACAGGGAGGCGGTTTCCAACATGCGCCAAAGAATTGCAACTGATCTGCATGATGATATTGGCTCTACACTTAACAGCATTTCCGTTTACAGTGAAATTGCAGGCAGGCAGCTGAAGACGAATGCTGAAAATGCCGGAATTCTTCTTGAAAAGATGGGGAGCTCATCGAGAAATATGATAGATACAATGAATGATATTGTGTGGGCTGTAAGTCCTAAAAATGATAACTTCGAAAATATTCTTCTGCGAATGCAGTATTTCGCCGGTGAATTATTATCAGGCAAAAATATTCTTTTGCAGTTTGAAATTAATGATAATGTAAAAAATATAAAATTGTCTATGGGGCAACGTAAAAACTTTTTCCTCATTTTCAAAGAAGCAATTAACAATGCATATAAGTATGCTGATGGGAAAATAGTAAATGTAAAAATATTTCAGCAGGCACAGAATCTTGTTATGGTGATCTCAGATGATGGGCGCGGCTTTGAGATAACCGGGAAATCCTACGCTGGTAATGGTATGAAAAATATGCTGACGCGTGCAATAGAGATCCATGCACGGCTTAGCATTAAGAGTGAATTAACAAAAGGGACACAGCTTGAATTGGTTATGCCGGTAAATTAAAAAACTACCCTTTCATGTGGTTGCATATGACTGGTTAAATTTAAGATTACATACATGGAAAAAAGCATCAGCGTTGCGATCTTCGAAGATAATCATATGCTTAGGGATGGATATTTTCAATTGATCAATGGCATGCCGGGTTTTACTTGCGTAAGCGCATTCGATAATGCTGACGATCTTCTTTTTAAGATCAGGTCATGCAAGCCGGAAGTTGTGCTGATGGATATTGATATGCCAGGCATAAGTGGGATAGATGCAGTGTTGATCATAAAAGAAAATTTTCCCGGTATTCATATCATCATGCAAACCGTCTTTGAAGATGATGATAAAATTTTCCGTGCGATAC
>JACDBU010000020.1 GCA_013694745.1 Chitinophagaceae bacterium
ATACATTTGATGCCTTGCCTGGTTTACTGGCCCCCGCTATAAAACAGGAATTGCCGGAGATCCGGTACGCTGCCAGAACCGACTGGGGTACCAAAACTTTATTTACCAGCGGGGATAAAAATATTTATGAACAGGGATTATATACTGATCCCGATTTTTTAAAAATGTTCTCATTCGGGTTACTTAAAGGCGACCCCAATAATTTACTTACCGATCCATCTTCTGTAATTATTACAAACAAAATGGCCGAAAAGTTTTTTGGTTCCGATGATCCGATTGGCAAAACGCTTAAAGTAAATAATGATAAGTTGTTTACTATTACCGGCGTGGTAATGGACCCACCTGAAAACAGTTCCATAAAATTTTCCTGGCTGGCTGCCTTTAAAATTTATGAAGAAAAAAACGCGTGGCTAAAAGAATGGGGCAACAATGGAATTCAAACATTTGTACAACTGCAAAATGGGGCCGATGTTAGAATGGTTGATAAAAAATTGCATGATTTTATTACGAAAAAAGATACCGGCACCAATACAAAACCATTCTTACTATCCATGAATGACTGGCGCCTGCGAAGAAAATTTGAAGAAGGTAAACAAGTGGGCGGAAGAATAGAATATGTACGCCTGTTCAGCCTTATCGGTTTGCTGATAATTATTATCGCCTGTATAAATTTTATGAACCTCGCTACAGCACGTTCGGAGCAAAGAGCGCGTGAAGTGGGCGTAAGGAAGGTAATGGGTGCGGGCAGGGGAATTTTGATAAGGCAATTTTTTGGTGAATCAATAATGATGTCATTTGCGGCCATGATCATTGCAATAGTGATCGTTTTTATTGCGCTCCCGGCTTTTAATACACTGGTACAAAAGAAACTTTCTTTTGATTTCACACAACCGGCTGTATGGGCGGGGCTTCCGTTGATTGCAATACTTTGTGGCGCAGTCTCAGGTAGTTATCCATCGTTATATCTTTCATCCTTTAACCCTGCAACGGTTTTTAAGGGATTGAGAGTGGGGAAAAATTCAGCAACAATTTACATCCGCAAGAGTCTTGTTATAGCCCAATTTGTAATTTCAATTGTGCTTATCATCAGCACCATTATTATTTACCGGCAATTACAACACGTTAAAGACCGTGCGTTAGGATATAATAAAGAGAATGTTATTTATGTACCCTTGAAAGCTAAAATGAACGATCATTTTCCGGCAATATACCAGGACCTGTTGAGCACCGGTGCCGTGGAAAATGCTGCAGTTTCAAATGGTGGTGTATTAAATATGGGAAGCAGTTCAGCTGATTTTACCTGGGATGGCAAAACTCCAAATTCACAATTGTTGGTCACAATGGAATGGGCTAGTCCGCAATACATTTCTACAATGGGAATGAAGCTTGCCAGTGGCAGGGATTTTTATCCCGATATTTCAAGTGACAGTTCAAGCATTATCGTAAATGAAACTTTTGCAAAAGTAGTAAGTACAAAAGATGCTGTAGGGCAGCTTGTACGCCGTGATAATGGTAAGGGTAAAGCGTTTAAAATTGTTGGTGTGGTGAAAGATTTTGTTTATAATGATATGTATAAAAAGCCTGATCCATTAATTATTTTTTGTGATACTGCTAATGTGGGTACTATGCTGGTGCGCTTAAAAAGTGGCCAGGATGTAACGAAACAATTGGCAAAAGTTGAAAATGTTGTAAAGGCCAATAACCCCGGTTATCCTTTTGAATCCAGTTTTATGGATGACCAGTTTGGAAAATTGTTCCAAAGCGAAATGCTTATTGGTAAGCTTTCCCGGTTGTTTGCTTTGCTGACTATTTTAATATCCTGTCTGGGGCTGTTTGGTTTAGCAGCTTATACGGCAGAACGCCGCACAAAAGAAATTGGGATACGAAAAGTGCTGGGCGCATCGGTAACAAATATGATAACCTTACTGTCAAAAGATTTTTTGCTACTTGTTGCCATTGCGTCAATTGTTGCCTTCCCTTTTTCGTGGTGGGTAATGAATAAATGGCTGCAGGATTTTGCTTACCGTATAAATATTTCGTGGTGGGTATTTCTTATTGCCGGTGGGCTTGCAGTTATTATTGCATTGTTTACGGTTAGTTTCCAGGCGGTAAAAGCAGCCATTGCTAACCCGGTAAAGTCGTTGCGGAATGAGTGATTTATAACCATAATTAATATTCAAAAATTAATAACTAATAAAAAACATGATACAATTACAGCACATTTCAAAATGGGTAAACCAGGGGGGAAGACGGGTATTTA
>JACDBU010000024.1 GCA_013694745.1 Chitinophagaceae bacterium
GGATTAAGAAGAAGGGATAAGTATTTTGCCGATTTTAGTTTTTGAAACATTTAATAAAGTTATCAATCAAAGAATAATTGAAATTTACGATGAAAAATTATTTATAAACGTAAGATCAAATAAATGATTGTAAATAATATTCGCCCTGTGTATGCGATCTGTGATTTAAGCAAAGCACCTCATGCGGGGAATAAATAAATTAATTGCGAACTATTTTTTTTAATGAACCGGCTCCCTCGGAAAAAATATTTTCTCTTCAAAGTAGCGGCTAAGCGCATTTTCCAGCGAAGGGAGCTGTATTCCTTTTTCACTCTTCAAAGCACTGTACCGGGGAATGGCAGCCCTCCTGTTCAAATCCGACATGGGTAGTGGAATAATAAGTTGTTCATTCAGGCCTGCTTTAACGGCTACGGTTAAGGCTAGATCAGCCCAGCTAATTTCCGTTCTATTGGTTATATGCCAGATACCTTTTTCCTTATCAATCAACAGGTCAAGTGTAGCATTTACAAGATCGGGCACATACGTTGGTGAAATGATCACATCGCTGGCTGCATTGAAAATTTTATTGTCTCGTAACGTTTGCAGCATGTTATGAGCGAAATTATATTCATCCCATGGGCCAAAAAAAGTACTCGTTCTTATTATCATCGCATCCGGATTAATCAGCAACACTTTTTCCTCACTATTGGCTTTGCTTTTGCCGTAAATATTTATGGGACTTACTAAATCTGTTTCTCTGTAAGCCTTGCCTTTTTTACCATCAAAAACTAAGTCGGATGAAAAGGTAACAAATTGAACCCCATTGTTTTTACAATGAGCACCAATTATTTCCGGGCCTATAGTGTTTTCCCTAAAGCATTGCTCAGCCTGTGTTTCGGCTTCATCAACTTTCACAAAACCGGCGCAGTTTATTAACGCCCAAGGCTTGAGCGTTTTAATGATCTCTTCAACCATACATGCATCTGTTATATCAACATCTTCTCTTCCTAATAAGTAATGATGAATCCCCCGTGAATTACAGATTTTTGAAAAAGCATTTCCTAAGGTGCCTCTTTTGCCAATGATAAGTAAGGGCTGAATGTTACTATATGGGAGATGGGCTTTATCTAATAAAACATTTCTTTTCTTCACTCTGTGCCACCAGCCTTTCTCGCCAAGCACCGGGTGATCAAAATTATTTTCACATACAAGTTGTTTGATGAGAGAAGTTATAGCGGTTGGTCTTGGTGTTCCGGAACGAAGATCAAACGCGCCTACCTCGTATTCCATTTTTTTGGAGGTCAATAGCCTGTTCCAGCCAAAAGCACCCAGCAGTGACCATGCTGTAACCGCCCGGATATCAACACCTTCTTTTTTTAAAAGAATACAACTTTCCCATATCTCCTTGAACCATCTTAACTGGTCATCTCTCGAACAATTTAACTGGGCTTCAGTAATGGCCATTGGTAAACCAAATCTTTCCCACGCCTCTTTTAATAATACGTTTAGTCCGGAAGGATGATTATGCTTTACCCGCACCGCTTCCACATCAGCATACTGCTGCAATTCATTACCACCCTGCACGTATGCAGGATATTTTTTTACATTTTCATCCAGGAAACGCTCTGATGTAACATAATAATTAAGCCCGAGTATATCTGGCGGACAAGGATTTTCAAGGAAAAAATTGAGTACATCTTCTTTGATCCCGAGCCTGGAAAAATACTTCCACATAGAATGGGTTTCATCAACTTTTCCGCATAGCAGGTCGAAAGTTAGCCAGCGCCTTATGTTTTCAAAATTTGCCTGGAATTGTAATGACGGAGTACTGTATGTTTTAGAAAGATCTTCTGTTTGTACAAGCTTAGCTTCCGGATTTATTTTCCTTATTTCAGCCATTGATAATACTATGGCCTTAACCTGGTTCAGCAACATTTTAGCAAAGCTGATATCATTTTTTACATGTGGATACCAGAATCCATACAAACCACTAAATCTAGCGGTTGTCAAAGGTTCATTGACCGGTGTATAATATTGAATCCAGGGAAATTTTTCAGCAACCTTTTTTGCATAGGAAGATAAGCCTGTCGCAAAATTATCACTTAATAGATCAGTGTATATTGGTCCACTGCCATGATGTATTAATCCGGCAATAGGTACAATATGGTTTGCTTGTAAGGTATTCAGTTGCTTTTCAGTCCATGACCAGTCAATTGTTTGCCCGGCAACA
Organism: Chitinophagaceae bacterium; assembly: GCA_013694745.1. Lineage (GTDB taxonomy): Bacteria > Bacteroidota > Bacteroidia > Chitinophagales > Chitinophagaceae > Ginsengibacter. The sequence goes on from JACDBU010000024.1 coordinate 2,210, forward strand.
GGTTCATGTTTTTCCCAAAGTATGGGATAACGCAAGGTTTTAATACCCAGCCCCGCTATCAGTTCAATATCATTATCTCTATAATAATGTTGTGCATATTCCAGCTGATCATAGTAAACATCATTTACCCGGTTTATTGTGCACTCGATACCACCCCAGATTTCAGGAAAGGAGTTTTGATTGAGTTGCTTTTGATCCGTTAACATAAGTTTCCGATTGCTTTTGCATTAATTTTTTAAAAAGTGTGAGGGATTGAGCCACGACCTGGTCCATATTATAATACTTGTAGGTAGCAAGCCTTCCTACAAAATAAGTATTGGTCATGGCCGCTGCCAATTGCTGGTATTTTTTATAAATCTCAGCATTCTCCGGCCTTGGAACGGGGTAGTAGGGATCTCCTTCAGCCATGGGATATTCATAAACGATCGCAGTTTTATTATGTTTCTGACCGGTTAAATATTTAAAATCAGTTATCCGGGTATACGGTTGCTCGTTTGGATAGTTGATAGTGCCGGTAGACTGAAAATTTTCCGCCTCCACCGTTTCAAATCTAAATTCAAGAGACCTGTATGGTAATTTTCCATAGCAATAATTAAAATAACTATCTACCGGGCCGGAGTAGATCATGTTTTTATGCGGTATGTAATCAACTATTTCTTTATAATCCGTGTTGAGCATGATCTTGATATTGGGATGAGAAAGCATTTTTTCAAACATCCTGGTATATCCATATAATGGCATTGCCTGGTAAGTATCAGTAAAATACCTGTCATCTTTATTGGTTCGGGTTGGTACCCTGGCGGTTACAGAAGCATCCAGTTCTGACGGATCAAGGTCCCACTGTTTGCGGGTATAGCCGCGAAAGAATTTCTCATATAATTCACGGCCAACCTTGCTCACAACTACATCTTCTGAAGTAACTATGCGTGTAATTTTTTCTGCTTTCGATTCAAAAAAATCTTCTACCTGGTCGGAGCTAAGATTTAGCCCATACATTTTATTGATCGTGTTAAGGTTTATCGGGATAGGTAATAATTGCCCGTCAACACTAGCCAGCACCTTGTGTTCATAAGGTCTCCAGGGGGTAAATTGTCCTAAATATTCATACACTTCCTTTGAATTAGTATGAAAAATATGTGGGCCATATTTGTGAATAAGAATTCCATCTTCATTATAAAAATCGAAGGCATTTCCTCCTATGTGATTTCTTTGATCCACGATCAATATTTTTTTGCCGGTATTGGCCAGCCGTTCAGCAAGCACACTTCCTGCAAACCCAGCCCCAACAATTAGATAGTCAAACATAGGCTTCGTGTTTTGAATTGTTTACTACTTTATGTGATTCCTCAATTTTCGTAATGATCTCCATCATACGGGTCCAGGTTTTATCCCATGAATTGGCAGATAAAAAGGTATCTGTTTCTATGATCCACAAATTCTTTTTTTCTTTTTCCTTTTCTAACTCTGTTGTTGCAGCAATAATAAATTCATCAGCGGTATCCGCTATATGAACCAGCTTTTGATCGCCATAAGGATGTACCACGTCTTTTATTGAAGTAGATATCACTGGTTTACCACCGGCTAAATATTCAGGTGTTTTTGTAGGGCTGATAAACCTTGTAGATTCATCAAGCACAAATGGAATAACCGCTATATCCCAACCCCCTAAATAGGCAGGTAATTCATCGTAAGATTTTCCTCCTAAATAATGGATGTTGGATAATTTAGGTAGTGTTTCCGGATCAATTTTTACGACTGGTCCAATAATTATCATATTCCAGTCTGGCTTTTTTTCAGCAACCTCCTGTAAAAGTGACAAATTCATACGTTCATCAATAACTCCGTAATATCCAAGACGGGGATGAGGGATACTTATCTGGTCCCTGGGCTCATCAGAAATTGTACGAGCTTTTTCAAAATGTGCTTTATCAATACTGCTGGGAAAAGGGTAAATATTACCATGACTGTCTTTCTTAGCTTCATATAAGCTCATCCCACCGGTAAAAACAATATCTGCTTTTTGTAAAAGATCTTTTTCCCTCTCCTTTAAGGCATCGGGGGCAAATTTAAAAGAGGACAATTCGTCCATACAATCGTACACTATCCATTGAGGCTTGAAAAAATTCCCTATTGGCAAAGCCATTGGCGTATAATACCAAAACCAGTAAGAATTGATATTCATTTCATTAAAAAGACCAGAAAGTAATTCCTGTTGTGTTGAAATAATAGCTTCTTCGGACAGGCCATTTTGTAAATGGGGAACTACAACCCACAGGCTATCACTTGGTTGCGCTACATTTAAAAAGCTGTTTTCGGCATGGAAGAGAGGCTCTTCTATATAAAAAACCCTGTACTTTGTTGAAAAACGGGTAAGTAAATGTTGTGGGCGCTGATAAACAAAATTCCATCTTAAATGACTAAAACATATCAAATCGGGGGTAAGTTCTTTATTCATGTTACTGTTTTCTCTTATATCCTGATCCTAAATAAATCTATTAATATGCCAACACTAACTCAAGTAAAAATGAATATCAAGGTTAGATATAAACACCTGGCGTGTGTAAAAAAATCCTCAAACTAAATATTTATTGTGGAGCGATAGCTTTAAAGTTACGAAAAACTGGTGCAAATTCCTTGGCCTGAATCTTAAAAGTAGATTAATAAGAGGTTCTCTGTTTGCTTGCATGTGTAAAAGATAACTCATGAGAATGATAGTGCGGTATTTTAATGTGTTTGAATGACTTTATAAAGAGATTGAAAAAGCTTATAACCATTCCATTGCTCTAACCAGGTCGTCAGGGGTATCAATGGATGGCCCGGGTTCATCAGTAATGATCATTTTGATGGGGATCCCATTTTCAAGATAGCGCAGGCATTCAATTTTTTCAGCAAATTCAAGAGGTGTTATGGGTAATGCCGTAAAACGCATTAATGCATCCTTCCTGTATGCGTATACACCAATATGCTTAAAATAAAGAGGAGATAACGAAGCTTCACGGGGATAAGGAATTTTGCTTCGGCTAAAGAGCAGGGCATTGCTATTATTATCTACAACCACCTTCACAGTATTTATATCTGTAATTATTTTTTCATCTTTAATCTGGTGCATTAGTGAAGCCACCTGCACATCAATAGCATTGAATGCCTTCAATAAATGCTGCAGCGGTTCCTTTTTTACAAATGGCTCATCACCCTGAACATTAACAACTATATCCACATCAAGATCCGCGATTGCTTCGGCGATCCTGTCGCTGCCACTTTCGTGCGGTTGTTTACTCATAATAACATAACCACCGTATTGTGTTATTTCATTAAAAATGATTTCGCTGTCAGTTACCACAATCACTTCATCAAAAAGCCGGGTAGCCATTGTATTTTCATAAGTGCGTGCAATAATAGTTTTATCTCCCAATAGCTGCATCAGCTTGCCCGGAAAGCGGGTAGCTGCATACCGGGCCGGTATCATAGCAATTGTTTTCATTCACAAAAATTCAGGTAATTATTATTTGATAAGATAGCCACCTTTTTTAACCTGTAATTTATATCTTCTTTAGAAAACATGCTTTGTATAGCAGCATAATAAATTTTGAAAAAATATTTCCTTTGGTTGTGGGTATTTCTTCGAAGGTTCTCGATCTACAATTTGGACAAACAGGAAATAAAAGGGTTTCTCCAATTGATTCTAAAATCTTGCAAGCATCATCCCAATCATTTTCAGTAATAATTAATATAAGCAGGCCTCTTTTTTACCAAAGCCCGGCTCCCATTAAGCCAAGCTGCTATACCAACATCTAATAACCTTGTCAATGAAATATTAGCGCTAAAATCATCCGCGTAAGTTTGTATAACCAGCGACTTCATTATTTAATTACGATTTGTCTCTGGCAATTCTTCACTTTCAAAGCCGCAATGTTTGCATTTATAAATATTTTCTGCAGAAACGGCATAGGTAGAAAAAAGCCAGCTGGCCACTGCTGTAATCATGTTCTCCATGCTTTGTTTTGGAAGCAGCACAATATCATGAGAACCACAATTGGGGCAAGTACTGTTCTCTTTATATTCATTATCAAACGTATACAACATTGCACGGGCTTCTTCCTCGATCTCTTTTTTTACAACCAGCTTGATACCTCCAATAGCATTGGATAAAATAGGATCAATTGTTACCATGTATTCATCTTTCAAGTAACATTCAATGCCCGCATCTCTAAGTTTTGTAAGGATAATATTAGCTAAAAAATAATTATCAAAAGCACGTAGAACAACCATTTTAAAAATTTAATATTTAGAAAGAGCAGGCCTTATTTTCCATCAACCATGATAGGCGAATTTCCTTTGCCCATAATGATGATCTTAGCATTCTGACTCAGCGCTATTTCTTTCATTGCTTTTATTTGTTCATATTGTAACTGCTGATCGGTGAGGCCTGTATTAATTATATGTTGATAGTCTGCTATGCCCTGTGCTTCCACCCGTTTGCGCTCTGCCTCCTGGTGTTCTTTTTGTAAAACGAATTCCATTTTTTTTGCATCCTGTTCTGCATTTATTTTTGATTCGATAGAAGCTTTTACAGAATTTGGCAGGGTAATATTTCTTACCAGCAACTGTTCAAGCATTAAGCCTCTTTTTTTAAAATCATCTTCTATACTTTTATAGATACGTTGTTGAAATTCTTCCCGCTTGGTGCTGAACAGTTCTACTGCCTGGTAATACACCGCGTTGTCACGGATCTTTGTGCGTGTTATCGGCCTTACAATTTTATCTTTAAAATCCAGTCCGGTTTCTTTTATCAGCCTTGGCGCATCATCTGCCACTACACGGTATAGAACAGTAAGATCAATGGTAACTTCTAATCCATCGCTGGCCAATACCCTAATGGCATCATCGCCGGCTTTATCGCCTTCATCATGAATCCCGCTCATGGTATAATTTTGTGTTTTTACATCCACCTTAGAGATCTCGTACAAAGGGTTTACAAAATGAAGGCCACTGCCTAAGACATCATTTTTTACACTGCCAAACAAAACCTTTACACCAATTTCCCCGGGATTTATCTCAACAATAGAAGAAGAAATTATTCCAAGCAAAATGAACACGATCCCAAGGATACGCCCAATATTCCGGAACTTGTGCAAGGCTACATTATTACGGACAAGTATACCCGTGACGCCAAAAATAATGATGCCGAAAATAATGAGGAACATAGCAGTTAGGTTTATTACTGCAAGGTCATTAAAAGTATTGATACCAAAGGAACTAATGTGAAAACAAGGACAACAAAGGCCTGCCACGTATTGCACGGATTACCACACGTCATTTAATTTTCTTATCCGTAAAAATCTGTGTATGCTGTGGCGAATTAATTCAGCATTAGTGGCATTACCAGCATGAGCAGCTCTTCACTGGCTTCCATTTCAGTAGGTTTAATAATTCCAGCTTTAGTTGGGGTGCTTAATTCCATGGTAATTTCATCAGTGTCGGCAGCGCTTAACATTTCGATCAAAAATTTAGCATTGAATGCGATCTGCAGATCTTCACCATCATACTGACAGGTCATTCTTTCATTGCCTTCAAAACTAAAATCAACATCCTGTGAGGCAAGTTGCAACTCACTTCCATTTATGGATAACGCAACCTGGTTAGTACTTTTATTACTGAAAACGCTTACCCGGCGCAAGGCGTTTTGAAAATCATTCTTGTTTACCGTCATTTTATAAGGGTTATCAACGGGGATCACCACTTTATAATCCGGGAATCTTGCATCGATAAGACGACACACCAACTCCGTTCCATTATGCGATACAAATAAATGATTGCTGTTGTAAGAAATTTTTAGCTCATCATTATTATTAGGGAGCGCGCTTTTTAATAAATTCAATGGTTTTTTTGGAACGATAAGGGTATCAGTTTTAGGGCAGTTTACATCTGTTCTTTTAAAACGAACCAGGCGGTGAGCATCTGTTGCTACGCAGGTGATACCACTTTTATCGAGTTCAAAATATACACCGGTCATGGCAGGCCGCAGATCATCATTACTTACGGCAAACAAAGTTTTATTGATCGCAGTAACGAGGGCAGATGATGGCATGGTAAAAGAAGTGGCCGTATCAGCCACGGGCTCTTTGGGGAAATTATCAGGATTTTCGCCCATCACTTTATACTTGCCATTATCGCTGGTGATCTCGATCCCAAAATTTTTATCGATGTTGAATGTAAGGGGTTGCTCGGCTATATTTTTTAATGAATCCAGTAAAATTTTTGATGGTATACAAACACGGCCCGCGTCTTTTGCTTCAATATCCAGGGTTACTTTCATTACTGTTTCCAGGTCAGTAGCTACAACAGTGAGTTTATTTTTTTCGATCTCGAATAAAAAATCTTCCAGGATTGGCAATACGGTATTGGCATTGATGACACCACTAATTTGTTGCAGGTGTTTTAGTAATTGAGAAGAAGAAACGATAAACTTCATAAAATGTATGTGTTATTAAATCAAAGATAAAAGATTGCAGGTAATCCGGTCAAGATAATAAAAATATTTGTGCTATAAGTTTTTGGAATAGCCGGCATCGCAAAGTACGGTAAGGTTGTGATAAGGGCACAAAGAACTTTCTTTTTTTTTAGCAATTTTCTTACCCTGGTACTTATTTTTACAATAATGAATGGTCTCACTAAAGAAGAGTCGCTTCCTAAAATAAAACAGTTTTGTGCGTACCAGGAAAGATGCCATTTTGAGGTGAGGGTGAAGTTATATTCATACCGTTTACACAAAATGCAGGTTGAGGAAATACTATCAATTTTAATTGAAGAGAATTACTTGAATGAAGAAAGATTTGCACTGCTGTATGCCGGCGGAAAATTCAGGATGAAGCATTGGGGGAAAGTGAAAATTAAATATGCGCTAAAACAAAAGCAGGTTAGTGAATACTGCATAAAAAAAGCGCTTAAAGAAATCAACGAGGATGAATATAAAAGAACAATCACCAAACTGGGCGAACAAAAATTAAAGACACTTAAGGGAGAAAAATATATGCTTATCAAGAAAAAAAAGTTGCGGGATCATCTTTTGCAAAAAGGCTACGAAAGCACATTGATAAGCGAGGTTATTAAAAATATAATTAACTGACAAAAAGGTTTTTTAAAACTAACAGTTAACAATACATGTAAACCAATACGTAGCTTTTTAATGACCCGGCAAGAGTGTATTTACCGGAGTATTTGCACTGACTATAACAACTAATCGTGCTTTTTATAATGGTTTCAATATTTAATTTTACCACACTTGCTTTACCACTTTTTCTTTTGTATCCATAACTTTACAAAATGTTGTCTTTAACTATAACGCTTATACAACCTGATCTTCGGTGGGAAGACAAAAAAAGTAATTTTGAATTGCTATCAAAAAAAATTGAAGGCATCAGGGAAAAAACAGAAGTGGTGATCCTCCCGGAAATGTTCAGCACCGGCTTTAGCATGCAACCTGAAAAGTTTGCCGAAAAAATGGATGGTGATTCAATTGAATGGATGAAAAAAATGGCGGCTTCTAAAAAAATAATTCTAACCGGAAGTTTAATAATTGAAGAAAACGGAAAATATTTTAACCGCCTGATATGGATGCTTCCTGATGGCAATTACGGGTATTACAACAAGCGGCATTTGTTTGCATTTGGTAAGGAAGATCAATATTATTCGGCAGGAAAAAAAAGACTGATCGCCTCCGCAAAGGGATGGAAAATTAATTTACAGGTATGTTATGATCTGCGGTTTCCTTTGTGGGCCCGGCAATCTCAGGATATTTCAAAGACAGATGAAACGGCAACACAACTGGAATACGACCTGCTGATATATGTAGCAAACTGGCCTGCAAAAAGAAACACTGCCTGGAAAAGCCTCTTGCAGGCAAGAGCGATCGAAAACCAGTGTTATGTTGTTGGGGTAAACAGGGTTGGAGAAGATGGCAATAAGATTTACCACAGCGGAGACAGCATGATCATTGATCCGCTTGGTGAGATCCTGTACCATAAAGAAAATGCAGAAGATGTTTTTACGTATACTTTACAAAAGCAATTGTTAGATGATGTAAGAGAAAAGTTTCCTTTCTGGAAAGATGCCGATCCATTTCAAATTTACTGAGAATTACACATCATTAAAAGGGTTACATAATCAATGATCCCGCGCCTTTACCAATTGTTTCACGGTTTCCATTTTACGGTCAATCCCGTTTCGTATATCCGTTGCCGTTGGGGGCACATAAATATCCGGGGTAACGCCCGTGCCCTTAATTGGAACATGATGGTATTGTACCAGGCGAAATAAAGGTAAACGTACGGTGAGCCGCGTGTTAGGCAGGATGATATCCGGTATCATGATGCCATCATTTCCATACCACCCGCCCCCTGTTTCTTCACCAACAAGTGTTACGTTTTGCTGGCCCTTTACTGCATTGCAGAATAAAGTTGATGCAGAAAAAGTTAACCCGTTTGTAAGCACAAAAACACTACCGTTAAAATGATTCCTGGTCCTGGGTTTAATAGTATGCTGGTCCCAATAACCAAAATGATAAAAGCCATCACTTCGTTTTTTGGTAAAAAGAAAAAGACCAAGGTTATCCCAAAACCCGTTTTTTATATAACGGGTATACGGGCGTAAATTTTTAACCCCTGCCCAGGCTGAGTCTGCTACTTTAAAAGGAGTATTCCGGATATATTTTGCCAGCAATACAAAATTATTTATTTCACCTCCACCGTTTGCCCTGATATCGATCACAAAATTTTTAACGCCACCTTTCTTTGCTGTACTAAAGGAAGTGCGAAAGAATTTTCTTAAATGCCCTTTGGCGAAACTATTCAAATTCATAATAGCCATATTATTTGCAGTGTCAAATTTATATGACCTTATAAAAGATAATTTTTGTTGGCGTGAGGGAGATGGTCCCCGTTTTAGGTTCTCAATAATTCTTTTCTCTTTTGAAGTATCAGGGTGCGGATACATTGAAACCCGCCCTTTTTTTTCATTACCAGAACCATCAATGTATTGTACAGTATAAGAATTATAAATGCCGAAAATATTGCGGTGAAAGTAGGGGAAATTGCCACTGAGCCTTATGTAATTTACATTATCAGCATACCCATCCTCAGAAAGATAACCGAACATTTGTTGGATGAGATCCTTATTGCGCACCCCATTTACAGATGTAATAAGCGTTCCTTTTTTGAAAACAGAATCTTTACGATCCAGGTTATTAACCACCATCATGCTATCCTTCCAAACCTTCACAAATAAAGGGAAGCCGGGAATTTTTTTATCGCGAATAAAATGATTCCATCCTTTGCTCATGCCAAAGCTGGTATGACCACAATGAATTTTATTGATCAAAGGAGCCAGCACTTTCCAGCCAAACTGCAGCTCCGTCATGGAATCAGAAATTTGCTGATAACCATTATCAAAAAAATAATTCATGCTGTCTTTGGGGGTATACCAGTAAAGCGAAGGGTGTTTTTCTTCAAGAATATTTCTTAATAACCTGTAATCGCTTTGTAATTCCTGGCTGGAAAATTTTTTCTCAGGCTGGTAATTCCTGGAAACGGAACACCCGGCAAATATTGTGCAAACCAGTATAATAAAATCATTACAGCGGAATATCATTTTCTAAAAAATTAAACATCAGCCAAAGGCATTCCATCCCTGCGCTGTAATGATGTGTTTGTTGCCACCTTTAGTTAATATGTTTGCGCCCTCTGCCAACCCTGTCATGTATCCAATAACACTTATCTGTTCATTCAATATTATTTTATCATAAACCCCCGGGTCCAGCGTAAATACAAGTTCATAATCTTCTCCTCCACTTAACGCACAGGCAGTGGGATCGAGTTCAAGTTTATAAGCAAACTGCCGGGCAAGATCATTTACCGGAATTTTTTCTTCATACAATACACAACCAAGATTACTTTGTTTACAAATATGCAGGATCTCGCTGCTTAATCCATCACTTACATCTATCATTGATGTTGGAATGATTTCATTTGCCGCAAAAAATTCAATGATATCTTTTCTTGCTTCGGGCTTTAGCATCCTGCCAATAATATAATCCTGGTTTTCAAGATCGGGCTGCACGCCTTTGGTTTCCAGGAAAACTTTTTTCTCCCTTTCAAGTAATGTAAGTCCTAAAAATGCACTTCCCAAATCACCGGTTACACACAACAGGTTGCCATCTTTTGCACCACTACGGGTAACATATTTTCCGGGCGCCACCTCGCCTATTGCGGTTACGGAAATGATAAACCCTTTCTGTGATGTGGTGGTATCTCCGCCAATAAGATCCACGCCATATTTGTCACATGCCGCATAAACACCCTCATAAAATTCTTCCAAAGCCTCTATACTAAAACGGTTGCTGAATGCCATACTCATTGTTATTTGTGTAGGGCTGGCGTTCATGGCATATATATCGCTCAGGTTTACAATTACACTTTTATAGCCGAGGTGTTTTAACGGCGTATACATCAGGTCGAAATGAATTCCTTCTACCAGCATGTCTGTTGTAACAACTGTTTGCCTTCCGAAATGATCAATTACCGCTGCATCATCGCCAACTGCAAGTATGGTAGAAGAATTATTGGTCTCATTATTCTGAGTGAGATGGTCAATCAGACCAAATTCACCAAGGGTTGATATTTCTGTTCGTTCCATATTATGTACGATTTACAATGTGTGATGTACAATGTTGTAGCTTACAGTTCTTATCCATCTTTATTTAATTATTTATAAAAAGAAGCTTTATTAATTTCAAAAAAAAGTAATGTTTTACAAACAATACTAAGGCAACATTGTTCTTCTCCCATCATATCTCTCCTTTCACATATTTCAACAACTCATCATGAATTTTACCATTGGTTGCCAAAATATGGGGTTGATACGGAGAGTAATAATCGCCATTAAAATCGGTGACTTTTCCCCCCGCTTCTTCTACCAGTAAAAATCCGGCAGCACTATCCCATGCGGATAAACGGTGTTCATAAAAGCCATCGAAACGTCCTGCTGCAACCCAGCAAAGATCGATCGCAGCACTTCCAAGTCTCCTTACCGGAATTCCCTGGCGTATTAATTTTTCAAACACCTGCAGGGGCCCGTTTGGTTCATCAAGGTAAGTGTATGGGAAACCCGTAACCAGGCAGCTTCTTATCACTTCTGTTTTATCACTTACATGGATCGCTTTTCCGTTTAGTGTAGCGCCATTATTTTTTTCAGCGAAATACAATTCGTTCATATTGGGATTATAAACCGTTCCCAAAATCATTATTCCATGGTGCTCAACCGCTATGCTTACACAACAAAGTGGTATTCCATTTGCAAAATTTACGGTGCCATCAATAGGATCAATTATCCATTTATATTCGCTGGCAATACCGGAGGAGCCTGACTCTTCACTTAAAATGAGATGTTCAGGGAATTGTTTTTTAATTACATCCATTATTGCTTTCTCTGCAGCGTGATCAGCTTCCGTTACCAGGTTATTGATGCCTTCCTTATTGGAAATTGTGAAACTCCCGTTAAAGAACCTGGTTAATTCTGCGGCACCTGCTTCGACAGCATTTATGAGTGTTGATTTCAACATGGCGCAAAGATAATTGATGCTAAATGTTGAATTGATAAATTGTTTTATGGCATTATTTAACCCGGATAGTATTTATAACATTTAAAATATTCATCTGCACTTCCATTAATTTAGCAGAAATAAATCAGGTAGTGCAGCTTTCAATAATCATCGTAAATTTTAATGTAAAATATTTTTTAGAACAGTGCCTGTGCTCTGTATTGAAAGCGGTTAAAAATATCGAGGCCGAAATATTTGTTGTTGATAATAATTCTTCTGATGGAAGCGCCCGTTTTTTTGAAGGAAGATTCCCCGCAATAAAATTTATACAAAATCATGAAAATTCCGGTTTTGCCAGGGCCAATAATGCAGCAACCCGCATGGCCTTGGGTAAGTATATATT
>JACDBU010000047.1 GCA_013694745.1 Chitinophagaceae bacterium
ATATCATTTACATGTTTATTAAATTCAGGATAACCTTTAAACTTTTCAGTTTCTTTTGCCCGTTGTGTATTGCTATTCCAAAATTTAGGATTGATCTTTTCGGGAATGTAATGTTTGAGTTTAAACCCGTCATAAGAGATACGGGCAAATAAAGTGGTAGGTGTGTCCGCATCGGGACGTTTGAGATAAAATGAAATATCCATAATGGCAATAATTGAACATTGCAAACATACATCTTATTTTGTTTGGGGTACACGTGGGGGTACACTTTATTTTGTTTGTAGTTTTCCGTATTTTTCTTTACTTGGTTTGAAACCATTGCTGCCATTGCATTTTAAAGGAAAAATCAAAAAAGAGAAATTAAAATTAGTTACGTTTAAAGTGGTTCGCCCCACACCACAAAAGCCCCATAAATATTAATTACAATATTTAAGGGGCTTTTGAATTATAATAAACCCCCGCTTTCAGTTTCAGTAATTTGTATTAAGTATTTCTTTCCCCGCTAATTATTTTTTATCTTTATAAAGCATACTTACCTTAAACTTTCTTTATGAAACCAGTTATCTGTTTGCTCATTTTATTTTTTTATGCAGGAGCAATAAAAGCACAGAATGTTGGAGTGGGAATAGCCGTCCCGATTGAAAAATTACACGTTAATGGGGCCATTAAAATTGGTAATACAGCTGGCACTTCGCCGGGTACACTACGCTTTAACAACGCTTCCAATGAGTTTGAGCTGCACGACAACAGCCAGTGGAATAGCGTTATCAACCGTGAATATGAGCTAACCACAGGAAGTTTATCCACTACCACCCAGGGCACCGAAGTTGATTTCCCGGCAACCAATCTTACAGTGGCCAGTGCAGGCACTTATCTTATCAATTATTACCTGGATGCATACAATACTTTTAGTCTTAATTGTTTAAATGCCTGCAATAACCCGGTAGTTTACTATACCAACGCTTACCTGTATAATAAATCTTCAATTACAAAATACCAAACAATGCGGATTGATTTTTCTTTACAGGATCACAATAGTAGTGGGGGCAGTTCTATTGTAACTTTTTCCTGTCCTGAGCACCAGGTATCCGGCAGCGTTGTAAAAACTTTGTCAGCAAATGATGTTGTTGGATTTAAAATGGGAAGCGTAGCAGATGCAGGCGCTACCAGCGAGATCAGGATCAGGGCATGTACGTTAACCATTGTGAGATTATATTAAGGTAAGCAGATGGTTTATTGCCGTTTATCAATTTTATTAACAAGCCAAAAGCTAATCTCCTAACTTAGATACATGAAAATAATATTACTGGCCATTGCTGTTATAACCCTTTCAACATCTGCCAATTTCTCTTCTAAAGATGTTTTAAAAAAAATGCATGACCGTTATACGGGCAAATGGTATAAGACCTTTTCATTTGTGCAAACCACCGAAAATTACCGCCACGACAGCCTTATACGTACTTCAACATGGTATGAAGCGATTGTTTTTCCTGATAAATTCCGCATGGATTTCGGAGATCTTAAAAATGGGAATGCCATGATCAATAATAAAGATTCGGCGTATGCTTTCCGTAATAATAAACTCATACGCACATCAGTGAATGATGAAGAACTTACCTTTCTTTTAGGCGGAATGTATTTTTACCCGCTGGATACCACGCTGAACCGGCTTCCACGGTCGGGGTATGACCTCAGTAAGTTTCATGAAGATACCTGGCAGGGTAAGCCCGTGTATGTAATCGGGGCTGATAATAATGCTGAAAAAACCAGCCAACTATGGATAGATAGAGAAAAACTTATTTTGCTGCGCTTCATAAATTTTAAAGACAATCGTAAGGAAGAAGGTGTTTTTGAAAATCATAAACAACTTGGTGGCGGATGGTCTGAAACGAAGTGTACTTTTTATTTTGATGATAAATTAGTTCAGAAGGAATATTACAAAGAGTGTAAAGTAAATGAGCCTGTTGATCCGGCTGTATTTTCACCCACACAATTTGGCAAAGTGCATTGGTATAAAGGGAATTAACCAGCAGCATCGTTTTCTTCTGCTTTTATATTTTCTAAAGATTCAGAAGCTATTTTGCTGTATTTGGTGGCAAGTTCTTTGAGCTCTTCTTCGGATTTTTCTTCAATGTTAACCAACTCATTGCTGGCATTTTCGTGAGCGGAAACAAGCTCATTTATTTTGAGGTGAACGGCCGCAGAGAACCTGTTCACAGATTTTTGTATAATGAAAATGCAGAGAAAAGTTACCGAATTGATAATGGCCATAATGGTTTTATCGCGGGGCTGATCCTGTACATGCTTATCAGTAAAATATAGGAATACAAGAATTAAAGCCACAATAAAGGTTATTGAATTCCCCAGCATCCTTGTCGCCAGCATGCTGAACTTTTCAAAAAGGCTTTCAGCTTTCCGGTAAATGATCTTCATAAAGTAATTTTTTGCAATTATTTACCCAATGGGTATTTACTCTTAACAACTTTTACGCCAGCAAGGGTAATTGCGAAAAACATTTGATAAAGAACACGTTAAAACGACTTATCAAAATGCAAAATATGATTGAGTTGGCTTAACTATTCAGTAAATTTGTTAACCTTAACCAATTATATTTAATGGCTTTGATCGATCTTAAGCTGCCAAAATCTATTGCCCGCGCACTAAATTTACCCGTGAGCTCTCCTAAACGGCAACAAATAAAAGTGCTTAAGAAAATGTTGCGTAAGGCCCGGTTTACAGAGTTTGGCCAAAAATATAAGTTTGATGAAATATTGTTAAACCGTCATCCTGCCAAATCATTCCAACAGCTTGTACCCGCATATAATTACAATAAAATTTACGATGAATGGTGGCATAAAACGCTGGATGGAAAGCCGGATATTTGCTGGCCGGGGGTGGTAAAACTTTTTGCATTAAGCAGCGGCACCAGTGAATCAGCCAGTAAATACATACCCATTACAAAGGAATTAATAAGATCTAATACGATTACCTGCATAAGGCAATTAATAAGCCTGGCAACCTATACAAATGTGCCGAGAAGTTCTGTAAGCCGTGGTTGGCTGATGCTCGGCGGCAGTACACAATTACAAAAGGGGCCAACTTATTTTGCAGGTGATCTTAGTGGCATCCAGGCTAAAAATATCCCTTTTTGGTTCCAGGGTATGTATAAACCCGGCAAAAAAATTGCGCAGTTAAAAGACTGGAGTAAGAAGTTAGACGAGATAGTAGAGAAAGCTCCCGAATGGGACATCGCTTTTTTAGTTGGCGTTCCGGCATGGGTGCAATTGTGCATGGAAAAAGTAATAGAGCGTTATAATCTTAAAAATATTCACGAGATATGGCCAAATCTTGCATTTTTTGTGCATGGCGGCGTATCGCTTGAACCGTACAAAAAAGGTTTCAATAAATTATTAGGGAAGCCAATAACTTTTATTGAAACCTACCTGGCAAGTGAAGGATTTTTGGCGTATCAGAATAAACAGGATGCAAAAGGAATGCGGCTTGTAATAAACAATAATATATTTTTTGAATTTGTTCCTTTTGATGATGAAAATTTTGACAGTGAAGGAAATATGGCAGAAGATCCAAAAGCATTGATGATACACGAAGTAGAAGCAGGAAAGGATTACGCATTATTGATCAGTACCAATGCGGGTGCCTGGAGATATTCAATTGGCGACACTATTCGCTTTGTTGATATCGAAAAAAGCGAGATCATTATTACCGGCAGGACAAAGCATTTTTTAAGCCTGGTTGGTGAGCATCTTAGTGTTGACAATATGAATAAGGCTATCCAGCTTGCCAGTGAAGAATTAAACATATCCATTCCGGAATTTACAGTGGCAGGCATACCATACGGAACATTTTTTGCTCATCAATGGTACCTGGCTACCGATGATAAAGTAAATACCGAAGAGATGAGGATCAGGATAGATAATCATTTAAAAGACTTGAATGATGATTATGAAGTGGAAAGGAAACATGCGCTGAAAGCTGTTTTGGTAGATGTGCTGAGCGAAAAGACTTTTATGGATTTTATGAGATCCCAGGGTAAGGTTGGGGGTCAGCATAAATTTCCGCGGGTGCTGAAAGGAAAAATGCTTGAAGACTGGCAAAAATTCTTAAAAGGAGAGCCGGTAAAATAATTGTTGCAACACCTTGATGATCTGCAGTACCAACTTAAATTTACAGGATGACGGATATAATACAGGCGCTGTTAAAAGGGTTGCTGATGGGCCTTTTGTTAGTGATCTCCGTGGGGCCGGTAATATTTACCATCATAAAGCAAAGTATAAATAACGGTAAAGAGGGAGGTTTTAGTTTTGTAGCCGGGGTATGGGTGAGTGATTTTCTGTGGGTTATGATAAGCAATTTATTTTCTGCATTTGTAACGGGACTTCTGGATTACAAAAAGCCTATAGGCATAGCGGGCAGTTTGATCTTGCTAAGTATGGGCGTTTTTTATCTTTTTTTCAAAAAAGTGAAACTGCATCCCGATGATATTAAATTACCGCCACTCCAGGCAAGTGACCATGTTAAAATAGCGCTGCAGGGCTTTTTATTAAATACTTTAAACCCCGCAGTAATGGGCTTTTGGCTCACCTCCGCAACAGCAATCGCCGTTACCCATACAGTCAGGGAAAGAATAATAATTTTTGCAACCTGCCTTATCATAAATATGAGTTCGGATGTGGGAAAGGTTGTACTTGCCGGCCGGCTGCGGTCTAAACTTACCATCCATAATATCAAGGTAATCAACAGGGTTTCCGGCTTAATATTTTTACTTTTCGGCTCCGCGTTACTGTTAGGCCTTTTATTTTTTGTAAAGAAACATCATTAAACAGCCTCCATGAAAACAGTTGTAATCATATCCCTGCTTTTAAACCAACTGTGTGCCTGTTCACAATCCGCCGATTTTCTGGTTCTTAAGAAAAATGATCATGCGATAAAAATGTTTTATTCCGGCAGTAATATTTCTTTTACAACGCCTACCGGGTATTACACCGGTAACATCCGTTCAATTTATAAAGACACCGTATTTCTTACTGAATACGATATACGCCAGGTTCCAACAAACCTTGGTGTATATACAGTAGATACGGTTGCAAGGTATCAGCTGGCGTTCAATTATAAAGACATCCTGGCCATTGGCGCAAAAGAGAAAAAGGGATTCGACTGGAAAGCGAGTGGTGGCGCATTGTTCGGCGGCGGCATATTGCTGACCACCGTCGGGCTTGGTACATGGCTTTTTACGAAGCCCGGCAGCCAGTATTATGCTGCTCCCTACCTGGTTGCAGGATCCGCTGCTTTAGCAGGAATCGGGTATTTATTGTTGAAATCAAACAATAAGGGAATGGTCATTAGTAAAAAATATCAACTTGCCTATATGCAGGTAAAGAAATAAATATTCCGCTTTTGCAAAAGGCCAAAAAAAAGAAAAGATCTCACCTTTCCAAAATAGTATCGGTCTTAAAGAAAATTATTTTATACGGCTTTATTCTTTCCGTTTTTTATGCAGTGTTTTGCAAATGGGTTGATCCTCCAATTACCCTTACCCAACTTAACAGCATTTTATTGCGTCGTGGATTAAACAGGGATTATGTTAGCATGGATCAAATCAGTCCAAACATCAAGCTGGCAGTAATGTGCGGCGAAGATCAATTGTTTCCTGATCATGATGGGTTTGATTTTAAAAGCATACAAAAAGCCATGAAACACAATCAAAGAACCAGGTCACTCCGTGGGGCAAGCACGATCAGTCAGCAGGCAGCAAAAAATGTTTTTTTATGGCAGCATGGGGGTTATTTCAGAAAAGGACTTGAAGTGTATTTTACATTTATGATAGAACACCTGTGGAGTAAAAAACGGATACTGGAAGTCTACCTGAATGTAGCAGAAATGGGGAAAGGTGTTTTTGGAGTGGAGGCAGCCTCCAAAAAATATTTTAATAAGCACGCCAGTGAATTAAGTAAAATGGAGTCAGCGATGATCGCTGCCTGCCTGCCCAACCCTATTGAATATACTATAAAGCCACTATCAGCACACGTTTCGGCAAGGTCGGGGTGGATCATGAACCAAATGGAACATTTGCAGGTCGACCCCGACATCAGGGAACTTACCCGGTAAAAGTCACTTAAATTTACTTCATCAATTAAAATAATGATTGATACCGTCCTTTGCTATAGTGAATCTTTGGTCATAACTACCGCGAATATCAATCCAGGATAAGGATTGATTAACCATGATATCTTTATAAAAAAAGTATAATTTTTTTCTCGTTGCAGGGTCCGGATATTCCCGGAGTGCATCTTTTATCCAGGGGAGATCGACATTGCAGAGCAAATAAAGATCGTATTTTCTAACAGCGATCTGGTTCAATATCCAGGAGTGGCATTTGCCAAAAACAAATTCACTCCAAACCTTAATAACATACAGATCAGTATCAACGAAAAGAAGGCCCGGGGTTTTAGAAACAGGAGCGGAGAGTTGCGTTTGTACGCCAGGCATTTTTTTTGCTATAGCATCTTCCTCTCGCACCTGTCCTTTGGCAATTTCAAGCAGTGTATCATACGTGTATGCGGTACCGTTAACTTCAAGAAAATGCCTGGCATATTCCGGCACCCATGCTGTTTTATAATGTTCAGCAAGCCGGGCGCATAAAGTACTTTTACCGGTTGACTCAGGGCCAATCACAACAATTCTTCGCATTATTTTATTCTATTGTTTTTACTAATTTTTCTACTTTAGCGCGGGCTATCCATTCCATTAAGCCCCATACAGCCATGATCAGTAAGACGACATAATACACACTGGTAAACACATAATGTTTTACAAAGTAAAGGGGGATAGAGGCAATATTGGTGGCTATCCACCAATACCAGCTTTCCACTTTTTTCTTGGCCATAAGCCACATACCGGTGAAAGCCGTGGCGCTTGCAAAAGCATCAGCCCAGGGTATGGCACCGGGCGCAAAATCTTTTTTGAGATAAGTGAGAGCCGCAAAAATGGCTGCATAAAACGAAAGAAAAAAAAGGGACTGGTTAAACCAGTCTTTTTTGCTACTGCGGGTTATAACCACTACGTGCATGTGTTGGCGGTCTTTTCTTGTCCACAAAATCCAGCCATAAATGCTCATTATGGTATAATACAAATTTACCCCCGCTTCTCCCAGCAGGCTTCCTTTAAAACTGATGTAGATATAAATGATGGTGTTTATTAAACCTACGGGGTACACCAGGATATTTTCTTTCCTGGAAAACCAGACACTCGCAATGCCAAAAAAAACCGCCAGGTATTCCAGCCAGGTGGTCTCCTTCATGCCGGCAATGAACTGATGATAAATTTCCGGTAAGGTCAACTATGGAAAATTTAAATTCAAAAGTAGTTTATGTAAAATAAAAAAGCATCTTTTGCAAGATGCCTCATAAATAAGTTCATGAAATATTATTCAGCTTCCGCCACAACCTCTTTCACTTCCGGGATCATTCTTTTCATCATTCCTTCAATGCCTGCTTTAAGGGTTATCATTGAAGAAGGGCAACCACTGCAGCTTCCCTGCAACATGAGATTTACTTTACCATCTTCATAGCTTTTGAACTGGATAGCACCACCATCCATTTCCACGGCTGGCTTAACATAATTTTCAAGCAATTCTTTAATGCGTTTTACTACATCGTCATCATCAGCAGATGCTTCATTGCTGCTTTCCTTTTTCATAGTAGCCACTTCTTCTTCATTTATAATGGCTTTCCCCTCTTCCATATATTCTTTCAAAAACTGCTTAATAGAAGGAATAACATCCTGCCAGTCTTCTGTATCATTTGTTTTGGTAAGCGTAACGAAATTGCTGGCAATAAAAACCGACTTAATAAACGGGAAGCTGAACAGCTCCATGGCTAACGGTGAAGCATATGCGCTTTTCTCATCCTGGAAATCGATGCTTTTGCCCGGGTATAGTAATTTATTGGCTACAAATTTCATTGTTTCCGGGTTGGGCGTCATTTCTGTATAAATGCTTATTACCGGGTTTCCTGTCTTGATCATAAAAATGTTTGTTATGCAAAGTTAACAACTTAAGCCTTTCTTACTATCTAAATAAGGAAATTATACTCGAGACATAAAATATTTAACTTATATAAATGCCGAAAGGATGAATTAAACCATGCATATTTTACCGGCTTCTCTTTAGTAAAATAAAATATTACATTTATACTACTCCAAAATTATTTTTATGAAGAAGATATTACCCGTTCTGTTTTGCTTTTTATTCTTCAAGTCACAAGCAGTAATTCAAAATGTTTCTGTTTCAAGTTTCCAATTTACCCCAGCTACTTTTACGGTAACGGTTGGTGATGTTGTTCATTTTATATGGGTAAATGGGGGTCATACTACTACCTCTCTTACTGTACCTGCAGGTGCTGCAACTTGGAATGCGGTTTTAAATGGGTCGGCAGGGAATACAACATTTGATTACACAGTAACACAAGCAGGCAATTACAGTTTTCAATGTAACATTCATCCGGGATCAATGCAGGGTACCTTTACTGCTTCCGGCCCAACACCGGTAATATTATCAGCGTTTAATGTAAGTTCACATAATAATAAACCTTACCTATCCTGGACCACCCAAACGGAAAATAATTCAGATTATTTTTCAGTACGTGAAAGTATAAATGGTACTGATTTTAACGAGGTAGGGCGGGTGCCCGCGGCGGGCAATTCTTTGCAGGAAAAAAATTATTCGTTTAGTGATTTTAATATTGAATCATCTATAAAGTATGCCTATTATTTTTTAGCAATTGTAGACAAAGATGGTAAAACCGGGCTTTCACAAACAAAGCTTTTTAAAAACAAACTTGCAACTACTAAACTTATAACTTCTCTATCTCCCAATCCGGTTAGTAATGCACAAAGTCTCATGATAAAATTTAATGCTGATAAAACTACATTTATGAATGTAACGGTATTAGATATAGCAGGCCAAATTGTAAAGAAAGCGACTTTCTCTGCTTTTGAGGGAATCAACAATGGACATATTCACCTGGAAGGTCTTGCAGCGGGTGTATATACAATTTCTTTTAGCCTTGATGGTATGAATGAAGCCTATAAAATTGAAAAAAAATAGAGCTATAGAGAATTTAAAATTCGGAGTTTGGCATAATTAAGCATAATTTTTTTCTCACCATTGTGCTCAAACTTCACCGTAGCAATAGGATTATGCGCAGCACCTTCCATTTTTAAAACCTCGCCAAAACCAAATTTCTGGTGCTCCACTTTTTGACCCTCCTGCAAATTACTGGTATCGCTTGCGGCAAAATCAGGTGACGGTATATGTTCTTTTATTATTATAGTTGCCGCAGTGTTTAAGTAGGAAGGTTTTTCATTCGAAGCCTGGCCCTGGCCAGATCCCGGGCGGGTTTTATCGCTATAATCTCCTCCTTTCCAGGCCGACTTTAATTTGTCAAACGGATTCCACTGGCTGGTTTGATTGTTGCGCATATTGCCACCTGCATAAGCCCTGTCCAAATATTTTTCGGGAAGCTCATCAATAAATCTGCTGGGTTCATTTTGAGTAAGATTGCCAAAGCGATACCGCGTGTTTGCATACGTTAACCAGAGCCGGTGCTTGGCCCTTGTAATGGCAACATAAAATAATCGCCGCTCTTCTTCAAGCTCTTCCCGGGTATTGATAGACATGGCACTTGGGAAAAGTGTTTCTTCAAGTCCGCCAACAAATACCACTGGGAATTCCAAACCTTTAGCGGCATGTATCGTCATTAATTTTACAACATCGTCGTTACTCTTGTTATCATCTGCATCTGTTAACAAAGTTATTTGCTGAAGATAACTGCCCAGGCTTTTATCTAGCAGTTCGCCATCTTCGGTTGGTGTTTCGGTAAATTCTTTTATCGAATTCAGAAGCTCCTGGATGTTTTCATACCGTGCCAGGCCTTCCGTTGTTTTATCATTAAAAAGTTCCTTTATTATCGCCGTGCTTTTACCAACGATTATTGCAAGGTCGTATGCATTCTTTTTTTCCAGCTCACTTTGAAACATTTTGATCATGATCACAAAGTTGTTGATCACCTCCAGTGTAGTTGCCCTGTAACCAAACTCCGAAGCTCTTTCCAGCACATTCCAGAAGGATATGTTATTTTGATTGGCAAAGAGGATGGCTTTTTCTACAGAAGTTTTTCCAATACCCCTGGCGGGAAAATTAATGATGCGTTTTAAGGCTTCTTCGTCACCGGGGTTTACAACAACCCGCAAATAACTTAAAAAATCTTTTATCTCTTTCCGCTGGTAAAAACTAATACCGCCATATATCCTGTAGGCAATGTTCATCCTGCGCAAACTTTCTTCAAAGCTGCGGCTTTGTGCATTGGTGCGGTATAAAATAGCGAATTCCTTATTGTGAAAATGGTTGCGGAGTTTTTGTTCCTGGATTGCATCAGCTACATATTTACCCTCATCGTTATCAGTTGCAGTGCGCACCAGTTTTATTTTTTCTCCTTCATCATTTGCGGTCCATAATTTTTTTGGCAGCTGGCTTTTGTTGTTGGCAATAACATTATTGGCAATGTGCAGGATGCTTTGTGAGCTGCGATAATTTTGTTCCAGTATCACCAGTTTTACTTCGTCATAATCTTTTTGAAACTGGAGAATATTTTCAATAGTGGCGCCGCGGAAACTGTAGATACTTTGTGCGTCATCCCCCACCACTGCTACATTTTCATGCATGGCGCCAAGTAATTTTATTATCTGGTATTGCGCCGGGTTGGTATCCTGGTATTCATCGATCATTATGTATTTAAACTTACGCTGGTATTTGCTAAGGCTTTCCGGGTGGGTACTCAGCAGGAGATAAAATTTTAATAACAGGTCATCAAAATCCATAGCGCCGTTTTTAAAACAACGCTTGCAGTAGGCATCATAAATTTCTCCAATAGCCGGGCGGTTAGCTCTTATATCTTCCTGCTGCAATGCATAATCATTCATGTATTCAGCGGCTGTTACCAAAGCATTTTTAGCAGCTGAGATGCGGTTGTAAACCGTGTTAGCCTTATAGTGTTTGTCATCGAGACCTAATTCGTTCACCACGGTTTTAACAACGCTCTTTGCATCATCCGTATCGTAAATAGTGAAGTTCCTGGGGAATCCAATTTTTTCTGCTTCCGCACGTAAGATCCTGGCAAACACCGAATGAAAGGTGCCGATGTATAAATTTCTGGCTTCATTATTTCCCAATATCCGCTCAACCCTTTCTTTCATTTCAGCTGCGGCCTTGTTTGTAAAGGTGAGCGCAAGTATGTTGAATGAATCAACCCCGTTTGCCATGAGGTGTGCAATGCGGGTTGTAAGCACTTTTGTTTTACCACTTCCGGCGCCTGCAACGATCATTATCGGACCATCACGATGCAACACAGCCTCCCTTTGCGGCTCATTCAAATCCAGTAAATAATCCTGCATGCTGTAAAGTTAATTAAACCTGTTTGTGATTGCTAAAATGTGTAGAAAGAAGCGAGGCAAATAATTATTATATCCTGAATAAAGTATACACGAGAAGGCTCATAACATACGCCAGCACGGTCATGTACGCTAACTGCACAACCGGCCATTTCCAGCTGCGTGTTTCTCTTTTTACCACTGCCAGTGTACTCATGCATTGCATTGCCAGCACATAAAAAACGAGTAATGATAAACCCGTGGCGAGGTCGTAAACCTTTGTTCCATCCGGCCTTACAGCTGCCAGCATTTTTTGATGCAATGTAGCATTGTTCTCATCCCGCTCATCCCCCACGCTATAGAGGGTTGCCATAGTACCAACAAAAACCTCGCGCGCCGCAAAAGAAGTTATCAATGCAATTCCAATTTTCCAGTCGTACCCCAAAGGTTTAATCACCGGCTCTATGGATCTGCCAAGTATACCGGCATAGGAGTTTTCCAGGAGAGCTGTTTTCTTTTCTTTTTTATAGGTATTGGTTTGTGAAGGATCTTGTAAAGAAAGCGCTGCATATTTATCCGAGACAGCTTTCATTTTTTGTGTTGGACCGTACGAACTTAGTGCCCATAGCAACAAGCTTATTACCATGATCACTTTCCCGGCCTGGAACACAAAAACTTTAGCCTTTTCAATCATCGTATACAAAATATTTTTCCACCTGGGTTCCCGGTAAACAGGTAATTCTAAAATGAAAAAACTTCTTTCTTTGCTTTTGATAAAATATTTAAAAATAAAAGCCGAAAGCAAAGCCATCGCCGTTCCCAGGAAATACAAAGCCATCATAACCATTCCCTGCAAACTTAAAAACCCAAGAAAAAATTTGTTGGGAATGATGAGAGCAATCAATATTGTATACACAGGAAGCCGGGCGCTGCAGCTCATAAGCGGGGTGCACATGATGGTAAGCAAACGTTCTTTCTTGTTCTCAATATTCCGGGCGCTCATTATTGCCGGCACTGCGCAGGCGAGACCGCTGATCATAGGCATGACACTTTTCCCATTAAGCCCGGTTTTTCGCATAAGCTTATCCGTTAGGAAGCTTATACGGGCCATATAACCCGTATCTTCCTGTAAGGTTATAAGACCAAACAAGATCATGATTTGCGGCACAAAAACCATTATCCCGCTAAGGCCTGCGAGCACGCCGTTTATTAGTAGATCACTAAACCAGCCTGGCCGCAATGCGTTACCAAGCAGCCCTCCCAGCTGTCCAAAGCTCCATTCTATCGCAGACATAGGATATTGCGCCAGCCAGAAAATACTTTGAAATAAAAGGAACAAAACAGAAATTAAAATAACATAACCCCAGGTGCGGTGCAATAATATATTATCAAGCTTTTCTGTAAATAAAGCTTTTTGCAATGGATCTGCTTCCACAACAGTATGTTGCATTATCACCTTGATCTTTGCATACCGCTGGACAATTTCTTCCGCCTGTGCTTTTGCGGGATTAAATTTATTAACCACTTCTATTTTCTCAATCAGCGCCTGGGTAGGTGCATCTAATAAAAAATTTTCGTGGTTGATCAAGTAATGCATAGCCCTGTAATCACTTATACCAGGGAAATGCTGTTTCACTTTTTCTATTGCAATTGGCGCAAGGATATTGGTGTCAATGAAATCCCTGGCCGGCGTTTTATCCAGGTTTTCTGCCGTTTGTTCAATGGCTTTTCTTAGTTCCCTGATGCCTTTATTTTTGCGCGGGTTAACCGGGATAACGGGAACGCCTAATTCTCTTTCAAGTCCTGGCACATCTATTTGTATCCCTTTTTTCCGTGCTATGTCCATCATGGTAAGGGCAACCACAACAGGTTTTTTGAGATCAATTATCTGGGAGCAGAATAATAGATTGCGTTTGAGGTTGGAGGCATCGGCAACCAGCATAATTATATCAGCTTCAATTTCGGAATCCTGGTTAAGCAAAACTTTATAAGCCACCCATTCATCGTGTCGCCTGGGGTAAAGGCTGTAGGTGCCGGGCAGGTCAATGATGCTTGCGCTCAGTGTTTCAGAGATCCTGCTGTTACCCGTTTTTTTATCAACGGTTACCCCAGGAAAATTACCCACCTTTTGATTCAGCCCGGTTAGCGAATTAAAAAGGGAGCTCTTCCCGCTGTTCGGGTTTCCAACAAAAGCGATATGTAATTTATGCGGCAAATTGAGTTTATAAAATTACTTCTAAGTATCAATCTATGCTTACGAATTACGAAAAGAGATTAGGGAACAATTTTTTAAAAGCCAACCGGATGCTAACTTATTCGCATTAATTTTGAATTTCAAACGGTGTTAATATTATGAGAAGCATTTTTATCTTCCTGTTAGTTTTTACAACAGCCACTTATGCGCAAAAATCTAAAAGAACAGATAAGTCCATGCAGGGTGATCTGCAAAAATATATTGGGTACCTGGCGGATGACCGGCTGGAGGGCAGAAGAACAGGAACAAATGGTGAAAAGCTGGCATATACTTTTATTGCAGATCAGTTTAGAAATATTGGATTGATTCCAAAAGGCGACAGCAGTTATTTTCAATCATTTGAAGTGTTTGATGGTAAGCAAATATTTAATTCCACGCATTTTATTATCAATGGAAATGATCTTGCACTGCAAAAAGATTTCTTCCCGATGATATATAGTGCAAATGCATCAGTGGAGGCAGTGCCCACAATTGCTTTCAATGAAAAGGGTATGCCATGGTTCTTAGATATTAAAACATTGATCGATGATAATAAAACCAACCCGCATTTTGATCTTACAGAAAGTATAAAAATAAAAGCAACAGATGCAGCATCAAAAGGGGCAACTGCATTCATCATTTATAATTCATCCGGCATAAGCGATGAGTTAAAATTTGAAGGAAAGCAAAAAGCGGAGCAGTTAACGATCCCGGTAGTGTATGTTACAAAAGAGGGTATGCAGGCATATCTCAACGATGCTTCTGCTTCAGTTGACATGAAGCTAAAAGTTGCCATCGGCGAAAAGAAAAGATATGGTCACAACGTTGCGGGCTATATTGATAACGGTGCTGCATACACTATAATTATTGGCGCGCATTATGATCACCTGGGGTATGGGGAAGACCATAATTCTTTATGGACGGGGCCCCCGTCAATACACAATGGCGCTGATGATAATGCCAGCGGAACCGCCGCTGTTATTGAACTGGCAAAGTTGCTTAAACAACAGGGGCTTAAGCGCAACAACTACCTGTTTATATGTTTCTCCGGAGAAGAGCTGGGCTTATTCGGATCAAAATATTTTACCGAACATCCAACTATTGATCTATCCAAAGCTGACTATATGATAAACATGGATATGATAGGGAGGTTCAACGACAGTACAAAAGCCATCACTTTAGGCGGCTATGGAACATCCCCTGCATGGGGCCAATTAATATCTTCAAAAGAAAAAGATTTTACCATAAAATTTGATTCAAGCGGCACTGGACCAAGCGACCATACTTCTTTTTACCGGAAAGATATTCCTGTTTTATTTTTCTTCACCGGTATACACAAAGATTACCATAAGCCATCTGATGATGTTGATAAGATAAATTTCCCGGGAGAGGTGATGATAATAAAATACATATATGGTCTCATTATGGAAACTGGTAACAGTGAAAAACTTGCATTTGCCAAAACCAGGGAACAATCTACTGGTGGAATGGCACGTTTTACAGTAAGCCTCGGTATAATGCCTGATTATACTTTTAATGGAAATGGTGTACGAGTTGATGGGATTAGTGAGGGAAAACTTGCTCAAAGAATTGGATTAAA
Organism: Chitinophagaceae bacterium; assembly: GCA_013694745.1. Taxonomy (GTDB): domain Bacteria; phylum Bacteroidota; class Bacteroidia; order Chitinophagales; family Chitinophagaceae; genus Ginsengibacter. The sequence goes on from JACDBU010000047.1 coordinate 15,279, forward strand.
GCCCGGAGATATCGTAACAGAAATGGGTGCCTACAAGTTCAGTGATGTTACATCATATATGGACGTGCTGGCTAAATTTAAAAAAGGCGATGCCACAAAAATTAAAGTTCTCAGGGGAAAAGAGGAGTTAACTTTTGATATTATATTTTAAAAATTATCTTTAAGATACCAAACCTTTTATGTTTCAATGAAACTTAAAATTGATAACCAGTCGCTTATTGAAGGTTTTTTTGTGGATACAAGATTATTGGGAATCGTAGCGCCATTAAAGGATTACCGGTTTTGCTGGTACCTGAATCAAATACTCCGTTTTGATTTTAGGAAAAATAATACCCTGGAAATACAGTTGAATAAAAAGAACCGGAATTATTTTTTTTCGATCTTTGAATATGCTGAAAAATCCGGGACCATTCACCACTATCTTTATAACAACCAGTTTGATGGTGAATTTTTATTGCCGGAGTTTAAGCACCTCGATTTTCTATGGCTGATAAAAGATGATGTTATGGAAAACGAGGAAGTTTCCGTTTTAATGAATTCGATCCGCGGTATTCCTGCAGTACAATTGATAACCGAACTCACCAATGAAAAAATAAAAAATAAACAACACCTGATCTTTTAAACCATATTTGCTTTTGGAAAGCGTTTTAACTTTCCAAAAGTGTCATTTTTTATATAACATATATGTGGCAGGAAAAAAATAACCAGCTTTACCGCAAATTCAAATTCAAGGATTTTTCTGAGGCCTTTGCTTTTATGACGCGTGTTGCATTAGCGGCTGAAAAAATGGATCATCACCCTTTATGGACAAATGTGTATGATACAGTTGAGGTATGGCTTTCAACCCATGATGCGGGAGATGTCATTACAGAAAAAGATAAAAAATTAGCGGTGGCTATTGATAAGTTTGCAGATAGCTGATCTATGTGTTAATCTTAAGAAATTTTATTAAGGCAATTATTGAAACAATTGTCCAGGCACCTTCCAGCACTATGAAAGGAATGTAATGCAGCATACAGGAGGCCATGAAGGCAAGACCACCGCCACAAATATTTAAAAGAATATAAGCCAGTCCGTCTTTTGAAATTTTGTTGAAAAGATTCAGCAAAAACGCAAGTAATAAAAGTGATACTCCTATACTGCCCACAACATCACTTACTGCCATTTCTCATTTAATTTTACATTTACGGTCTTGTCTGCAAGCGATGTAAATCTACCAATGATCTCTGTGTAATCATCCAGGTTATGTTGCTGCAAAAGCTCCTGCACCTCAGCCACAGACCCGGGATCTACAGCTATCAAAAGGCCGCCATTTGTTTGCGGGTCTGGCAAAAGGGAAAAAGCTTCCATAACATTCACATCTTTTTCAAAACCTACCTTTTTACTGTAGCTATTCCAGTTACGGTAGGTGGCATCAGGCACAATACGCTGTGCAAGATATTCCCGTGCGCCTTCGGTTACGCGTATCCGTGAGTAGTATATTTCTGCCGAAAGACCGCTGCCTTCGGCCATTTCAATAAGATGTCCCAAAAATCCAAAGCCGGTGATATCGGTCATCGCTTTAACCTCTTTTATCTTTCCCAAATCACTGCCTATATTATTTAAACGTACAAGCTGATCAATAAAAGCAGGGAAATATTCTTCTTTTAATAATCCTCTTTTTTGTGCAGTTGATAATATCCCCGTACCGATTGGTTTGGTTAAAAAGAGCACATCACCTTCATTTGCTGTATTGTTTCTTTTTAAATTATCAATTTCCGTTAAGCCGCTAACAGCCAGGCCAAATATGGGTTCCAGGGAATCTATGCTATGACCGCCAGCCAGCGGAATGCCAGCCTGTGTGCAAATGACACGGCTTCCTTCAATAACTTTTTGTGCCAGGGCAACAGGAATCTTATCTACCGGCCATCCTAAAATTGCAATGGCCAGGATAGGTTTTCCTCCCATTGCATATACATCACTGATAGCATTTGCCGAAGCTATTCTTCCAAAATCAAACGCATCATCAACGATGGGTGTAAAAAAATCTGTTGTGGAGATGAGGGCCATGCCATTCCCCATGTCATAAGCAGCCGCATCATCTTTGCTGCTGTTTCCAATCAATAGTTTTTGGTTATCGGGCAGACTGAAATTATGCTTTAAAATTTCATCTAATACTGCAGGAGCAATTTTACAGCCACAGCCTGCACCATGCGAGAATTGTGTGAGCTTAATTTCTGTTAGCCCCTTATTATCATTGGTCATATGCTAATAAAGTTCATGAAAACCCCTTAATGTTTTCTTCTCAAAATAATGGCAGCATTTTTCTGAAGATCACCCGTAAATCTTATTTCATACCTGGCATCACCATCCTGCAAAATGAGCAGGCCCGTGTTTGGCGGTATGCTTCCGAGGTTCTCTGCATACATTATCAATTGCATTGAATCACCAAGATCGGGTGTCATATAAATGGTTTTCGTAAATGCAATGGTTGATAATCCCTGCTTCGATATAATTACTTTGCCATTCAAAATTATGCTTACCGTATCCCCATCAACTTCTCCATTATCGTATAAGCTTAATGTTATGCTGTCTGTTTTTATGAAGACACCCTGTATTGTTTCAATCGTTCTTTTAGAAAGATCGGGGGTTGAGGCTACTGGTGCAGTAAACAATTCTTTATTTGGCTTCACCGATTGAATTACCGCAACAGTTTTTAAATCAGGATCCACAGGTTGTTTGTTTGAAACCACCAATGGCTTTTCTTTCGGCTTGGAAGCCGGCGGTACTACTGGCGGTTTTACAACAATATCTGTTTTAGTTTTTGTAACCTGGTTGCTCTTTTTTTCAGGTGGCGGAATAATTTTTGTAGTTAGTGTTGGCTTTGATTGAATAACAGGAGGTGGTTTTTCTTCTTTTGAAGCCGGAGAAATTATTTCCTTTTCTTTTTCCTTTGACGGCAAAAGAACTGGCTTTTCTACGGGTGGCGGAGCAATAGCAATTATTTCCTTTTCCTTTGGCTGTAAAAAAGAGAGGTTGCCAAGCAAACTCAACTCTTTGAGCTGGGGAATTATTTTTGTTATAGCAGATGTATCCTGTTTTTGTAAACGAATTGTTCCGATGGCAGAACCCAGGTGTTTTATGGTATTGGTATTAAATCCGCCGCTTAATATCAATATTGAATCTTCTTTTTTTAATGATAATACATTGTACTGCTTTATTTTTTTTGGGGGAGCGCTTGTAAAATTGTTGAATACCTGGTCATCATCTTCAATGAGAATAGTGCCATTATCATTTTTTACTTTTAAGGATTTTACGGCTACAAATTCTACCCCCTTAACCGTAAATGTAGTGTGAGAATAGCCGTTTAATTTGCCATTGTTATCGCTTATAACAATTTCATATGGCAACTGTTTATCTGTGGTTGTAATAAATCCTGCCCAAATACCGGTAATATCCTGCGCCAATAACTGAATAGGAAGCAACAATAATGTGAGCAGCGTTTTCATGTAAGCACTTTTTGGAAAAGCAAATTATTAATATCAGTAAGGCTAACCCCGGTGCAAGATATTTTATTTAATGTGAGATCAAGGTTTTTTCTGTTATAAAGGCCCTTTGTATAAAGCTTATCGTAATATTTAAGTAAAATTATGAAACAATCTTTCACATTATTTTCCAGTAAATAATTTACAGCGTTTTTTGTTTCCAGTCCGCCTAATCTTTTTTGTATTCGCATGATGGCGTTAACAAGATCTTCTTTCTTAAAATTACCATACAATTTAATGATGTGCTCAAGCCTGTCATCAAAGCTCATTTCTAAAAAATAAATTTTCACTTCCCGCATTTGTTGCCAAATATTCTTTGGGATGATCAATTTACCTATCCGCTGACTTTCATCTTCGAGCCAGATCTCAGCTTCCGGTAAACTTTTTTTAAATAATTCGGATGCCAGTAAATTTTCAAACATTTCTTGCCCTGGTTGGGGCGCCTCTCCCAATGCGCCAAAGGCAGAACCTTTATGGTTTGCAAGGCCCTCAAGATCTATTACAGGCTGGCCGGCATCTGCCAATTGCTTTAACAAAACCGTTTTTCCCGAACCGGTATATCCGCCCAGTACTTTAAAGGAATACGGTTTTTCGAATTGGTTTAAAACCCAGCTGCGAAAAGATTTATATCCGCCGGTTAAGGTGTACACTTTAAAGCCATACAAGTCTAAAAGCCAGGCTACGCCTGCACTACGCATTCCACCACGCCAGCAGTGGATCAAGATGCAATTGCCTGTTGCCTCTTGCTTATTGTCAATTGCCTGTTGCTTATTGCCAATTGCCAATCGTATATTACTTACAATTTTCTCAACTTCCTCCACCATACTTTTCATCTTAGTACCAAAAAAATCAAGTCCGGCTTTAATGGCCGCTTCCCTGCTTTGCTGCTTATATATTGTACCCACTATTTTCCTTTGCTCATCATCAAATAACGCCAACGGAAATGCGCCTGGTATACGTGCCTCGTTAAATTCCCCCGGGCTTCTTACATCAAACACCGGGTACTGTTTAGCCAGCGTTAAAAACTTGTCTATATGTAATTTTTCAATTGCCATGCCCACAAATTAAATAATAGTTGTTATTTTTTTTAAACTTTGCTGGATTTCTATTATGCGCTTAAAAAAATTTTTTCAACAGTTAAAAGCAATGCCCGTATTAATGGGCAAGTTATTTATCGTACAATTCTTTACATGGATCGGCCTTTTTGCATTATGGATATATGCCACACCGGTAATTACACGGTATGTATTTTTGACAATCAACTCGGAGAGCAATGCTTTTGAAAACGGTACCGCGTGGGTTGGTTATTGCTTTGCCTTATACAGTTTGCTGGCGGCTGTGCTTGCTTTTTATTTACCGTTGATTTACAAACGAACGGGTATGTGCAAATTGCATGCATACCTTTTGTTTGCAGGCAGTGCAGGCCTTATGTTATTTTATTTTATTCAAAACAGGTGGATGCTTTTCGTTCCTTTCATGCTGATAGGGGTAGCATGGTCAGGCATTTCCAATATACCATACCGGCTGATCGGTGCGATTGCACCTGATGATTCTATTGATTTTTATTTTAGCGTTTTCAGCTTCTCAGTTGTTATCCCGCAGGTTTTTGCCGCTACCGTGTTGGGAATTGTAACTAAGTATTTTTTTTCGGGGCAAACCCTTTACACTATATTACTGGGAGGAATGTCGATGCTTATTGCAGGAATAATAATGTTTTTTATACCGGAAATTAAAAAGAATAAACCTGTTGATGACTGATCTATTTTATCCGTTCATTGAAGTAAGAAACTCCATATTGTCTTTTGTACCCTTCATATTTTTCATCAGCATATTCATAGCTTCTTCGGTGTTCATATCTGCCATATGATTGCGCAATACCCACATGCGCTGCAACACATCTTTATCCAGTAAAAGATCATCACGTCTTGTTGAAGAAGCAACGATATCTATTGCCGGGAAAATTCTGCGGTTCGATAATCTCCTGTCAAGCTGGAGTTCCATATTACCGGTTCCTTTGAATTCTTCAAAAATAACCTCGTCCATTTTACTCCCGGTATCAACCAGTGCCGTAGCAATTATGGTGAGTGATCCGCCAAATTCAATTTTTCTTGCCGCACCAAAAAACTGCTTAGGTTTTTGCATTGCATTAGCTTCCACGCCACCGGATAAAACCTTACCACTCGCAGGTGCCACTGTATTATGTGCTCTTGCCAAGCGGGTGATACTGTCGAGGAGGATAACCACGTCATGTCCGCATTCTACAAGTCGTTTGGCTTTTTGAAGCGCCATGGTACTAACTTTCACGTGTTTATCAGCCGGCTCATCAAATGTAGAAGCAATAACTTCTGCTCTCACACTGCGCTCCATATCGGTAACTTCTTCCGGGCGTTCATCCACCAAAACGATCATCAGGTAACATTCAGGATGATTAGCAGCTATCGCATTTGCGATCTCTTTCAGCAACATTGTTTTACCCGTTTTTGGCTGGGCAACTATCAATCCACGTTGTCCTTTACCAATTGGTGTAAACAGGTCCATTATCCTGGTTGAAAGATTGTTGGCGGTTGTAAAAAGATTTAATTTTTCAAAAGGAAATAAAGGCGTTAAATAATCGAAAGGCACCCTGTCTCTCACCTCATCCGGTCCTTTACCATTGATGGTTTCAACTTTTAATAAGGCAAAATATTTTTCGCCTTCTTTAGGAGGACGTACAGAACCATAAACCGTATCACCGGTTTTAAGTCCGAATAATTTAATTTGTGAAGGCGAAACATAAATATCATCCGGAGATGATAAATAATTGTAATCGCTGCTTCTTAAAAAACCGTAACCATCGGGCATCATTTCCAAAACACCTTCACCTAATATTACCCCATCAAATTCAATATTGAAAGAGGGCTCTCTCCGCGGCGGGAAACTTTTTTGCTGAGCTGGTCCTGATCCGTTAACCTGTGTTTCAGCAGCCTGTGGAGCATCATCATTCAACAAATCCACCAATGCCGGGGCAATGGATCTTACATCTGAGATCCCAATATTTTTATCATCTTCCTCTATATCTATATCATCCTCTTCTTCAGGAACTTCTTCTTTAATCTTTTTCACCGGCCTTTTTTTATCTGCATGTACCTCAGGTTTTCTTGACTTACTATCTAGGCTGGCAGTTTCAGCAGTCTTTTTTTCTTCTGATTTCTCATCAGCTGAAGGCTTTACCATACGTTTTCGCTTGGGCCTTTCACCATCCGTTTTTGAATCAGGTGCAATACCAGACTGGGTACCAAGGATCTTTTCTATGAGCTCCTTTTTATCTAGTTTTTTAGCATTGGAAATGTTTTGCTGCATGGCTATATCCTGCAACTCGGGAACGAGAAGGTCGTTCAGCTGTGAAATGTCGTACATAAAAAGACTTGAAGATTAAAACTCAAAACAATCTTAAAAGTGTGAAAATAAATTTTGATAATTTATAATGGAATGGATTCTTATTAACTGATTAGCTTATAGCAAAAGGAGAACCAATAAGCATATCCTATTGCAATGATACGGCAATTTTTTTAAAAAAATAAAATATTTGAGTATATAAAATTCAGATAGCATTTATTTATATCTGTATTTCTTGCGACGGTTTTTTGATAATCACTCATCCATAACCTCATTTGCGTAACCTTTATATTTGCACTGCAAATAGAAAGTATGTTTAATAACAGGACAAAAATTAAAGAATTATTGCAATCTGATAAGACAGATTATGATGTTATCGTTATGGGGTGGGTGCGCTCATTCCGTAATAACCAGTTTATTGCAATGAACGACGGAAGCACGAATAATAATTTGCAGGTGGTTGCTGAATTGGGAAAATTTGATGAAACAACTTTAAGAAAGATCACAACAGGCGCCTCAATTAAAGTGGCCGGATCAATTATTTCATCGTTGGGTAAAGGTCAAAAAGTAGAGTTAAAAGCAAAAACAATTGAGATCCTGGGTGAAAGCGATGCCGATAAATTTCCTTTGCAACCCAAAAAACATAGCCTGGAATTTTTAAGAGAAATAGCTCACCTGAGATTCAGAACAAACACCTTTGGTTCAATATTCAGGATCAGACATTCACTTGCATTTGCTGTTCACAAATTTTTTAACGACAAGGGATTTGTTTATTTACATACGCCCATTATAACCGCATCCGATGCAGAAGGCGCAGGAGAAACTTTTCACGTTACCAGTTTTGACCTGGAAAACCCGCCAAAAAATGATGACGGCTCTGTAAATTTTAAAGAAGATTTTTTTGGAAAGGCTACAAATCTTACCGTTAGCGGACAACTGGAAGGTGAGCTGGGAGCCATGGGGTTTGGAGAGGTTTATACTTTTGGTCCAACTTTTCGTGCTGAGAATTCTAATACAACCCGCCACCTTGCTGAGTTTTGGATGATAGAACCCGAAATGGCTTTTTCCGACCTGGACGACAATGCTAACCTTGCTGAAGAATTTATAAAATATATTATCGGCTATGTTCTGGATAACAACAAAGATGACCTGGAATTTTTAGCTTCCCGGTTACTTGAAGAAGAAAAACAAAAGCCGTTGCAGGAAAGAAGTGAAATGGGTCTTTTGGAAAAATTGCAATTTGTTATAAACAATAATTTTGAACGCCTTACCTACACAGAAGCGATAGATATATTACGGGAATCCAATCACAATAAGAAAAAGAAATTCCAATATATAATTGATAAATGGGGAGTGGATCTGCAAAGTGAGCACGAGCGTTATCTTGTTGAAAAGCATTTTAAGAAGCCTGTGATCCTGACCAATTATCCAAAGGAAATAAAAGCGTTTTACATGCGCAGCAATGATGATGGTAAAACGGTTGCCGCGATGGATATCCTGGCGCCTGGCATTGGTGAAATTGTTGGAGGTTCACAAAGAGAAGAGCGGTTGGATAAACTTACAGAACGCATGAAAGAAATGAATATTCCCGTGGAAGAACTGAGCTGGTATCTTGATACAAGAAGATTTGGTACTGTTCCGCACGCCGGCTTTGGGCTTGGTTTTGAGCGTTTGGTTCTGTTTGTGACCGGCATGACGAACATAAGGGATGTGATACCATTTCCCAGAACGCCAAAGAGTGCGGAATTTTAATTATTCATAAGTATGCCTTTGCCAGGAAAGAATCCTGGTACCAGCATTTTCCCGGATGTTTACATAAAACAAATTATAATCCGCGATGTGATAATTTTTCATCGTTAAAAATACACTCCCGAAAAAGCGGGGTTTATTTACCCAGAGGATATTGCCATGAATTTGCGCGTGCACAATTCCGGGCACCACTTTATTGAAGTTTTTTAAAATACCACCTTTGTTTAAATTATCAGCTGCCAGGTCCGTGCTCATGGTCCAGGTGAGGGGATTGACCACGTATGCGGATTCTTGTTCTTTTTCAATAAATGGTGCAATGTAACCCTCCTCAAAAGTTCTCCAGGTAATAAAACACCCGGTGGAAGTGGAATCCCGGCAGGGTTGTAACGCTTTAAAATAGGTTTTAAAAACAGGAAGCCCGATGATATAGGCACATACCAGTTTTTTTTGCAGTGGCTTTTCTTCAAAAAATTCCTTTAATAATCTCCCGGCGTGCAAAGTTCCCTGGCTATGAGAGGCAATGATTATAGGGCGGCCATTGTTATAATGCTTTAAGTAATATTCAAAAGCATTTCTTACATCTTCATAAGCCATATTAAATGCATATTCAGCTGAATCTTTCCTGGAAGTATAAAACGCTTTCAAATTCGCCTGCCGGTAGCGCGGGGCAAAGATCCTGCAGTGGTTATTGAACACACTGGCCTGGTATAAGATTGTAGAATTATCAGTTTTTTTATTTAAAGCATCATCATTAACATCAGCATTCCATCCCATCTTCATATTCGCATCTGTATAAGTGGTAGGATATATAAAAAAAACATCAGCAACAGAATCCGTAGCCTGGTTTTGCAATGGTGCGGGAATCCGGTCGGAAGGATCTTTTTTAAATGGATGTGCAGCCCAGTTGTTTAAATTTGAATAGTCCGGTGCGGCGTGGTTTGAAGTAAGAAGGAAAGAATTTTTTCCAGCTACCTTTTTTGGCGAACAGGAAAAGATATAAAGGATAATAACAAAACATAAAAAACATTCTGTTAAGTTCTTAAAAGAAATTTTTCTTTTGTATTTTTTCATATTCAAATCTACATTTACAATTTAAAAAAGTAAAAATATAAATGAATATTCGTGTAGTAGATCTTGCACAATTTACAAATGGCGATGAAGCGCAAAAAAAAGCATTTGTAGCGCAATTAGGAAAAGCCTATGAGGATGTAGGGTTTGTTGCTGTAAAGAATCATGGAATACCTAAAGAATTAATTGCCGATCTGTATAAACATGTGCAGCAATTTTTTTCTCTTCCACTAGAACAAAAAAGAAAATATGAGATCCCTGAATTGGCCGGCCAGCGTGGTTATACGTCATTTGGTAAAGAACACGCCAAAGGTAGTGATGCCCCTGATCTGAAAGAATTTTTTCAGTATGGGCAAACCGTTCCCATTGATCATCCATTGAAACCAGAATATCCCGACAATGTGAAAGTGAAAGAAGTTGCAGGGTTTGATGATACGATTTTTAACTCGTACAGGGCATTTGAAAAATCAGGCAAATCTTTATTACAGGCAATTGCCATCTACCTGAGTTTAGATGAAAATTATTTTGATAATTATGTAGAGCAGGGCAATTCAATTGTAAGGGCCATACATTATCCACCCATAACCCATGAGCCCAAAAGCGCTATCAGGGCAGAACAGCATGAGGATATCAATTTGATCACATTGCTGGTGGGGGCAAGCGCCGGGGGCCTGGAAATTTTAACCAAAGCGAATGAATGGGTGGGAGTAACTTCTTTGCCTGATCAGATCGTTGTGAATGTTGGAGATATGTTGCAAAGACTTACTAATAATAAGCTCAAAAGCACTACACACAGGGTAGTTAATCCGCCGCGGGTGTTATGGCACACTTCCCGTTTTTCCATCCCGTTTTTCCTGCATCCCAAATCAGCTATGAATCTTTCCTGCCTTGCTGATTGCATAGATGAAGGCCATCCTAAATTATACCAGGATATAACCGCCGGTGAGTACCTTGATGAGCGCCTTCGCGAGATCGGTTTAAAGAAATAATTAAACATAGTAAGAATGTTACTGCGTCACGTCCCATTTTTAAAAGCAGTATTTCTTCATAGTGTGTCTGCCTTTGGAGGCCCGCAGGGGCATATTGGTATGATGATGAAAACTTTTGTTGAAAGAAGACGCGATGTTACAAAAGAAGAGCTGATGGAATATATTTCATTTTGCCAGCTTTTACCGGGCGCCTCATCTACCCAAACATTAACGTTGATAGGATATAAAAGAGGAGGTGTTTCATTGGCCGTGCTTACCCTGATCATTTGGATTTTGCCCGCCTGCATTTTGATGACCCTTCTCTCTTTCCTGGTGCAATATATTGATACAAAGCAATTGAGCCTTAACGTTTTTAAATTCATTCAGCCAATGGCAGTGGGCTTCCTGGCGTTTGCTGCTTTTCGTACTTACAAGGTTTCCATCCATAACCTCATTACTTATATAATCATGTTGGTTGCCCTTTTTGCAACTTTTATTTTATTTAAAACACCCTGGGTTTTTCCAATTCTTATTATATTAGGAGGGATCGTTACCAACATCAGCAGAAAGCGGATACCAACTAAAGAAGTGGTTAAGCCAAAGCAAATAAAATGGACCAACATTTGGGTTTTCGTCCTGGTATTTATCATTGCCGGTTTTTTGAGTGAATCTGCTCGTAAACATGAATGGAAAGACAGGCGGGCTTACAATTTATTTGAAAACTTTTACCGTTTTGGCAGCCTTGTATTTGGTGGTGGTGATGTGCTGATGCCCATGATGTACCAGCAATATGTTGTAAGGGACAAAACAAAATATATGACAAAGGAAGAATATCTTACCGGCTCTGGAATGGTAAGAGCTATTCCCGGACCCGTGTTTTCTGTAGCCGCATATACGGGAGGTATGGCCATGCGCTCCAAAGGAAAACAGATGCAGTTACTGGGTTGTATAATAGGCACTATTGCAATCTTTCTGCCCAGCGCATTACTGGTATTATTTTTTTATCCAGTGTGGCATAATTTAAAAAAATACGTTGTTGTTTACAGGGCTTTGGAAGGCATCAATGCCGTAGTGGTAGGCATTATGTGGGCAGCTTCTGTATATTTATTGAAAGAAATATTAACCGGATTTAATGCAACCAGTTTACTCGATGTGGTAGTGGTAACGGGAACATTTTCTGTCTTAACTTTTACCAAAACCAGATCACCATTTGTGGTGATCGGCTGTTTACTGCTGGGCTGTTTTTTCTAACGGTAGTAACCCATTTTCTCAATTTCATCTTTCACCAAATCAGGCACTAAATATTTTATGGAGAGCTGATTTTGTATCAACTCACGTATACGCGTAGACGAAATATTTAACAAGGGCGTATCAGGAATGAGCTGTGCATTATTTACCGGTTCATTTATTTCAAATCCCGGTCTTTCATAAATAAAAAAATAATAATTATTTACCAGGGTCTGATAATCTTTCCATTCGGGCAACCTTAAAAAACTGTCGCTTCCAAGAATCACGGAGAATTCATTTTTTGGGTATTTTACTTTTAAGGCTTTTAAAGTATCTATGGTATAGGAAGGCCTTGGCAGATCAAATTCAATATCACAGGCTTTTAAGTTAACCTCATTTTTAATGGCTAAATCAATGAGGTGTAATCTAACTGATGGGTCTAAGGCAGAATTCCCGGGTTTTAAAGGATTTTGTGGTGAAACAATAAACCAAACTTCACTAAATATATTTTGGTTCAATACATGATTAGCAATGATAAGATGCCCAATATGTATGGGATTAAAAGTGCCGAAATATAAGCCAATTTTCATTAAATGATTGAATATCAATATTTTATAAAGATTCTACAAAAATTTTTTCTGCTTCATCTATCCTGAGACTTAAATGGTAACCTGCCACTAATATTGAAATTGGATCGCCAAAAGGGGCCTTTTTTTCTACCGTTATAATTTCTCCGGGCAGGCATCCCATCTCCATCAATTTAAGAACAATGTCATCATTTTCAAATGATTTAATTTTAACCACGGAGCCGGTTTTAACTTCAGATAATCGCTGCAATTTTTATTATTTAAGTAAATATATACACTAACCCCTGATAGGTTAGATTTATATGCAAAGCAAAAAAATCTTCTATTTTCATTCCAGGAAACTGCCTTCTATAGGATCAAAAGCCAAATTAACGCAGCATTTATTGGATATTTTCAAGGCAGAGCGCATTGAATTAGAAAGTTTATCTATAATACTCATCTCCGATCAGGAATTAATAAAAATCAATAAGCAATATTTGAAACATGACTATTATACAGATATTTTAACTTTTGAGTTAAATGGAGAAAATGCACCTGTATGGGCTGAAATTTATATAAGCCTCGACAGGGTTAAAGAAAATGCAAAAACATTCAAAATTTTTTACAGGGATGAGCTTTTGAGAGTCATTATTCACGGCATTTTGCATTTATGTGGATATAAAGATGGGATCACAGCCCAGAAGAACAAAATGTCCAAGCTTGAGACAAAATATCTTTATAAATATGTTTCACGTGAAACATCATAAATCAATAGCTCACTAGATATGTTTCACGTGAAACATCATAAATATTAAGGTGTAAGAGATTTACGACCAGTATTCAAATATGCTTGTTTGATAAAAATCTTGAAAAAGAGATTTAATACGTAAAACTGATCTTAATTCCTGAATACAACCCCTTTCGGTACTTTTGCCTATATGTTTCCCCGTTATGATGTAATAGTTGTAGGAGCCGGGCATGCCGGTTGTGAAGCCGCAGCTGCAGCTGCCAACCTGGGTAGTAAAGTGCTGCTTTTGACTATGAATTTACAAAATGTGGCACAAATGAGTTGCAACCCGGCTATGGGTGGCATTGCTAAAGGACAGATAATCAGGGAGATAGATGCAATTGGGGGTTATTCAGGAATTGTAACGGATGAATCGTTGATTCAATTCAAAATGCTTAATAAAAGTAAAGGTCCAGCAATGTGGAGCCCCCGTGCTCAAAATGACAGGATGTTGTTTTCTCAAAAATGGAGAGAGAAACTTGAGCAAACGCCAAATGTAGATTTTTACCAGGATGTGGTTATGGGTCTTATAAAAAAAGGCGACAAGATTTCGGGTGTTAAAACCCGGCTGGGTCATACCATTGAAGCGAAATCGGTAATTCTTACCAATGGAACTTTTTTGAATGGCATTATTCATATAGGCGAGAAACAAATGACTGGTGGAAGGATTTCTGAAAAGAGTTCGACAGGGATTACCGAGCAATTGGAAACATGGGGTTTTGAAACTGCCCGCTTAAAAACAGGAACACCACCACGTATTGATGGCAGGAGCCTGGATCTCTCTAAGATGCAGGAGCAGCAAGGAGATGCTGAAATTACAGGGTTCTCATTCTTAGATACTATAAAGCCACTGATCCAAAAAAGTTGTTGGATAACTTATACCAATCCCCAAGTACATGAAATTTTGAAAACGGGGTTCGAACAAAGCCCAATGTTCCAGGGCCGCATCAAAGGAACGGGGCCGAGGTATTGCCCAAGCATAGAAGATAAGATCAACAGGTTCTCCGACAGGGAACGGCACCAGTTGTTTATTGAGCCGGAAGGTTGGAACACGATCGAGATGTATGTTAATGGCTTCTCGTCGTCGTTGCCAGAAAATATTCAGTATCAAGCACTTAGATTGATTTCAGGGTTTGAGAATTGCAAAATGTTCCGCCCGGGATATGCCATTGAATACGACTATTTTCCACCTACGCAATTAAAATTCACACTTGAAACAAAGCTGATTAAAAACTTATATTTTGCTGGCCAGATCAATGGTACAACCGGTTATGAAGAAGCCGCATGCCAGGGGCTGATGGCTGGTATTAATGCACATCAGCAAATCAATGGCTTAGCGCCATTTATTCTTAAACGAAGTGATGCTTATATTGGCGTTTTGATAGATGACCTGATCAATAAAGGCACAGATGAGCCATATCGCATGTTTACCAGCAGGGCGGAATTCAGAACATTACTCAGGCAGGATAATGCGGATATAAGACTAACAGAATCAAGCTACCGGATGGGACTCGCATCGCAGGAGAGAATGGAAAAAGTAAAACAAAAATTGCTTGATGTAGAGAATATAAAAAAGATTTTAAATACGGTTTCTTTAGATCCTGGCATCGTAAATAATTATTTAGCAGAACGTAATTCTGCCACCATTGAACATAAACAAAAAGCTTCGCAAATTCTTTTGAGGCCTGGGGTTGATTTAAAAACTCTTATGGCTGTTTCCCAGGACCTTACTCAATCCCTTTCCGGATTTCCGGATATTGCCATTGAACAGGCGGAGATCCAGGTAAAATATGATGTTTACCTGAAAAAAGAAATGGAACTGGTTAACAAAATGAGCTTGCTGGAAGACCAGGTGATACCGGATAATTTCCGCTACGATAAGATCATGTCTTTATCTAATGAAGCCCGTCAGAAGTTTAATAAAATTAAACCGCAAACACTGGGGCAGGCGAGCAGGATCAGCGGTGTAAATCCAAGCGATGTGCAGATCTTAATGGTTTATATGGGCCGGTAAATTTTAGTGTATGCGTAACCGCTAGTAATTTTTAATTACCCGATGAATTTATATTTCCCCGCATCATCTGATAAAAAAACTGTTTTTTCTGCCATAGAAAAATACATCAGCGATCAGCAATTTATTATTGTTAATAAGGACGAAAACCGTCCCTGGGGCGGGTTTTATGTAATTGATGAAGCGCAAGCCGGTTTTTTTATTGAGACCTGGTTCAAAAATGTTTATGATCCTCTTCCCCGGCTGCAGGAAATGGTTAGTCCTAAAATACTGGTTGTGGCCCCGGGAAAAAGACTTAGCTGGCAATACCACCACCGGCGCTCGGAGCGATGGAAGGTTATTGGTGGCTATGCTGGTGTAGTGCAAAGTTTTACAGACGATGAAACTGAAATTAAAAATTATCATGAAGGTGATGTGATAAGGTTGCAAAAGGGAGAACGACACCGGCTGGTGGGTTTAGATGCCTGGGGTATCATTGCCGAGATCTGGGAACATACCGACAGCAATAATCCAAGCAACGAAGACGATATCATAAGATTGCAGGACGATTTTGGCAGATAATTTGTAATTAAATCACCTATTGAAACTATGATACCTTAGCCAAAAATTAAGTACGTTTGCTACCTCAATTTACCTACCTAAAAAACATTATATGAAGAAGATTATTGTAGTATTTATTTTGATCACAACCGTGTTGAAAGCCAGTGCTGATGAAGGTATGTGGCTGCCAATGCTTTTGGGCCAGCAGGTTTACGATGATATGGTAAAGCGCGGTCTTAAACTTACCAAAGAACAATTATACAGCATCAACAAACCTTCGATAAAAGATGCTATAATCATTTTTGGTGGTGGCTGTACGGGAGAAATTGTAAGCAACAGTGGATTGATCTTTACCAATCACCATTGTGGTTACGCTGCCATTGCAGGAGCCAGCACAGTTGACCATAATTATTTACGTGATGGCTTTTATGCTTATACAAAAGACCAGGAAATAAAATCCACTATAACGGTGCAATTTCTTGAACGTATTGTGGATGTAACCAGTGATGTTGAAGCAGGTTTAAAAGGGCTGAACTGGACTGACAGGACAAAAAAAACAGCTGAAGTTTATAAATCAATAACTGATAAAGTAACTGATGCTGCAAATGGTTTAAGAGGCCAGGTGTACAGCATGTTCAAAGGCAATCAGTTTATAATGTATGTATACAAAACGTACAGGGATGTAAGACTGGTAGGTGCACCTCCCGAAGATTTTGGAAAATTTGGCGGGGATACTGATAACTGGGAGTGGCCGCGGCATACATGCGATTTTTCTGTGTTTAGGGTGTACTCTGATAAAGATGGTAAACCAGCTGATTACAGTGCTGCAAATATTCCCTTAAAACCCAAATGGTCTTTACCCGTTTCTATCAAAGGATTTAAAGATGGAGATTTTGCAATGATATACGGGTATCCGGGTGGAACCAACCGTTATGAAACTTCTTACGGGATCAAATTGAAAAATGACATTGAAAATCCTTCCCTTGTTGATTTGCGTGATGTGCGATTAAAATATATGCATGAGCGGATGATAAAAGACCCGGCAATAAAATTAAAGCTTGCATCATATTATGCAGGGGTAGCCAATTACTGGAAATTTTATGATGGAGAAACAAAGCAACTTGAAAAATACCATACATACGAATCAAAGCAAAAGGCAGAACGGGATTTTATGACCTGGGCAAAGGGCAAACCAGACTATGAAAATATTTTCAGGGATTATGAAGCCAATTACGCCGCCTGGACACCTTATGCAAAGCAGCGGCAATATTTAATTGAAGGAATATTGGGTTCGCCACTGATTGCCTATGCATCTTCCCTGCAGCAACTGGAAAATGCAATGGCTAAATCCGGCACTTCTGATGCAGATTTCAAAAAAGCACTGGCCGCAGCCGACATTGCAAGAAAGAATTTTATTGATGGGGAAGATATACCAAGCGATGAAAAGATCATTGCTTCAACCGCCATGATGTATAATCATGATATTGATAAGAACCAATACCCTATTGGATTTTATGACCAGATAAAAAATGTTGGCAACCTCAATGATGAGGCTACTTACCGTACCTGGGCATCTTCTCTTATTTCCAACACCATGATATTAGATGATGCAAAATGGAAAGCATTCATAGATAAACCCGATGCTGTAACCCTGCAAAATGATCCGGCCTATGCCTATGCATCTGCATTTGTTAAAAATTACAATCTTAAATATGCAAAGAACTATGCTGATTTTGTTAGTAAAAACAATGAGTTAGGCCGTATGTACATGAAGGGTATCATGGAACAAAATCCTGCTGCAGTTAAAAAAATGTACCCCGATGCAAATTTTAGCATGCGCGTAAGTTTTGGTAATGTAAAAAGTTATAATCCCCGCGATGCAGTGCATTATGATTATGCAACTACTTCAAAAGGGGTTATTGAAAAATACGTTCCGGGAGATTATGAATTTGATCTTCCGCAAAAAGCAGTAGACATGCTGAAGAATCGTGATTTTGGCCAGTACATGGATAAAACAAAAAATGACCTGGTAACCTGTTTCATAACAACCAATGACATAACAGGTGGCAACTCCGGCTCGCCGGTTATGGATGCAAATGGTAATTTGATAGGACTTGCTTTCGACGGAAACTATGAAGCATTAAGTCATAAGATAGCATTTGATAAAGATCTTAACCGTACCATTAATGTAGATGTACGCTATGTATTGTGGTGTATTGATAAACTTGGTGGAGCAAAAAATATTATTAACGAATTGAAACTGGTAAGATAATTCCAGACTTATTTCACATTGTAAATTACCCTTTGCCATTTGCAAAGGGTTTTTTATGAAACCTTACCAGGCTACCATAACGTGACTTATTATGATTAACCGCGGCAATTGTTGTCATGGATTAAAACATAGCTTTGTAACATCAAAATAAATTTATGGATAAGATTGCCTTGTTGGTAGATGGAGATAATGCCCAGCCAAAACTATTGAACCTTGTTTTGGAAGAAGCTTCG
Source organism: Chitinophagaceae bacterium (assembly GCA_013694745.1). Lineage (GTDB taxonomy): Bacteria > Bacteroidota > Bacteroidia > Chitinophagales > Chitinophagaceae > Ginsengibacter. The sequence goes on from JACDBU010000047.1 coordinate 33,599, forward strand.
AAATATGGTAAGGTTACCATAAGAAGAGTATATGGTGACTGGACAACACCACACATGAACAGTTGGAAAGCCCAGTTGAATGAAATGGCATTTAACCCTATCCAAAAATTTTCCTACACCACCGGCAAAAATTCCACTGACAGCGCGTTGATAATTGATGCGATGGATATACTGCATGATGGCCTGGTTGATGGATTTTGTATTGTTAGCAGTGACAGTGATTATACAGGGCTGGCAAAGCGTATAAGGGAAGACGGCATTTTTGTAATGGGCATCGGCGAAGAAAAAACTCCGAATGCTTTTGTAAAGTCCTGCGAAATATTTACCCACGTAGAAAACCTGGAGCCCAAACCCGAGATACCAGAAAAGAGAGAAATACTGAAAAAAGAAAAGGTAAAACTGGACAAGCGATTAATCAATAAAGCATTTGATATGAGCGCCAACGAAAGCAATGAAGCATACGTGTCAACCATGGGACTTAACCTGCGGAAACTTGATCCCAGCTTTGATTGCAGGACATACGGTTTTAAAACCCTTACACAATTATTTACAAAATTATCAGATTTTGCCGTGGTTGATAATGTGGTTAACGGATTAAATAACCCGCTGATAAAAAGGAAATAATTATTTTGAAGGAAAATATTTTGAAGCCTTTACAAAATTCATTTTCATTTTTTTTCATCTTTCCACCCCCACAAATACCGGCATGCATAAGTACGGTAGGGCGCCCACTTTGCAGAGATCGCAAGCATTTTTTCTTTCATTAATTTTTTATCTCCGGCATCTAAATTATACAATTTTGTAATGGCCTGCTGAATGCCAAGATCATCAACAGCAAATACATCTTCACGGCCTAGCGTAAACATTAAGATCATCTCAACCGTCCAACGGCCAATACCTTTTATTTGTGTGAGCAGTTCAATTACTTCGTCGTTGCTCATTTTACGAAGCTTTGCATCAGTGATATTATTATCAGTAAAAAATTTACAAACGTTGTGCAGATATCCTGCTTTGGAATAGGAAAAACCAATGCTCCTGTAGGTCTCAACAGGTATTTCTAAAATTTGAAGTGGGGTTGGGATTTTTTTCCCAAAGAGATCTAAGAAACGTTTATAAATTACTTTAGCAACTTTTGTACTCAACTGCTGACTTATTATCGAGGCACACAATTGCAGGTAAACATTTTTCCGTATTCTCAAAACAAATGGTTCCTGCTTCTCAAGTATATTTTTAAATTTTTTATCTTTTGAAAGGTGGATGATGTGGTGCATGGGTGTGATGGAAAGATGTTAAAGGTTTAAGAAAGGTTGAGGTTGAGGTTGAGGTTGAGGTTAAGGTTAAGGTTAAGGTTAAGGTCAAGGTTAAGATGGTTAGATTTAGAAGCAGTAGCAATCATCTATGTAGAAAAAATTAGAATGAATCAAAACGTTAGTCGAGTCTGCTTAATTAAGTGTGTCAATTTAAAATTAATTAAATTGACACACAATGGAAAAAGAAAATTTTGATTTTGACGCATTCATCAAAGAAGCAGGAGAACAGCTTCGATCGGGTAAGCCTTTAG
>JACDBU010000068.1 GCA_013694745.1 Chitinophagaceae bacterium
GGATGTACTGGAAAACATGCATCGGTTCACGACCAATAATATCGAAGGGTTGCTTCCACAAAACTGGAAAAAACTACCAGTAATGTAATGGGTTGCTCGGTGACTTACGGAGCATCCAACTTGTATACCACTGACCGCATTAAGTTCATGTTTCAGCTGCTCCAACACAATCCTTTCATTGAAACTGACCAGGAAGATTTGCGACGATTTGCCAGTATCCTAGGAATAGAGAAAGCGGTGAGCACCCCGTTTGTGGTAAGGTCGTGATTGACTAAACTACATTTGATAGAAACATACTTACCACAATATTGCTATGCTGTCGTAACGAATGACAAATCAAATAAGACCATCGTTTAGATGGTATGCTTAGAAACGATGCTTTTTTTTAGATAGGATAAGCCAACCAGTTACCGCTTTACTTTTTTAATTTTTGCTATCGCCCTAAAGTTCAAACTTACAAAACATGACAATCTCAATTGTTTTTAATTGTGGAAACAGTTCATTGTCAATACTAATAAAATTAGTTCTGTAATACTAAATATTGTAGTATTCTTGCATTACCATGTACCTCAATTGCAAGACATATTACAGCTTTTGTTACGGTACTTACTCCACCAAAGAACTAGTAGAATGCGCAGTAGACAAAGGCGTCTCTGCACTCGCACTAACCAATATTAATTCCACCTGCGATACCTGGGAATTTGTAAAGCTTTGCAGGGCATCAGGTATAAAACCGATTACCGGCGTTGAAATTAGAAATGCAGATAAGCTTTTGTACATTCTACTGGCAGGGAATAATAAAGGATTAACATGGATGCATGGTTTTTTGTCTGGGCACTTGATGGAAAAGGAAGATTTTCCATTGCCTGCTGACAACCCTGTTTTTTTTGAAAATCTAGAGGATGGTTTTGTTATTTATCCCATCGGGGCAAAAGCTCCTGACGTCCTGAATGAGAACGAGCGCATTGGGGTGTTACCAACAGAAATCAATAAGCTTTACGGCCTGGATATACCCAAGTATGTTGATAGGCTCGTGATCCGGCAACCAGTGACCGTGCAAAATGAAATATACTACTCGCTGCACCGGCTGCTGAGGTGTATTGATAAAAATCTCCTGCTTTCTAAGCTAACAAGGGAACAACAATGTTCGCCCGATGAAACTTTTTTATCTCCTGCGGAACTGCTGTACAAATTTGCCGCCTACCCCTTTATTGTTACCAATACTTATAAATTAATGGATAGCTGTACCATTCAAATGGACTTTGGTACCGACAAAACAAAAAAAACATACGGAGAAACAAAAAAAGATGACCGGATATTGCTGGAGAAACTGGCCAGGGATGGCATGGTGGCACGGTATGGTAAACGCAACAAAATAGCCGAAGAACGGGTATTAAAGGAACGCACCATCATCAATGACTTGGGGTTCAATTCTTATTTCTTAATCAATTACGATATTATCCGCTATGCACAATCCAGGCAATTTTACTATATCGGCCGTGGTAGTGGCGCCAATTCTATTGTTGCTTATTGCATGCGGATCACAGACGTTGACCCGATAGAACTCGATTTGTTTTTTGAACGTTTTCTTAACCCAGAACGCACCAGTCCGCCGGATTTTGATATTGATTTCTCCTGGACCGACCGCGACGAAGTGATTGATTATATTTTTAAGCGTTATGGAAAAAGTAAGGTAGCACTATTGGGTTCTTTTCCCACCTTCAAACACGATGCTATTATCCGCCAGTTGGGAAAAGTACTGGGTTTGCCCGATGAAGAAATTAAACTATTGCAACAGACCAACCAACCCACGGATAAAATAGGAAGGCTGATTTTGCGATATGGTAAACTGATGTACGGATTTCCCTCACACGCCTCTTTGCACCCCTGTGGGATGCTGATTTCTGAAGAACCCATTCTACAATATGCTTCTCTTTTTATGCCACCTAAAGGTTTTCCCACTGCAATGATGGATATGTTCACGGCAGAAGACATAGGATTAAACAAACTTGATATACTCAGCCAACGGGGATTGGGGCATATAAAAGAATCTTTACGCTTAATCCGGCAAAATAAAAAAGTAGATATAGACATACATGAAGTAGAGAAATTTAAAAAGGATAAACAAGTAGCAGGGCAGATCCGGGATGCCAATTCTATTGGCTGTTTTTACATTGAATCGCCGGCCATGCGGCAATTGTTGAAAAAATTAAAATGCGATGATTATGTTACCCTGGTTGCGGCGAGTTCCATAATAAGGCCCGGCGTCGCACAAAGCGGCATGATGCGGGAATATATTTCCCGGTATCACCACCAGGATACAGTGGAATATGTACATCCCCTGTTTAAAGAACATCTCGAAGAAACTTTCGGCGTGATGGTTTTTCAGGAAGATGTTATAAAGATTGCGCACTATTATGGCGGTTTAAGCTTAGGAAACGCTGATATACTAAGAAGAGCCATGAGCGGCAAATACCGGAGCAACAACCAATTCCAGTTAATCAAAGAAAAATTCTTCGCCAGCGCGTTGAAATTGGAACGCCCGGCAAACCAGACCGCGGAGATATGGCGGCAGATGGAAAGTTTTGGCGGGTACAGTTTCTGCAAGGCGCATTCAGCATCGTATGCAGTGGAGAGCTATATGAGCCTGTACCTGAAAACCTATTTTCCCAAAGAATTCATGGTGGCGGTCATAAACAATTTCGGCGGCTTCTATTCCCGCGAATTGTATTTCCTGGAATTGCTAAAAATCGGCGGTAATATTCAGCCCCCCTGTATTAATAGAAGTGATCTGAATACAAATATCAATGACAATGATGTTTTTACGGGGTTCATTCATATGAAAGGGCTACAGGACAAACTGATCGATACCATAGTGGAAGAAAGAAGACGCAATGGTAATTACTTGCACCTGCAGGATTTCATTGAGCGTACTAATACCGGCCTGGAGCAACTGAACACATTAGTAAGTGTAGGTGCTTTCCGGTTTACCGGGAAAAGTAAAAAACATTTATTGTGGCAGTCTAATTTCCTTCAAAAGAAGAACCAGCCATTGCTGCACCAGTCAAAACCTTTGTTTGAAGAAAAGCCAGTGGAATTCAATTTGCCCGAACTGATGGATCTTCCCCTGGACGACTTATATGATGAAATGGAAATATTGGGATTTACCTTATCGAATCCTTTTGCAATGGTAGACGATGACCCTGCGAAATACGTTCGCGCTATTGATCTGTCAAAGCACCATGGGAAATCAATCACCGTGCTCGCTTATTTTATTGCCCGTAAACATGCCAGCACAAAAAACAACCAGGAAATGTTTTTCGGAAC
>JACDBU010000070.1 GCA_013694745.1 Chitinophagaceae bacterium
TTATCAGAAATCTATATTTCTCAATATAGTTTCTCCAAATAGTTGTGTCCTTGCGATTATCTTTCATCGTAACAAAATTTATTACCTTAAAGGTTAAATTCTGTTACCGAATTATCTGACTTCTACAGCAATGACGTTCACTCCGATCTTCCTATTCTTTTACACTCGCCAATCGCCACTCGTCCGTCTTTGCGAGGAGGCAATAAAATACTCACAAAATTAAAGTACATTCTGCCGACGAAGCAATCTCATATTACTGTATCCGCAAAATAAAGTAACCCTGAAAGATTTAAGGAAAGAAATTCAAGATTTATTATTGATGTTAGATTGCTTCGTCGTGCCTCCCCGCAATGACGGAAGTTCACTCGCTACTTGCAACTCGCTATTCACTATAAGAGCTACCTTCATAAAAAATTCAGCAGTGAAACTCTTTTCTGCCACACAATTAAAGCAATGGGATGCGTATACAATTGCCCATGAACATATAAAATCCATTGATCTTATGGAACGCGCCGCTGCAGGTTGTTTTAACTGGATCATAGAAAATAATTTCCGGGATCGTACATTTAAAATTTTTTGTGGCAACGGGAATAATGGCGGTGACGGGCTTGCCCTGGCCAGGATGCTGATCCATAACAATTGCCGGGTGTATGTATACATTTCCGGTTCCGCTGTATCCGCTTCGAATGATTTTACAATTAATCTTGAAAGGTTACGTTCCTTAACCCCTGTTCATAACATTGAAAGCGGGAATGAATTTGCTGCTTTGGAAAACAGTGACGTAATAATTGAGGCATTATTTGGCACCGGGCTAAACAGGCCACCCGGGGGGTTGGTTAAAGAAATAATTGAACATATCAACAAAAGTAAAAGCACCGTAATTTCTCTTGATGTACCAGGTGGATTATTTGCCGATATGAGCTCCGTTGAAAATACGGTTATACGTGCCCGTTATACACTAACCTTTCAGCGTTTGAAACTGGCTTTGTTAATGCCCGAGAACCAGGAATTCTTTGGAGAAATAACCGTTATCAATATCGGCCTTGATAAAACATTTGAAGAAAATGAAAACACATTTTATGAACTATCTGATCATAAAAAAATAAAAAAAATTTATAAACCAAGAAATGCTTTCAGTCATAAGGGAAACTTCGGTCATGCGTGCTTGTTAGCAGGCAGTTACGGCATGATGGGTGCCGCAACAATGGCTGCAAAAGCCTGTTTAAGAAGCGGTGCAGGCAAGCTTACGTGTATAACCTGCCGGCAGGGTTACGAGATCATGCAGGTTGCCGTACCAGAAGCAATGTGTATCGTTTCTGGTAATAAACACATAGAAAATTGGGAAGATCTTACTTTATACGATTCGGTTGGCGTGGGCCCGGGTTTAGGACTGTACCCATCGAACAAGCCCTGGCTCACAAAACTTTTAAAAAAATATTCTGGTCCGTTTATGCTGGATGCTGATGCGCTCACGCTTATTTCGGAAAATAAAAAATTGCTGGCGCTAATACCCAGGCACAGTATCATAACCCCGCATCCAAAAGAATTTGAAAGGCTGTTTGGCAAAACAAAAAACAATTTTGAAATGCTAAAGCTGGCCATAAAAAAATCCCTTGAGCATGGTATTTATATTGTTTTAAAAGGACACCATACTATTATAGCAACGCCGGATAAAATGACCTATTTTAATAATACAGGAAATGCAGGAATGGCAACTGGAGGAAGCGGTGACGTTTTAACCGGAATCATAACCGGTTTACTGGCCCAGGGATATTCCCCGTGTAATGCGTGCCTGCTGGGTGTTTACATACATGGTGCTGCAGGTGATATAGCCGCCAATAAATTTTCGAAGGAAGCCATGATCGCAGGTGATATAATAGAATGTTTGGGAGAAGCATTCAGGGAGGTCAGTTAAAATTTTTTACAAATTCCTGGTGTTGATAACCCATCCTTTCGATCATTATATCCCCCGCAATAGGGATTGTAACGGAAAGCCCGGTGAGGAATTTGTGTTAGGGTTTTGTGCCGTACTTGCAGTGTAAAGCCCGGCCCGGAGGGATTGCCCAAATTCTTTCTCCGCCACATTCCGTTTTTTACCTCTTTTTACACTATTTTTGCCGACCAAATTTTTAAGTATCTCAATATGGATAAGTTGTTTTTTATAGTTCCGGTAATGGGTGTTGTAGGATTGCTTTACACCTTTGTTAAGTACGCATGGGTTTCCAAACAGGATGCTGGAAATGAGCGTATGAAAGAGATAAGCACCTATATAGCAGAAGGTGCAATGGCTTTTTTAAAAGCCGAATATAAAATACTTACTTATTTCGTGGTGATCGGTGCATTGCTGTTAGGCATAATGGGTGTAAGCAATGAAAACAGCCACTGGAGCATCGCTCTGGCATTTATTGCAGGCGCTTTTTTTAGTGCCTTAGCAGGATTTATTGGTATGCAGATAGCCACCAAAGCGAATGTAAGAACCGCACAAGCAGCCAGGACGAGTTTATCGAAAGCATTGAAGGTTTCATTTACCGGCGGAAGTGTAATGGGGCTTGGTGTTGCAGGCTTAGCGGTTTTAGGTTTAGGCAGTTTATTTATCATATTATACATGTCGTTCGTTTCGGGTTATGCCCAGGGAACGCATGAATACAGGTTAGCGCTTGAAAAAGCAATTGAAGTACTGACAGGGTTTTCATTGGGTGCAGAAAGTATTGCGTTATTTGCAAGGGTTGGCGGTGGAATTTATACAAAAGCTGCTGACGTGGGTGCTGATCTTGTTGGAAAAGTTGAAGCAGGCATACCGGAAGATGATCCGCGCAATCCCGCTACCATTGCGGATAACGTGGGAGATAATGTAGGAGATGTTGCGGGTATGGGAGCAGATCTTTTTGGTAGTTATGTGGCAACCGTTCTGGCAACAATGGTATTGGGCAGAGAAACATATTCTGTTGACAGGTTTGGCGGACTGGCACCAATATTATTACCTATGCTCATTGCAGCCATGGGAATAATATTTTCCATTGCAGGAACTTTCTTTGTGAAGATCGCGGAGAATGCTCCGTTAAATACTTCAGCTGTTCAAAAGGCTTTAAATATGGGCAACTGGGGATCCATTGTATTAACTGCAATTGCCTCTTATTTTTTAGTGAACTGGCTGTTGCCTGATACGGATATGATCTTAAGAAATCATCATTTTACAAAGGAAGGTGTGTTTGGTGCGATAGCCGTTGGTTTGGCTGTGGGCACAATTATGAGCTTGATTACAGAATATTATACGGCCATGGGAAAGCGCCCGGTAATGAGTATAATCCGGCAATCTTCAACAGGTCATGCTACTAATATTATAGGCGGACTTGCAGTAGGAATGGAAAGCACCATGTTGCCCGTTCTTGTTTTAGCGGCTGGAATATATGGTTCGTACTGGTGTGCTGGTTTATATGGTGTTGGAATTGCCGCTGCCGGTATGATGGCTACTACTGCAATGCAACTTGCTATCGATGCATTTGGCCCCATAGCAGACAATGCCGGAGGCATTGCCGAGATGAGTGAATTGCCAAAAGATGTTCGCGAAAAAACTGATATACTGGATGCAGTTGGTAATACAACAGCCGCAACTGGTAAGGGTTTTGCCATTGCTTCGGCTGCATTAACTGCGCTTGCTTTGTTTGCAGCGTTTGTTGGTATTGCCCATATTGATGGTATTGATATTTACCGTGCAGATGTATTGGCTGGCTTATTTGTTGGCGCAATGATCCCGTTCATTTTTTCTTCGCTTGCAATACGTGCTGTTGGTGAAGCTGCGATGGCAATGGTTGAAGAAGTGCGCCGCCAGTTTAGAACCATCCCCGGTATAATGGAAGGTACTGGTAAACCAGAATACGATAAATGTGTTGCAATTTCTACGGATGCTTCCATCAAAAAAATGATGTTGCCCGGAGCGATCGCATTGCTTACACCATTACTCATTGGATTTATATTTGGACCAGAAGTGCTGGGAGGATTTTTGGCCGGCGCAACCGTTAGTGGTGTATTGATGGGTATGTTTCAAAACAATGCCGGCGGTGCCTGGGATAATGCAAAAAAATCATTTGAAAAGGGCGCTGTCATAAATGGTGAAACTTACTACAAAGGCTCCGAGCCGCACAAGGCTTCAGTTACAGGAGATACCGTTGGTGATCCATTTAAAGATACCTCCGGACCTTCCATGAATATTTTAATAAAGCTGATGAGCATTGTTTCACTCGTTATTGCTCCTACCCTCGCCAAGATACATCATGATAAAATTATTAATAACAGGAATGATAAGATGCATAACCTTGTATTGATGAATGGTGATTCCAGCTATGAAACAAGAACTGCCGGCACTGCTGTACTACCCGCCAAACCGGCACCAGTGGGCAACTGGACAGATAAGGATATCAGCAACCTTGAACAGGTTTTAATAAATGATGGTATTATACAGACAGACACTTATACACTTGCTGTAAAAAATAACAGGTTATTCATTAATGGCGTAAGGCAGGTGGATGCAATAAATGCACAGTACAAAGATTATTTTTATAATAAAGGTGACTTCCAGGTTAAAGAAATACATAAATAAACTCCTCCCTGATCAATATTATTTAACTCCGGAATTTTTTCCGGAGTTTTTTTTAAGCGGTAAGCAAAAATATTTTTAAAAAATTATTTTTACGTTACGAACAAAGTCGTATTTTAGCTCTACGAACAAAATCGTATTTATGACAAATATGAAAATATTAAAACCCACAGAGAGTGAACTGGAAATCTTACAGATCCTGTGGAACAAAGGCACAGCTACTGTACGCGAGGTTCATGAAGAGCTTTCCAAAACAAAAGATTCGGGTTATACTACTTCCCTCAAATTGTTACAAATAATGTTTGAGAAAGGCCTTGTAACAAGGGACGATAGTAATAAAACCCATATTTATGAAGCAGCGGTAAGCCGGCAAAAAACACAAAAACAATTTTTGGATAAGATGATCAATACATTGTTTGCAGGATCATCTGCCCAACTTGTTTTACAGGCATTGGGAAATCAAAAAGCTTCCCGGGATGAACTGAATGAAATACAAAAGTATCTCGACAACCTGAAAAAATAGTTTTATGGATCTGAATGCATTACAACATTCCGCTTTTTTGCAATCGCTCGGATGGGCCATTGCAAACAGCCTGTGGCAGGGCGTACTTATATGGGCTTTATTCCAATTGATAACGGTTTCATATAAATCGGCCACTGCAAATTTTAAAAATGTTGTAAGCACGGTTTCCATGTTCCTGTTATTCAGTTGGTTTTTAATAACCTTTATTTTAAAATTCTATTCCTTAAATACAGCAACCACTTTCAATACCGGTGAAGTTCAAAATTATATTGCACCCGTTGCTGCAGTATCACCTGTGTGGCAGATTTTACTTACAAGAATTATAGCTTCCCTGCCCTATTTGTCAGTTGCGTATTTGCTCCTTTTAATTGTTTTATCAATACGGTTTTTCAATTCATTCCGTAATACTTTATACGTGAGGAACAATGGATTGATAAAGCCCCCCGCATACTGGATAACCTTTACCAATAAAGTTGTACAAAATATCGGGCTCACAAAAAATATAAAATTGTGGTTCTCAAAATATATTGATGTGCCTTCCACAATCGGTTTTTTTAAACCAATAATATTAATTCCACTTGCATCGGTTAACCAGCTTACAACAGAACAACTGGAGGCGATAATACTGCATGAATTGTCACATATAAAACGCAATGATTATCTACTGAATTTGTTCATATCTGTATGCGAAACAGTTTTGTTCTTCAACCCATTTGTTGTGTTGCTTAGTAAAGTAGCTAAAAAGGAGCGTGAAAATTGTTGTGATGATTTTGTAATTCAGTACCGGTACGACCCACACTCCTATGCTTCGGCACTTCTTTCACTTGAGCAATCTCGGTATATGAATATGAGTTTGGCGCTATCAGCAACATCCGGGAAAAAACAATTGCTGCACCGGATAAAAAGAATAATGGAAGTAAAAGAAAACCAGAAAAATCTCAACTATGGTCAAAAACTTTTAGCCTTGATATTTTTAACCGGAATCATAAGTTCAATTGCCTGGCTCTCGCCGCAAAAAAAGACTGATAAAAATAATGTAACTATAACGGCACCAGCCAAAAACATAATAACTGCAAAGGCAGAAAAAACCGGAGCAACAAAAAATAAAGAAATATTGCTTGTTCAAAAAGCACTGGTTAACACGCACAAAAAGAATGAAAAGGTATTTGTAAAAACTACGCCTGATCCCAATATAGAAAAGCCTGAAGAGCTTATTACAAAGGATGAAAATAATCAATCCTGGGATGATAAGAATGTTGCAAACGCAGGATGGAACCAGGACAATAATATGGCAATGAACTTCCCGCAGGGAAATAATTTTACGGCAAATAACAATGCAGTATTTTTTGATAAAAAATTCTTCAACCAGGTATTAAGCGAAATAGATTTCAGTAAAATTAAAAATGAAATTGCAAAAGCAAATATTTCATTAGCAGAAAATGGGTTGAATAAATTAGGAATGGTTTTAAATGAAAGTTTGAATAAAGTGAAATTGCATGCTGCCGCATCTGACAGGGAGAAAAAAGAATTGGTGCAAAAAATTTTGCTGGAGAATGCATCAAGGTTAAAAGAATTGAATTCAACAATGCAACGCAGGATACAACCACTTGCCATTAAAAGGTTTGTTGATTCATTTTCAAAAAAAACCAATTTTGTTAAGACACAAAATAATGGCATGCAATATTATTTTAACCAATCGCCTGAAAATGATGAAATAGTAAACAACGAAGCTCCAGTAACAAAAAGACATAAAAAACAACCCGGAGCATTTTCTATAAACTTCTCAGTTGATGATAATGAAAAGGCGCCCAAAAATATTTCTCCCTGCCAAATACCTGTTTCGCCAAAAGTGAGAAATAACATACGGCAAACCGTTATTATCATCGATGGTAAAAAGACTGACCTGAATGAATTAAATGATTACCACGGAACTCCCAAAAAAATTGCCGTAGGTTTCAATAATGATAAGCTGCGAATAGAGATAGGTGATTAAAAAAATTATTACCAAACATTCCTGGGGCAACTATCCCCGTATTTATTATTTAGCAAAAATCCCAGGATAATTTCATGCGTGTTTTTTGTATAGGTTCTTAGCCTGGATGTTGTGGAAACATCATAAGCATATCCAAGGTTAAAAGTATTTGAAACATTGAGGCCAGCCATAGCCGCAAAACCTCCAAACTCGTCACTGTAGCGGTAACTAGCCCCTACCCAAAGTTTATCAAGGTATTGCACTTTTACATTTAAATGCACTTGTACGGGAAAGGGTTTTACAAACTGAAACATGAGGGAGGGTAAGGCAGTAACATCATCACTCAGAAAAAAACGGTAGCCTGCGGTTGCAATAAACTGCGGAGCAAAATAATCACCATAGATTTTATCAGTAACAAAATGTGCTTTGCCTGGTATGATATTTAAAACCGATAATCCTGCAAAATAATCAGCTGAATACAGCCATAATCCTGCGCCTATTTCGGGTTTAACTTTTTTAATTTCGCCATTGTCAATGCCGATGGCCGGATCATTGGGATCTAAATTGCCCCAAACTATTTTGCTCCTGTCGAGACTAACATTTGATATTCCCCCCAAAAAACCGGCGGCTAAAGTTGTTCTTGAACTTATTCCTTTATGGTAGGCATAGGTAGCATAAGCAGAGAACCGGTTTATGTATCCTGTTTTATCATTCATAATTATCAGGCCAACACCATGATGTGGTTCGGCGGCAGTGTAATTATCCACGAAAGATTTTCCCCGTGGATTTTCCCCCGGTACTTCGAAAGAAGTTGCTGTTGTTCTGTAATCTTTTTTACCGATAGGGCTCTGCACTGAAAGGTATGCCGTAACCGGTGCGCCCTGGATACCCGCCCATTGATTCCGGTAACTTAATTTTACGTCGGTATAATTTTCTATCCCCGTTAATGCTGGGTTAAGTATATAATTGTTGATAATGTATTGTGTATAGTAAGGTTTTTGCTGTGCAATGCTTTTTATTCCGAATCCAATAAAAAAAATAAACAAAAAAGATTTCATTTAAAATCATTTTATAATGGTAACGTAACCAGTTATTGGCTTACGCCCGTTGGCTGGCTCTATTATGTAATAATAAGTACCGAACGGTAAAGGTTTCCCGTTCATGGTTCCATCCCACGGTTTCGCGTATCCCCTGCTCTCAAAAACCAATTGCCCGTACCGGTTAAAAACCTGCACCCGGTTATCAGGATAGGTTTCTAAATATTGTATTATCCATGTATCATTTATCCCATCATTGTTTGGTGTAAACGTATTAGGTATTGTTGGAAATTTTAAAACCTTTACAAATACCTGGTCACTGGCGGAACATCCACCTCTTGAAGTTGCAAGCAATGTATAAATTTTATCTTCCACGCCGGAAACAACCGGGTTTTTAATAGTGTTATTATTCAAATACTGATTGGGTGTCCACAAATATTGAAGATTATTTCCGGTAACGGTTGGCGATAATATTATTGATCCGCCTTCAAGTACATTCCTGTCGGGGCCTGCATTTACTGATGGAATAACATCAATGATAACCGGATATGAATAAACGTTACTCATGCAACCATTACTATTTGTAGCCGTAAGTTGTACATTGATTGTTGCAGCAGAAACAAAAACATGAGGCGGAGGGTTTTGTAGTGACGAACTGGATCCATCACCAAAATTCCATAACCACGATTGGAGTGTTCCATCAGCGCCCGTACTTTGATCTGTAAATGTTATGGAACCACCTTCGCAAATTTCAGATGTGTTGCTGGTAAATTTTGCCTGTGGCTGCGGATGAATATCATTGTAAGATTTTGTGGAAAGAGAAGTACAGCCAGCAGCAGAAGTAACCGCTAATGTTACATTGTATGGCCCCAACGCAGTATAAACATGCGTGGGATTTTTTTGTGTGGAAGTGTTGTTGGATGCACCCGAATTGAGATCGCCAAAATCCCAGTTGTAAGTAAACTGTGTTGCTGTTCCATCACTGATTGAAGAAAGATCTTTAAACTGCGCAGCTGCATTTGGCAGGCAAATTTTGGGCAAAGAAAAATCTACAACTGGTAATGAATTTATGGTTACTGTTTTTACAAAGGCAGTACTGTTGCAACCGGTATTATCGGTTACCGTTAATTTCACATTATATACAGCAGCATTGGTGAAAGTATGTGTGAAGGCAGCACCGGAATTTCTCACAACAACCGGAGAGCCATCACCAAAATCCCAGCTCCATGTTTTTAGTGATCCAATCGTTGCTGAAGAAAGATCATTAAATGTTACTGCTTTATTTTCACATGCCGGGGATACAAAATCAAATTTAGCATCGGGTGGTTGCAAAACATTTATGGTTTGTTCTTTAAAATCAACACATCCTTTATTGGATGTAAATGTATACCGTATTATATGCGATCCTACACCTGCAACTTTAGGATCAAAAAAACCAGAAGCAACAATGCCTGGTCCGCTAAACACCCCATTTCCGCTCACTCCGCCCGTTTCGCTTGCCTGGTTTATGAGGTAAGGGGCAACATTTAAACAGGCATCCGGAACCGGCGCGAACTGCACTTTTGGTGTGGCATTAATGGTTACTGTTTTTATTATTTCATTTACGCATGTTCCACCGGAGAAAGAACGCATTTTTACCTGGAATGATTTGGTTAGTGGTGATTGAAAGTTTGAATAAAGATGACTATAAATTTTATTTGGTGTGGGATTTTCATCGATATCTGTTTGTGCAGGATTGTTTGAAAAGTCCCAGAAAATTTCCAGCCTGGTAACATTTCCAAAATTCACCGACGAAATATTTTGGATGCTTACATCAGTATTACTGCATAAACTTCCGGGATTCTGTACAATAAAATTTGCAACTGGTATGGAACCATTAACTGTAAATGATTTGGTGACCGTTGTGGTGCATCCGTTATTACTGGTAACAGACAGGGAGATATTATAGTTTCCTACCGCATTGTATTTATGTTTTGGATGTTTAACAGATGAAGTATTTAAAGCACCTGAACCCGGATCACCAAAATTCCAGAGATACGTAAAGGAACTATCTGTGCCATCCCCTATATAACTTGAATCAAGAAATTGTGCAAATGCATCATTAAGACATATTTCTGGTAAGATAAAATTAGCAACCGGCAGTTTATGTATCAATACCTGTTTGCTAAGCAGGCTGCTTTTACATCCGCGATCTGTTACAACAGACAGGGTTACAGTATAGGATCCGGTTGTGGTATAAAGATGTGTAAATGTTGCACCATTATTTAAGGAAAGAATAGTGCCATCACCCAGGTTCCAGTTCCATAATATTATATTCCCTGCATTGGCAATAGACGTATTTGTAAAAGTAACATCCTTTGAATCGCAGGCTGGCGAAGTGGAATTGAAACCGGCTGCCGGCAGTGGATCGATAACCACTTGTTTGATAATGGTATCAGAAACGCATCCCTTAATAGTTTTTATGGTGTGCTTTACCTGGTAAGTATTGGCCGTTAAATAGTTATGCGTAGGATTTTGAGCTGTCGATGTGAGGCCATCACCGAAATCCCAAAACCAGTTTATTATAGGGTACCCGTTACCGCTAGCCTGGTCAGTAAACACAGTAACATCACCCAGGCAGTTACCCGGTGTTACCGCAAAATTGGCAGTGGATGCAGGGTAGATAGTGGTAAGTAATTTTGTTGTATCAGCTACACAGCCATCTTTAGAAGTTACCTGTAATTGTATGGTAAAGGGGCCACTGTTATTATATTGATGTACCGGGTTTTTAACAACACCCGTATTTAACGCACCGGATGGGGCATCTCCAAAATTCCATAAATATTTAAACAGGCTTTCACTGCCATCTGCAATTTTACTGGAATCAAAAAATTGGGCAGTACCTGCAGGTAAACAAACCTGTGGCAGGCTAAAATTAACTACCGGGATGGGATGAATTGAAACAGGAACCACGTATAATGCGCTCTGGCAGCCACTATTCGTTTCAACTTTTAAAGATGCGTTATAATTACCGGTTACTGCATATACATGTGACCGGTTACTATTATTATTGAGTGTATCTTTTTTTCCATCGCCATAATCCCAATACCATTTTAAAAGAGATCCCGGCGCAAATGCATTTGAGAGGTCAGAAAAAATTACCGGCTTTCCAACGCATGAAGGAAGCGAAACAGTGAATTTAGCATTAGGAACAATGGTAACGGTTAGTGGCTTTATAACTGTATCGCTGAAACACCCAACATCGGTGATCACGAAATATCTTACATTAAAAGTTCCGGCTGTTGCATATTTATGTTTTGGATTTTTTGTATTTCCAAAATTACCATCTCCAAAATCCCAATACCATCTGTAAGC
>JACDBU010000073.1 GCA_013694745.1 Chitinophagaceae bacterium
GCCCATACAATATAATTTTTTGGCACTTTTACATTTAATATATAATCATTAAAGTCATTATAAAATTCAAGGGCATCATTGTGATCAAGGTCGTCCCATCCATTGTAATCATCATACACTGCAACACGTGGATAAAAATAAGCCAGGAAATAAGTTGTGGAATCGATCATACCTTCCCTCCCGCTTTCTAGTGAGATCTGGAAATGCCAGTCGAATGCGAGCTGCAGTGTTTCATGAGGAAACAGTGGCTTTGTTAACCGCAACCCCATGTTTGTGCCGCGATATTGTGCAGGTGACACATTCCTCACCTGGCCATTCTCTTTTACCTGGTCTATATGAACCCCGTCTGTTAAATAGTCATCGTGGGCATTTGAGAAGCGGGTAACACCAGGCTTGTGGATATTCTGAATGAGCTTTATAACAAAGTTTCGCAGTGTATCCGGACTATTATTTGTGTAAGAAATTTGTTCTGTTCCTTTTATATTCCGGTCGGGTGGCAACGCAGTTATAGAAATATTATAAATAGCAGAATTTTGCCAGTATTTTTTTCCGGGCCTGCCATCCGCCGAACGGGTACCATTATTAAAAGCTTTTTTAACATCCCGTGGTACATATAGTGATTGAGATTGCGCCTGTAAAATTAAGCCGCAAAGTGTAATGCATACTATCCATTTATTCATATTTATATATTTAAGAAGAAAGATAAAAATAAACTCATGGCAAAGAAATTTTATTTTATAAATGGTAGATATGAAATTTATCCAGCTGCTGCATTTCATTGCAGCGTTACGTGTTACGGGTTACGAGTTTCTGTGAAATAACTTTTGTAAAGTTCAAAACTTTTCAAAAGTTACATCCGCCGGGAGTTACTATTGCCTATTGCCTATTGTGTATTGTGTATTGCCTGTTGCTGGTTGCAAGTTATGTTGCTACAATTTATAAGGTCTCCATGATCTTTGAATAATCATGCTGAAGATCTTCATGAAACAAAGCGATAGTTTTTTCGATTTTTTTAATTTGTGATTTATATAAATTATTCAATGCAACACTTTTATGAATGGGAATACCGGAATTTTTTAATTCCTGGCAAAAGTACATCAGTAATTCCACCTCGGTTTCCTTTGATGATGTATAGCGGATGTGTTTATTCAGGTCCCGTAAAATTTTCCTTATACTTTTTTTTGCAAAATATAAATTAGAGGAATTTATGTTTTTGAATTTTTCATCAGTCTCCCTTTTAACCCTTTCAATATACCCGGCACGATCATCAGATTGAAATAGAATGTATGCGAGTAACTCTTTGTTATCTTTTTTATATTTGGCCAGCAGCAAACATACATTTGATAATTGCGCGTGAGATAAATTAACCAGTTCTTTCTTGATCTCATTGATGCTAACAGTGCTCATAATGTAAAGTACTTATTTAGTAAGAGTAAAACTACTGAACCGTTAATCCCGAAGCTTTTTCCTTACTCAAAACACGGTAAGCCAGAATTCCGGCTGCGAACATCAAAAATGATCCAAGCAAAAAAGGCGCACCCGGAAAATATACTGAAGTACCGGCACTAGTGTAATAAGAGAACAGGCTGGTCATAATCACGGGGCTCAATATGGATGTTGCACTGATAAGACTTGTTAAAGCCCCTTGTAATTCTCCCTGCTCATTAGAAGGTACATGACCGGTTATTATAGATTGCAATGCCGGCCCGGAAATTCCTCCCAGGCAATATGGAACTAAAAATACAAACATCATCCACCCTTGGCTGGCGAATGCAAATAATATCAAACCGATTGCATACAAACCAAATCCTATATAAATGCTTTTTTCATTCCCGATCTTAGGGTTAATATATCTTATCAATAATCCCTGTACAAGGCCAACCAATAAGCCAACGGCACCTAATGATAAGCCCACTATTTTTTCACTCCATTTAAATTTCTCAATATTAAAAAATGCCCATGTGCTTTGCACGGCCTGTGCTGCCATATAAACCAAAAAAAAGGAGATGGCAAGTGCCCCCACGGCAGGATATTTTTTCAATTGCCTGAAAGCGCCAAAAGGATTTGCCCTTTTCCATTCAAACGATCGCCGGTTCTCTATTGGCAATGATTCCGGCAAAACAAAATAACCATAGAGCCAGTTTAAAAGGGTTAAACATGCAGCAAAATAAAATGGAACCCTTGCACCATATTGACCCAGCAACCCTCCTATAACTGGGCCCACAATAAAACCAATTCCAAATGCAGCGCCTACCATTCCAAAATTTTTGGCGCGATCTGCCGGGGCACTGATGTCAGCAATATAGGCCGTAGCAGTTGTGAAACTTGCCCCGGTAATTCCGGCGATTATTCTTCCAACAAAAAGCCATATTATAGTAGGTGCAAAAGATAAGAATATGTAATCCATACCAAATCCAAATAACGAAAATAAAAGAACAGGACGTCGTCCATATTTATCACTCAGGTTGCCCAAAACGGGCGCAAATAAAAATTGCATGATAGCATAAGCAAACGTAAGCCACCCTCCGTATTTGGCTGCTGTGCTAATGTCTCCGTGCACGAGCTCTTCAATCAATTTAGGAAGAACAGGTATGATTAAACCAAGACCGGTTACATCAACCAATAAGGTTAAAAATATAAAGCCCATCGCTGCCTTTCGGTTAGATGCCATTTGAAAACATTTTTTCAAAGATGCCGGAATTTTTATAAAAGTTTTTAGAAAATTAATTTTGACGATCTCTGAAATAAATGCTAAAAATTGTAAAGATGAGAGTGTGGCATATTTATTTCTGTTTACTCACAGGGTAGTTATGATTATAAATGCGTACCCGTAAAAAACAAAAAATGAAAAAATCATTTTGGAAATTCATAATTATTGCTTCAGTTGTTACCGGTGTTTTGCAAAATGCAAATGGCCAGAATGCTAAAAGTGATAAAGAAGCTGCGAAAGCCCTTACAATAAAACACGAGATTGAATCCGGGAACTTTACTTTTATAGCGCGTTCGGTGTCACCATTGAGAGGTTTAAGCCGGCCTTTGAATGCTTACTATTCAATGCAGGTTTTTAAAGATTCAGTTATTTGCTATCTGCCTTTTATCGGAAGGGCTTACACTGCTCCTGTTACAACAGCCGAATCAGGAATTGATTTTACATCAACCAGGCTAAAATATAATGTAACCCAAGGCAGGAAGAACACCTGGCGTATCTCGATTAAACCCCAGGATCAATTTAATACCAGGGAATTACTTTTGACAGTGTTTACTAATGGAGAATCTTCTTTGCAGGTTACAAGCAATAACCGCGATCCAATATCATTTGACGGATATATAAAAAATAACACAAAAGAGTAATCTTTTGGTAGGTGCAAAGTCTTTTTAATAGAAGTTACCAAAGCGGAATTGTATCCCGAAAGTAACCTGCACAATTTTATTTATATACATACCTTCTAAAAATAATGCCCCGTCGTTACTTATTTGCTTCATGCCTTTAATGGAATATGCAAAATTATATTGATCAGAACTTTCACTTTTTTTGGTAACGATCTTTCCGGGAACTGGCGACGGGATTATATTTACTTTCTGGTAAAAATATCCGACAGATGGAATTATCGAAAAGCCACTAATTTCTTCCTGAGCAGCGCTAACAATGTTGAAGCCAATTTTAGCACCATAATAATTATGACCTGAGGTTGTGCGTAACTCTGCATCAACATTTACCTGGCTTAACTGGTAGCCTACATTTAATTTAGCCAGCGCCTTGTCATCAGTTGAATAACCAGCGCCGGTGCCAATATGTACCTGGGCAAAGGTGGCAAAAGGAATAAATAATAAAAGAAGTAATAAATTTTTCATGTTAGAGGTTTTGTGGTAAATACATATGATTTAGAGACAATTACATTTATCAGGCCAAAAAGTTAAAAAAGGCATAAATGTGATATGTTTTTACAATATTGTTACATATCAATGTTTTATATATCAATTTAATATAGTAAAGTTGATAACATATTTCATCTTTTGCAATTATTTTTCTAAAACGGTTTTTTTCTAAATATATTTTTTTAAATTATCAGCTTTTCATTTTTGTGTGTGCTTTGAAGCAAAATTTTCTTAAAGAATTCATTTTTACAGGTGCGAAATATGTTTTACCCTTTACTTTTTACTCTTAAAATCTCATCACACATTCCTTAATGTATATTTATGAATGGAATATTTTGTGAAAAAGGATTCGATAGTAAGAGAGATCTGGAGTAAAGGTGATACAGTACTTTTTATTTTTGCCGGAGCCGCAGCAGAATTTGCCCTGAACAAGGCGGTCGACTGGCTTTATTATACCGGTCGCCTTCCGGCAGATCCTTTAGGACGATTGTTTTCGACGGTTACTTATGCTAGGCAAATAGTTTTTTCTGAAGAGCAAGCCGCTTTAAAAGCGATCGATAAAATTACCTCCATACATTCTGCTGTTGAAAAAAACCGTAATGCGAAAATTCCTGACTGGGCTTACCGCGATGTGCTCTTCATGCTTATACATTATTCTCTGGCTTCCTTTGAACTGATGGAAAGAAAACTTACTTGTTCAGAAAAAGAAGAATTGTATAATGTATTTATGCGGTTAGGTAACAGGATGGGTTTGAAAGAGCTACCTGTAAATTTTAGCGAATGGCAGCTAAGTCGTTCACAACATTTGCAACAGGATCTTGTAAAGAGTGATTTAACAATCGATCTTTTTAAACAATATAAAAAGCATTTAGGATTTTTCAGGTTTAAGATTTTAGTGGAGGGGCAGATATTGGTTGTTCCGGAAAGTGTAAAAAAATTATTGCATCTGCGTAATTTTTCACTTCTTACTCCTCTTCTTAGTTTTTATAAATTAAGCAGGAGAATAAAATTTGATAAAATAGTAAAGTATCTCATTTTGCCTGCCGCTTACCGAAAGGAAATTGAAGAACTTGATATCGTTCCTGGCATATAAAATCTGGCACAGGAATAGCAAATAAAAAATGATATTTTTTTACTTAACCTTTAATTTTATTTTATGGCAAAGTATTCAAAATCTTCTTCGGATAAGGTTGAAAGAGCCTTGCATGAAATGCATGAGGGCAAATTAAAAAGCGGCAGGAGCGGCAATAAAGTAACTGATAAAAAACAGGCAATTGCCATAGGCCTTTCAGAAGCCAGGAAGAAAGGCGCAAAAGTTCCAAAAAAAGCGACATCGAAATCTGCCCCGCGGAAATCTCCCATCACTAAAAAAGCGAAACCACGGAAATAAAAAAAGCCTTCAAAAAACTAAAATTCAAATCCAGTATAATGCCGCATAGCTTTATGATATGCGGCTTTTTTATTTTGCACATTTAATTTTCTATGCTAACACAGATAAATTTTCTGCGTATAATTATTCGTTTTATGGTTTATATTTACACCTACCAAAATAGATTTCTCATGAAATCAAAGAGCCAACTGTCTATCATTCTTTTGCTGTCAGTTTTAATTTCCTGCCAGTCAGTAAAAGAAGAAAGCTCACCCATTCAAGGCAATCGACTGGCAAAAGCTTCACGTGAAAATAAGAATGGATGGATATATATTCATTTGGAAGGTTCTCCCTCCGATATTGGTTACCAGCATGGTAATTTACTATCTGACGAAATAGATACCACGCTTCAAATGCTAAGTTATTTTCTTGAACATGAAACAAAAAAAAACTGGCAGTTCTATCGCCAATGTGCTCAAAATTTTCTCTGGAACAAACTTGACAGGGAGTATAAAGATGAAATAAATGGTATTGCGGAAGGCTTGCACAGCAAACAAAAAAATTACGACAGTCTTGACATTACTGCATTAAATGCTATGGAAGAACTTGTATTTTATTATGTTCCGCAACTGATGAATAAAGAAAAAGCAGGAAGCGGCGATAATAAGGCACCGGGTAATTGCAGTGCTTTCATAGCAACAGGCAGTTATACAAAAGATGGAAAGATCGTTATGGGTCATAATAACTGGACAGAATATATTGTAGGCCAGCACTGGAATGTTATTGCAGATATTATCCCGCAAAAGGGCAATCATATGTTGATGGATTGTATGCCGGGCTTTATCCATAGCGGTGATGATTTTGTTATTACTTCAAATGGAATGCTCATAACAGAAACAACGATCACAGGGTTCAAAGGTTTTGATACAACCGGTATACCGGAATTTAACCGGGCCAGGAAATCTGCTCAATATGGCAACAGCATTGATGACGTAATAAAAATATTCACAACAGGTAACAATGGCGGCTATGCTAATGACTGGCTTATTGGTGATACAAAAACGAATGAAGTGGCAAAGCTTGAACTAGGCTTAAAAGATAACAGGGTATGGCGATCAAAAGATACGGCAATGATAGGGTCTAATTTCCCCAGTGATCCTAAATTAATTGCTGATGAAACAACTTTTAAAACAGAAGACAAAACATCATCACCAAATGCACGTAAACTGAGAATGGAGAAACTGGTGAATGATCTGAAGGGTAATATTGATGTTGAAGCCGGGAAGCAAATTGAAGCGGATCATTTTGATGCCTATCATAACACTATCGCAAATAACAAATGTGTTATCTGCGGACATATCGATGAAGATAAAAATGGCTGCGCAGAATGGGATCTGCCTGCCTATTACCCGATGGGTGCTGTGCAGGGAAAAGTAACCACGACTGATCTTGCAAAAGATATGAAATTCTGGGCGCACATGGGGCATCCATGCGGGCAGAATTTTACAGGTGCAACTTTTTACAAACTACACCCGGAATATGCATGGCAATCAAAATTTCTAAATAATATGCTCGCATACCCGTGGACGTTATTTGAAGCAAAAAAATAATTCAGTCTTACTGCATGGCTAAATAAATATTCATGAAACATTTTCTTTATTTATTTATTTTATTCCCTTTTTTCAGCCATTCACAATTGCCATCAATTGCTGAGAAAACAAAAAACCTGGCAAGCTATAAAGGCTTTTTTAATTTCTTCTGGGATGACAAATCGGGTAAATTATTTATCCAGGTAGATCATTTGGATTCTCAGTTTATTTACCAGACTTCACTTCCCGCAGGACTTGGTTCAAATGACGTTGGTTTAGACAGGGGGATCCTGGGAAATACGTATGTGGTAAAATTTAGCCGGACGGGAAATAAAATTTTTTTAGTTGAACCCAACCAGCATTACAGGGCGGTAACAAACAGTGCTACAGAAAAAAGAGCAGTAGAGCAATCATTTCCACAATCGATCCTCTGGGGGTTTACTGTGGAAGCAGAAAGCAATACAAGTATCTTAATAGATGCCACCGGTTTTTTATTAAGAGATGCAATGAAAGCTGCGTCTACATTAAAAAATGCAAAACAGGGAAGCTATAGTATTGATGCATCACGCAGTGCGTTGTATCTGCCCCGGACAAAAAATTTTCCATTGAACACAGAATTTGAATCTACCATAACCCTTGTTAATACAGATGGCCAGCCAGGCAATTACGTTTCATCTGTATCCCCTACTGCAGATGCAATAACCTTGCGAATGCATCATTCCTTTGTACAATTGCCTGATGATAATTATAAACCGAGGTTGTATGATGCACGCTGTCCGTTCATCCCACTTACCTATTTTGATTATGCCACACCGGTTACAGAACCGATCGAAAAATATTTTATCATTCGTCACCGGTTGCAAAAAAAAGATCCGGGTGCCTTGATGAGTGAAGCCGTTAAACCGATCATTTATTACCTGGATAACGGCACACCTGAACCTATCAGGAGCGCATTACTGGAAGGCGCAGGATGGTGGAACCAGGCTTTTGAAGCTGCAGGTTATAAAAATGCATTCCAGGTAAAGATATTACCAGATAGTGCAGACCCAATGGATCTGCGTTACAACATGATAAACTGGGTGCACCGTTCCACGCGCGGCTGGTCGTTTGGTTATGCCGTAACGGATCCCAGAACGGGTGAGATAATAAAAGGAAATGTAACGTTGGGATCTCTCCGGGTACGCCAGGATTATTTGATTGCCACAGGAT
>JACDBU010000094.1 GCA_013694745.1 Chitinophagaceae bacterium
AGAAAAGAAGAACAATGAATCAGCAGAAACTTTTGATAAATTTTTTTCGCCCCAAAGCGATAAAAAATTTATCAAAACGAATTGTAGGACAAATCCTATTTTGTTACCGAATTACTAAACCTATACAGCAATGACGAAGTTCGTAATTAAGCCGTTTAGCTTCCTTTATCTGGAAACTGGCTCGCAGAGAAGGAGAAAGTTGTTAAAAATTTATACAAAAACAATTATCTTTGCCATCCTCTTAAAAAAATGCCGCGTTGGTCAAGAGGTTAAGACGCCTCCCTTTCACGGAGGAATCACGGGTTCGAGTCCCGTACGTGGTACTGAAATAATAATTAAGCCTTGTAACTGTTATGTTTCAAGGCTTTTTTGTTTATAATAATAAGCCTACAAAAAGTCTTTATATTATTATAACTGCTTCATCTTAATTAATCTAACTATCAAACCGAACGGATTTGTTGCACATTGAACCGAAAGTACAAGTGAGTGACACAACAGGTGATGCCATGAAAGTCTAAAGCTGGTTAAACAAATTTATTTTTATAGTCTATATGTTCCGCATCAGCAATAAAAAATAGTAATCAAATTAACCCCCACTTATCGTAATTTTGCAACTCATTTTTAATTAAAATAATTCAGTATGAGCACAGTAAAAGTTGCTATTAATGGTTTTGGACGAATAGGCCGCTTGGTATTCAGACAAATATATAATATGGACGGAATTGAGGTAGTTGCTATAAATGACCTCACGAGTCCGGCTGTACTTGCCCATTTATTAAAATATGATAGCGCCCAGGGAAGGTTCGATCAAAAAGTAACTTCCACCGAAAATGCAATTGTTGTAGACGGACATGAAATAAAAATATATGCACAAAAAGATCCTGCACAAATTCCATGGGGCTCTCATAATGTTGACGTGGTAATAGAAAGTACCGGCTTCTTCGCGGATAAAGAAAAAGCTGAAGCACATATCAAAGCCGGCGCAAAAAGAGTAGTCATTTCTGCACCTGCAACCGGTGATCTTAAAACGGTTGTGTTCAATGTTAATCATAATATCCTTGATGGCAGCGAAACGATAATTTCGTGCGCTTCGTGTACTACCAATTGCCTGGCGCCTATGGCAAAAGTGCTTAACGATAAATTCGGCATCGTTGCTGGTTTTATGACAACGATACATGCTTATACAAATGATCAGAATACACTGGATGCACCGCATCCCAAAGGCGATCTTCGCCGGGCAAGAGCGGCTGCTCAAAATATTGTACCCAATACAACCGGCGCTGCAAAAGCAATTGGCCTGGTATTGCCGGAATTAAAAGGCAAGCTGGATGGTGTTGCGCAAAGGGTACCTGTTATTACTGGTTCATTAACCGAGCTTACTACTATACTCAATAAAAAAACTACGATAGAAGAAGTGAATGCAGCTATGAAAGCCGCTGCTGATGAGAGTTTTGGCTATAATGAAGATGAAATTGTTAGCACAGATATTATAGGTATTCATTTTGGCTCATTGTTCGATGCAACGCAAACAAAAGTATTAACGGTAGGAGAAAACCAGATGGTGAAAACAGTTAGCTGGTACGATAATGAAATGAGTTATGTTTCACAACTGGTGCGTACGGTGCATTTTTTTGCAGGGCTGATAAGCAAATAATTTTTGTAACGCAAAGTGCGCTAAGCGTACGCCGAAGAACGCTAAGAACTCTTTGCGTTCCTTTGTGTTCTTTGCTATACTTTTTAAAAAAAATTTATGAGCAAATTCCAGGACCATAATTTCAAAAATGAAAAAGCATTAGTGCGCGTAGATTTCAATGTGCCCCTGAATGATAAGTTTGAGATCACCGATGATAACCGCATGAAGGCATCCATGCCTACCATTAAAAAAATATTAAATGATGGCGGCTCTGTTATTTTAATGTCGCACTTTGGCAGGCCTAAAGATGGCCCCACTGATAAATATTCTTTAAAGCACCTGGTAAAACATTTGCAGGAACTTTTAGGAGAAACAAAAATTGTATTCGCCGGTGATTGTATTGCGGAAGATGCCATTCAAAAATCAAAAGAACTTAAGCCAGGTGAAGTTTTGCTGCTGGAGAATCTTCGTTTTTACAAAGAAGAAGAAAAAGGCGATGAAGGATTTGCAGAAAAATTAAGCAAGCTGGGAGATCTTTATGTAAATGATGCATTTGGCACGGCACACCGCGCACATGCGTCAACAGCCGTGATAGCAAAGTTTTTCCCTGCTGATAAAAAAATGTTCGGCTTACTTATGGAAGCAGAAGTACAAAGTGCAGAAAAAGTTTTGCATAGCGCAGATAAGCCATTCCTCGCGATCATTGGCGGGGCAAAGGTTTCTGATAAAATACTGATCATTGAAAATTTACTGGATCGCGCCACGGATATTATTATTGGCGGTGGTATGGCATATACTTTTTTTAAGGCCATGGGTGGTAAAATAGGAAAGTCTTTGTGCGAGGATGATCGCCTGGATATGGCAAATGAATTGTTACAAAAAGCAAGAGATAAAAATGTTTGTATTCATCTCCCGGCAGATTCTATCATCGCCGATAAGTTTGATGCTGCAGCAAATGTTTCAGGATCCTTAAGCAATGATATACCAGAAGATTGGATGGCGCTGGATATTGGCGAAATGGCGTGCGAAACATTTAGTAAGATAATTGCACGCTCCAGGATAATATTATGGAATGGACCAATGGGTGTTTTTGAGATGCAAAAATTTCAGCACGGAACAAAAACAATTGCACAAGCAGTTGCAGATGCTACGCAGGCAGGAGCTTTTAGTTTAGTTGGCGGTGGCGATAGTGTAGCCGCGGTAAATCAATTTCACCTGGCTGATAAAGTAAGTTATGTATCTACCGGCGGTGGCGCATTATTGGAATATTTTGAAGGCAAAGAATTGCCAGGCATTGCAGCTATCGATAATTAATCTTTTTATACTTATGCGGATAGGAATTGTTTAAATTTATCTGACTCAATCAGATTTGTGAAATTTTTATCTCTAATAATATTCTCCTTTTATTTAATCATCTCTGATCAGGCCTTTGGTCAAATGCCGGATTATCATGTACAGGTATTAAATGAAAGCGTAGGAATAAGAAATTATCTTATTCTTTCTATTGTAAAAGATAAAAAAGATTTTTTATGGATTCTTTATCATGACGGTGTTCAACGATTTGATGGAAAGCGAATAAAAAATTTTGTAATAGATGGACAAACTGTTTCTATTTTATGTGATAAGCAAAATGGAGTATGGGTCACCACACGCAAACAGGTCTTAAAATTTACGAATGATTACCGGGGCTTTCAACCGGTAAAATTGATTGATACCGCAAGCAATTCCATAGGCTCTGTGTTTCTGTATCCGGGCAATAAAATTTATTTACAAACACAAAATGGATTTTATAAATATGATCCAGCAAAAAATATTTTTTTGCCTGCTGACCTTGGTGTTTCTTCTTTAAAAAAAATCAGTTTCAGACAATTTTCTTCTTTTAAAGAAACAATTTTTTTTAAGGCTGCAGATTCTCTTTACTCGCTTAACCTGGTTAATAATAAATTAAAAAGTCTGCCACTGAATAATATTTTTTCAATGCAGGCAATAAATGAAAACAAGGTTCTATTATCCGATTGGAATTACATAACATATTGGTATGATTTTAATAATAATAAAATTTCCAGGATCGATAGCAAGCAAATTTTCCCATTCCAGAAAGATTCATTTTTCACTATCGGGCGTGTAGCACAAATAGATGCAAATCGTTATTTGATTTCTTCACAAAAGGGTTTGCTTGAATATAATATAGAGAAAGACAGTTTTAAGTTGCTTCACTTATTTTATCAGGGTCGCCCATTGCAATTGATGCAATCATCCAATGTTATATATAAAGATGATCAGCAAAATGTGTGGATGAGTTATGAAGGTGGAATAGCATATTTTTCTTTAAAGCAACAGATTGGCCTTGTAAGGAGTGCTGCAACCGAACCCAATCAGGTAACCTGGAATAATGATGTAAGAAATTTCGCGGAAGATGAAAAAAGGAATTTATGGTTTGTTACCGTCAACGGGTTTAATTACTGGAATACAACAACAGGCGAAATTAAAATATTTCCATCCCGGAAAAATAATACAACACCTATGATTTACCCATCTATAAGGGGTTTGGCTTATGATGGCAAAAAAGTGATACTTGGGCCTACAAATTTTGGACTTTGGTTATATGATCCGCAAATTGATACATACAAAAGGCCGGTTTATACTGATGATTCTGCAGGAATTAAAATAAAATCAAAACTGGAAGGAGATTTTATCAATCATATTCTCACTTTGAAAAATGGTGACCATATTATTGCAGCAAGAGATGCTGTATATACTTTGTCGAAATCAACTTATTTTATAAATGAAATATATTCCGGCGGAGCACACTTTTGTTACCAGGATAGCCGTCAGAAGATCTGGATAGGCACAGGTAATGGCCTCCATTGTTTGGACTCATCTTACCATCACCTTTTTAATGTTCCCGCGATAGGCAATAATTACATGCGATCAATGTATGAGTATGGGCCTGATGAATTTTTTATCGGTTGTGATGGATTGTATTCTTTATCAGTTGATCAAAATGCATTTTCGGTTAAAAAGATTAACCCGTTTTTTGATCATTTAAACCTCAATTTTTTATTTAAGGATAAACTAAACAGGTTGTGGATTGGTTCTGATTTTGGTTTATTTCTTTATTGGCCAGAACAAAATAAAATTCAGTCATTTGATTATGCTGATAATCTGCAGGGTGTTGGCTTTTATAGCCAGGGGGCATTTATTAGCAGCAACGGTATGGTATATATCGGTGGTACAAATGGTATCAATTATTTTAGACCGGAAGATATAGGCAAAAGAAATGAAATACTACACGTTTCAATTGTAAACATGATTGTGAACGCTGATGACAGTAGTTTTCTGAATCATTCATTGCCTTCCCAATTTAAATATTTTCAAAATTCTTTAAAGATGGAGTTTGTTGCTCCTTATTACAATAATCCAAGCCGGATAAGATACCGCTACAAACTTGCAGGCTTTGATGATAGTTGGAAAGAGAATGGAACAAATACAAATGTTTTTTTTACATCACTCCCATCCGGTAAATATGAATTTAAAGTTGCTGCCAGCCTCAACGGTACGGATTGGTTTGTAAGTGATGCGATCTATTTTATTATAACTCCTCCCTTTTGGAAAAACGGTTTGGTTCTATATTTTATGCGCTTTACTAATCTCAGCTTTGTTTTACCTTTTTTACCGGTACCGTATTAAACAGATTATGAAACTGCAGGCTGTTAGAAACCGGATATCCTCAGAACTACACGATGATATAGGAACAAAACTTACCAATATCAATATCCTTAGCACATTGACAACGCAGGCTATGGATGACCCGGATAAAGCCAAAGAATTGCTGAGTCGTATTTCCAGTGAAGTACAAACATCTGCCGATGCATTGGATGACATAGTCTGGAATATCAATACCAAAAATGATTCACTGCAGGAAATTATTCCCCGGATGCGCCGCTATGCAACCGAAGTTTTTGCCGATAAAAAAGTTCAGTTTGATGTTAAAGTGCCGGAAAACATTCAGCACCTGAAATTTTCTATGGAAAAAAGACATGATGTATACCTTATGTTTAGTGAGATGATAAATAATATTTATAAACATGCAAATGCTTCAGAAGTAGCAATTGAAGTAGGTATAAAAGGTTCCGCATTTTACCTGCATGTTCAAGACAATGGCCGTGGTTTTGAAAAGGAAATGGAAACGCACAGAAACGCATACCAGTGTGCATAATCAGGATAAATTATTGTTTTTTTAATCATGGAAAACTTGGCGTGGGCCTTGAAACTTTAGCTAATGATTATCTTTCTCCTTTATCTGCTGGTTCGTTTTTCTGGGGCGGTGCATTCAGCACTTCATATTGGGCAGATCCAAAAGAAAAATTAATTGGTATTATTTACACGAATGTGTATCAAACCCAGCTATTACAAAAAGATATATCGGAACGCTTTAAAGCATTAACGTACCAGGCAATTATTGATTGAATGATCAAGAGTTATGGGGTTTATAGATGAGCAGATGATAGCAGGTGAATAAAAGCTTATGTCGCAACCAACACATAAAAAGACAATGCTTGACAAAAGAATTTCCCAAATACAAACAGGGCGCATTGAAATAATTGATACCGTTCGTGGTGTGGCTTTATTGGGAATACTGCTGATAAATATCAATTTCTTCGCACTCCCTTTTTACATGGGTTCAAATCTTAATGTTCGCAATGAATATTCTGGTGTAAACTATAACATTATATGGATAATGAATTTAGGGTTTGAAGGAACCATGCGTGCCCTTTTTTCCTTATTGTTTGGCGCCAGCAGCATATTGCTGTTGACTAAATTAGAAAAAAAATCAAGTGGCTTATCGCCTGCAGATGTTTATTATCGCCGGCTCATTTGGTTAATGATATTCGGAATAATAGATGCATATATATTATTATGGACCGGTGATATTTTATTCCAGTATGCTATTTGTGGTTTATTTCTTTTTCCTTTCAGAAAAATGAAACCAAAATACCTGCTCATTTTAGGTATTGTTATTATGCTTATTTACAATTTCAAAGCAACGCTTGATATGTATGAAGCAAGAGATACACGGCTACATGGTGAAACAGCGTTGGCATTGGAAAAGCAAAATGTGAAACTCACAAAAGAACAGGAAGCCGCAAAAAAGAATTGGAACGAGTATAATGAAGACCATAAAATAGAAAATATCCGAATAAAATCAGATAACCTGGTGAAGGATTTCCGAAAAGGCTATTTATCCATTTGGCAAACAGTAAAGCCGTGGAACGAACACTTTGAAACCATTGAGTTTTATAAGGATATATTCTGGAATAACATGAGTCTTTTTTTTATAGGCATGGCTTTGTTTGGATGGGGTGTGCTCACAGGCAAACGCTCAAATACATTTTATTGGGCTATGATTTTAACCGGTTACATATTAGGATTCTTTCTAAGTTATATTAGTTTTTATAGTCGAGTGAAGTCAGGGTTTGATTTATCATTGATCACTTATTATTTACCGGTAGATGTTTATCCTGAGAAATGTTTACTTATTGCTTTAGGTCATCTTGGGGTAGTTATGTTATCGTATAAATATAAGGTTGGAAGTTGGCTGCTCAATGCTCTGGCAAAAGTGGGACAAATGGCATTCACAAATTATCTTTCTCAATCTATAATTTGTGGATTTATTTTTTACGGCGTTGGGCTAGGCTGGTTTGGTGCATTGGAAAGATATCAAATTTATTATGTTGTATTTGGCATTTGGATATTCCAAATTATTTTTAGTAATATTTGGTCGCTACATTACCGTTTTGGTCCATTAGAATGGGTATGGAGAAGCTTAACTTATGGGAAAAGCAGCCAATGAAGATAAAACTTCCCTGCACTGGCGAAAAAATAGCTTAACCTGCAGCATGATTTCAGTGCTGTTAAAAGTTTTACAAAGCACAAGAAACACATCCACAAAATTGTCGCCTCATTCTTGCGCTCTCGAAAGGTAGGTATTTTATAAATGCCCGTAATTTTTTCGAAAGTTTATAATAATCAGATCATCCCGTTTAAATGATTCAGCATTTTGTCAGTAATTCAATCTTGGTATTTCATTTGATAATACATTACTTTTGAAAAAATTAAAATTTATAAAATGAAATCAAGAACAGGTTTATTTGTCGTACTGGGTATTGTTGTTCTTTTATTCTTTTGGGGTTGTGGTTCATATAACGGACTTGTAGGGGTTGACCAGGAAGTAAAAGCAAAATGGGGTGATGTGCAAACTAACTACCAGAGAAGAACAGATCTTTATAGCAGTGTGATCAAAACTATTTCAGCATCCGCAAATTTTGAAAAATCAGTTTTGACAGACGTGGTAAATGCAAGGGCAAAAGCAACATCCATTAATGTTGATGCCGGCGACCCAAAATCACTGGAGGCCTATCAGCAGGCACAGGCAGGTTTACAAAGTTCATTCAGCAAATTGCTTGCAGTTGTTGAAAATTATCCTGATATAAAAACTACGAAAGCCTTCCAGGATTTCCAGGCCCAGATAGAAGGCACTGAGAACCGCATAAGTGTGTCAAGGAGAGATTATAATACTGCGGTGCAGGGATACAATTTAAAAGTCAAAACATTTCCTAATGCCATTTTTGCCGGTATATTGGGTTTCCATGAGAAGCCATTTTACAAATCAGATCCCGGTAGTGACAAAGCTCCTGATATGAATTTTGATATCAAATAAATCAGGAAAAAATAATGTTCTCCCTTTTTAAAAAGAAAGCTTTTTTTTCTGCGGAAGAAAATGAAAAAATGGTTGATGCCATCCGTTCTGCAGAAATGCGGACAAGCGGTGAGGTGAGGGTATTTGTTGAAAGCCGCTGCAGCTTTATCGATTCGCTTGACAGGGCTGTAGAAATTTTTTCAGATCTTAAAATGCAGGAAACAGTCCTGCGCAATGCAGTACTTGTATATGTGGCTTTAAAAGACAGGCAGCTGGCAGTTTTTGCCGACACCGGCATTCATGAAAAAGTTGGAGATATTTTCTGGATAGAGACCGTGAATATTATGCTTTCACATTTTAATAAAGAGAATTATGCGGAGGGGATAAGCAGCTGTGTAAATGAAATTGGTGAAGCCCTGGCCCAGCATTTTCCTTACGATAAGGAACTTGATAAAAATGAACTGCCGGATGAAATAATATTTGGCAGATAAAACAAAATGAAAAAATTTCTCTTACTATTTTTTGTTTTTGCTTCGCTGATGGTTGGTGCACAAACCATCCAGCCACGTCCTGTTCCCCCTCAGGCAGTCAATGATTTTGGCCACATGCTTGAACCTTTCCAGGTACAATCGCTTGAGCAGAAGGTGCGTGCTTATAACGACAGTACATCTTCCGCAATAGTCATCATTACTGTACCCGATCTACAGGGATATGACATTTCTGAAGTCTCATTAAAATATTTAAGAGACTGGGGTGTAGGTACGAAAGAAAAAAACAATGGCGTAGTTATCCTGGTTTCAAAAGCCGAACGAAGAGCCCGTATTGAAACAGGTTATGGAATGGAAGGCGTTTTGCCTGATGCGGTGTCTAAAGATATTATTGAAGAGAGAATGCTCCCGGCATTTAAAGACAGCGATTATTACCGGGGGTTTGATAATGCTGTAGATGCAGTAATACAGGCTGCAGCAGGAGAATATAAAGCAGCTCCGCAAAATCATGTTACAGGTGTAGGCGGCATCCCCGTAAGAACAATATTTTTTTTAATTGTGATTGTGATATTTATCCTTTCCAGGATTGGCGGTGGTGGCGGTGGTTCTTATATGAGCCGGAAAGGAAGTACCGGACTTGGCGGTTTGCCTTGGTTCCTCCTGGGCAATATGCTTGGCGGTGGTAGCCGTGGTGGCTGGAGCGGTGGCAGTGGTGGTGGCTTTGGCGGCGGCGGATTTGGTGGTGGAGGGTTTGGTGGGTTCGGAGGTGGCAGTGGTGGCGGTGGCGGGGCGAGTGGAGGATGGTAGAGCAAGGCAATTGGCAATAGGCAATAGGCAATAGGCAATTGGCAAGTAGCAAGTAGCAAGTAGCAAGAAACAAGTAGCAAATAGCAAGAAACAAGTAGCAAGTAGCGAGTAGCAAGCAGCAAGAAACAAGAAACAAGTAGCGAGTAGCAGCAATTTGAAATGAGCTGAGGTGTAAAAATTTAAACGAGTAACTCTCAATAAAAAATGCAGACCAAAGCGGTATGCATTTTTATTATGAATTAATTTTTAATTTATTTTATTAACCCGCCGACATAATCAGCAAGCTGGGCATTTCCCTGGTCTCTTTTAGCTTTGCTTAATTTCTCGAATGCCTGTTTAAATGTAGGGTCAGTGAATTTTCTAAATTGTTCCGGAACAAGGTTGCGGAAAACCATTATCACATCAATACCTTTTCTTACCTGTGCCTCGTTCTTAACCATGATAAGATAATCTGAGAAGGTATTGCTCATCTGCAGTTTCTGCTGGTTTGGCGGTGCATTTTTATATTGATCATATACAAAATCAAAATCACTTTCAGTACCATTTGCCAACACCGCGGATAAGATCACCTCGCCTAATTTTCCTTTTGCATCACCGCTATATTTCTTTGCCAGAACGTACGCATTTGCAGGATCCAGCTTACTTAATCCTTCAAGAGAAGCACCGGAAACAGAATAGGAAGAATCACCAACGTATTTGTTGAAGAGGGGTAAATATTTCCTGTCGCTTTGCTTAGCCAGGATCTCAATCGCTTTTGCTTTTACTTTTTTATAAGGTTCATTATTCGCCATCCTTTCTACCTGGCTGAGTACTTCAGGCGTAAGCAAACTTTTATTAGCCGCTACATCCAGCCGGTTCAATGTTACCAGTCGCAAGCCATAATACCGGTCATTCAATCCCTGCGATAACTCGCTCATCTTATTCTTTGAAAAGTAATTCAGCGCTTCGTAGCGATCAAGATAATTTGGAGCATACTTCCATTGCTGCACATAATTATCAGCCGTTTTATTATCCGTTTTTACAGTCAGTAATATTTTGTCAGCATCAACATTTATTAAGGTTGGTTTAGCACTACTTGCAAAATAAAAAGTATCAATTTTATTTTCTACCCAAACTTTATACCTTGTTTTATTTGCGCCATTATACACGTCGATCGCAATTGGTAAGCGGAAAATTTTTCCGGTTGTTTGTGTTTGCTCAATTATTACCTGCGCTCTGCCATTATCATATCCATAATCAATTTTCAATACCGGGTGGCCACTTCCATAGTACCACTGGTTCCAGAACCAGTTAAGATCCTGGCCTGTTACTTCTTCAAAAGCCAGCCTTAATTGCTGGGCTTCGGCCGATTTAAATTTATTTGTATTCAGATACAAATTCAATGATCTAAAGAAAGCGCTGTCACCAACATAATTTCTAAGCATGTGTAGGATTGATCCGCCTTTTGGATAACTCACCTGGTCAAATACATCTTCTTTATCAGCATAATGAAAGCGTACAAGATCTTTAGTATAATCTGCGGGATTGCCAAGATACGTTTGACGGTTCTCCTGTATGTGCTCATCTCCTGCATCTTTACCATAGCGGTATTCATCCCATAATGTTTCACTGTAATCTGCGAAAGATTCGTTCAATGTTATGTTGCTCCAGCTTTCAGTAGTAACAAGGTCACCAAACCATTGGTGAAATAATTCATGTGCAATGGTTTCTTCCCAAATATTTCCATCAAGCAATTCCCGGGAATTCTGATAAGCACTTTCCTGGTGTAAAGTAGCAGATGTATTTTCCATAGCACCACTCACATAATCCCGTCCCACTATTTGGGCATATTTTGGCCAGGCATACTGAACCCCGGTTATTTTTTCGTAAAATCCTATCATGCGTGGCGTTTCACCAAAGATTCCTCTTGCATAAGGAGCATATTTTTTTTCAACATAATAACTAACTTCTTTTCCTTTATAGCTGTCTTTGATGATGGAAAAATCACCAACTCCCATAAAGAATAGATAAGGTGCATGTGGCAGATCCATCCTCCAGTAATCTGTGCGGGTGCCATCAGCATTTTTCTTCTGACTTACCAGCACTCCATTACTCAGCGTAACATATTTTGCCGGAACGGTCATGTAAATTTCGTCTGTTGTTTTTTGATTCGGTTTATCTATAGTTGGGAACCACACACTATTCGCTTCTGTTTCTCCTTGTGTCCATATTTGAGTGGGCTTGTCTTTATCCTCACCCTTTGGATTGATAAAATACAATCCCTTTGCATCTGTTATAGCCGCGCTGCCTTTTACTTTTAATTCATTGGGTTTAGAAACATAATCGATATAAACTGTATAATTTTCCCCTCTCGTATAGGTTCTGTCTAATGTTATATGTAGCATCATACCATCGTTCACATATCTTAATGAAGATTTTGCAGAGCCCCTCATCATTGCAACTTCTTTAATTTCCATTCCTTTTGCATCAAGGCTTAATGTATCGGTGGGATAAAAATGAGGATGTAGTGTTATCCATGCTTTGCCGTAGAGATAGGCTTTATCATAATCAAATTTTACGTCCAGTTTTGTATGAACAAGATCATTGATCTTTGTGGAAGTGGCACGATAAACTTTCATCCACGTTGTATCTTTTTGTTCCTCATCATTTTGAGCTTTTAACAGGAATGACGTTGAAAACAATACAAGCAATAACAGAATTTTCTTCATAAATAAATTTTAATATTTGCAAAAGTAAATGCTTAGCGTTAATAAAGTCTTTTATTTATATAAATGGTAAATGAATATATTAATTAGCTTTGAGACCTCGTAATTCCCTTAAATAATGAAGCTACTCCCCATAATTTTTGTACTTTTTATATCCTTTTTATTTTCCCAGTTTCAAAGCAATGCGCAAAAAACGCATTTTATCTATTTACAGACAGAAAATAAACAACCATTTTACGTAAAGCTCCAGGGTAAAATATTTAATTCTTCACCAGATGGCTACGTGATCATTTCAAAATTAAGGGACGGAGATTATAAACTTGCCATTGGCTTTCCTAAAAATGAATGGCCGGAAGAGGTTTTAAATTGTAAGATCGACAACCGGGATAATGGCTATATGCTTAAAAATTTTGGTGAAAAAGGCTGGGGCTTATTCGATATGCAAACTTATAAAGTGGTTATGCCCGGAGATTTGTTGGTTAGCAATGACAAACCAGCTGCACCAAAAGATGATGCTTTCTCAACTATGCTGGCTAATGTGGTTAACGATTCAACCATTAAACGAAAAGAGGTAGTAAAAGAAAATAAAGAAGTTGTAAAAGAAGAAAAGCAAATTGTAAATCCGCCTGTTAATGAACCCCCGGCAAAAGTTACTGAACCCCAAAATGCAGTGGTAGCAATGCCTCCAGCCGCTGACGCAATTTCATTTTCTGTTGTGAAGCGCAAATTAAAGAAGCGAAATAAAGAAGGTTTGGATATGATGTATGTTGATGAGACAGGCGATCAAAAAGATACCATCAGGATTTTTATACCGGCAGAAGTTGTTGTGGCAAATAATGATAATGCTCAACCACCTCCAATACAAAATACCGAACAAAAAAAGGAAGAAGTAAAATCAGATACACAAACAAAGGAAATGCCACCTGCATCTTTTCCTGAACAAAAAAAAGAAGCTGAAAAAGTTTCAACTGAAAAAGTAAATAACAGCTCTTTAAAAAATGCTGATGTAGCAGCACCATTAATGATTAATTCCGATTGTAAAAGTGAAGCAACGGATGATGATTTTTTAAAGCTTCGTAAAAAAATGGCTGCTGAGAACGGTGATGAGGATATGGTGAAGGTCGCTAAAAAAGTTTTTAAGACAAAATGCTTCACAACAGAACAAGTAAAAAATCTGACAGCGCTTTTTTTGAAAGATGACGGCAAATATATGTTCCTGGATGCGTCCTATCCATATGTTTCAGACTCGCATAATTTCCCCGCTTTGCAAAGCCAGTTATCAGATGAATATTATATTACCCGGTTTAAAGCAATGATGAGAAAATAAAAAACCGCCCGGAATGGAGCGGTTGCAAGTGCATTATATTTATCAAATCAATACTCGTCTTCATTGAAAAAGAAATCCTCCTGGCTGGGATAATCGGGCCAGATATCTTCTAATCCTTCATAGATTTCCCCTTCATCTTCAAGTTCCTGTAGATTTTCCACTACTTCAATAGGCGCACCACTGCGTATGGAAAAGTCTATCAATTCATCCTTTGTGGCCGGCCATGGCGCATCTTCGAGGTGTGAGGCTAATTCTAAAGTCCAGAACATATGGTATTCTCCTTATTAATTTTAACCAGGATATCCCTCCTGATTTTCCGCAAATGTAAAAGTTAAATTGATATAACCAAAAGTTGTTTTTTTTGCTGCCCTGGCGGGTTAGCTTTTTTTAAATATCCGCTAATCCTGATCTCAATACTTTTATTATGGTTTGTTAATTTAATTTATACATTTAAGCAATGTTAGTTGCCAGGGGAATTATAAAAAATTATGGAAGCCTGCCTGTTTTAAAGGGAGTTGATATCAGTATCGGAAAGGGTGAGATCGTTAGTATTGCAGGTTCTTCAGGTGCAGGTAAAAGCACACTGCTACATATTCTTGGCACCCTGGATACAGCTGACAAAGGGGAAATATTTTTGGATAATGAAAGAATTGATCTGTTGAAAGGAAAAAAATTAGCAGCCTTCCGGAATAAACATATCGGGTTTGTTTTCCAGTTTCATCACCTACTGCCGGAATTCACGGCGCTTGAAAATGTCTGTATCCCGGGATGGATAGCAGGCAGAAAAAAGAAGGAGGTTATGGAAAAGGCAGGGGCATTATTGAAAATATTAGGATTAGAAAATCGTGCAGAACATAAGCCTGGAGCGTTATCCGGAGGAGAACAACAACGAGTGGCTGTGGCAAGAGCGCTGATAAACAATCCTTCTATCGTAATGGCAGATGAGCCTACAGGAAATCTTGACAGTGATAATGCAAAGGAACTGCACAATTTATTCATTGATCTTCGAACCCGTTTTCAACAAACTTTTTTAATAGTTACCCATAATGAAGAGCTGGCAAAAATGAGCGACAGGATCCTGCACATGAAGGATGGTAAAATTGTATGAACAAGTCATTATTTTGATATGTGATCATTAATAATTTTTATTTTTTCTCTTAATCCCCCAAATCATAATAATCACAAAAATCAGTGGTGCTTCTTTACACAACCCGCGGTTTCCAGGTTATTTCTTCAGCGCCGGATAAACTTCCCATATATCTTGATAATACAAAAAGATAATCGCTGAGCCGGTTGAGATACTTGATAATTATCGGTTCTACATAAGAATTGTGTTGCTGCATATTTACCGCACATCTTTCTGCCCTGCGGCATATGCAACGCGCAATATGGGTGGTTGAAACCGGAATGTTGCCTCCCGGTAAAATAAAAAATTTCATCTCGGGTAATTTTTCATTCATGGCATCTATTTCTTTTTCTAAAAGCGTAATATCATTTTCATGGAGATCAGGAATTTTTATTTTGGTTTCTTTTTCAGGATCACAGGCAAGTGATGATCCTATGGTAAAAAGCCTGTCCTGTATCTCCTGTAAAATATTTTTTGAGTGTCCATCAGAACAAAGTTCATTCACCAGGCCGACGTATGAGTTCAGTTCGTCTATAGTGCCGTATGTTTCGATCCTGATGTTGTTTTTAAAAACTTTTGTGCCACCTATCAGGCTTGTTTTTCCCGCATCGCCGGTTTTGGTATAAATTTTTACAGACATACCGTAATAATTAATAATTAGGAATTGATAATTAATGAAATGACTTGGTTTTTGTACAATATCAAATGGTTTGCAATCTGCTACTTTTAGTGATCGTATCACTTTCTATAACACCATCCCGTAACCGTACTACCCGGTGAGCGAAAGCGGCTATATCCTCTTCGTGCGTTACTAAAATTACTGTATTGCCTTCATCATGTATTTTACCAAAGATCTCCATTATTTCCACCGATGTTTTTGAATCGAGATTACCGGTTGGTTCATCCGCTAAAATAATAGCCGGCGTATTAACCAGCGCCCTGGCAATGGCAACGCGTTGCCCCTGCCCGCCGGAAAGTTCATTTGGTTTGTGATGGCTTCTGTCCTCTAACCCAACCCTTTTGAGCATTTCAAGCGACATTTCAATACGCTGTTTTTTTGAAGAACCATTATAAACAAGTGGCAACGCAACATTTTCTGCTGCCGTTAAACGCGGCAGGAGGTTAAACTGCTGGAACACAAAACCAATGTCTTTATTTCGAACAGCAGCAAGATCATTATCAGGCATCTGGCTCACATCTTTCCCGTTTAAAATATACTTGCCACTCGTTGGTGAATCAAGACATCCTAAAATATTCATCAATGTTGATTTACCACTTCCGCTTGGTCCCATCAACGCCACATACTCGTTCTTGTTAATATCAAGAGAGATATTTTTAAGCACTTTCAACTCCTGTTTGCCCAAGTAATAACTTTTACTGATATTGTCAAGATGTATTATAGAAGACATTAGTGTTTTTGATTTTTTCCGCAGCTTCCGCCGCTTTTATTTTTTTATCACCTTAGGTACTTTAAAAAAATTTTCATCATGCAAAGGTGCGTTCTGTAATGCCTGTTCATGTGTTATACTTACTTTCACTTCGTCATCCCGCAGCACATTAATGCTGTCACTCATATACATAAGTGGTTCTACCCCGGTGGTATCAAGTTCATTTAATTTTTCTATGAAAGTTATCATGCGTTTAAGATCATACTTAATTTTTTCTTTATTATTTGCATCAAAGCCAAGTCGGGCAAGTTTTGCAATTTTATCTACAAGTTCATCATTAACTTCCATCAAACAAATATAATCGTTTCTCGTTTCCCGGTTCCCTTACATGATTAATGCAATAATAAAATATTAATAGAAGCCATTCGGGAAACAGGCAACGCGATTCGAGAATTCATATCTTCGTAAGGTTATGACTACTAAGAAAGAAATTGTAATGAGTGGTAT
>JACDBU010000096.1 GCA_013694745.1 Chitinophagaceae bacterium
AAGCAATACACTTGGAGGCTTTGATATAAGAAGAAATGATATGCCTTTTCCAAGCAATAATATGGACTGGACTTCAGCAGGTGTAAACATAAAATACAC
This sequence comes from Chitinophagaceae bacterium, assembly GCA_013694745.1. GTDB lineage: Bacteria > Bacteroidota > Bacteroidia > Chitinophagales > Chitinophagaceae > Ginsengibacter. The sequence continues at coordinate 100 of JACDBU010000096.1, forward strand.
GTTTAAAAAAGTTCATGGGCTATCATTAATCGGTGGCGGTAATTATGTTTTAGATGGAAGAAACGTTGGTCAGAGCACGCAATATTATGGCGGCGTGTTTTATATTTTCAGTTTCGGCAAATCACCCATTACCTCACACTCTTGTAAACTATGTACAAAATGAAAAAAAGACTTTATTTAATTATAACAATCGTATCTGTTGTTTCTGTTTTTTATATGTCCTGTTCAAAAGATATAAATGAAAGAACAGAAAACGTTCCTGCGTTGCAACCTCAATCACTTGACTTAACTGCAGGCGCATGGAAAACTGTTTTACTTTCAAGACCAGATAGCTTTGCTGTTGCGCCGCCGCCGCTCACTACTTTACCTGGCTACATCGCAGACCTGAATGAGATTAAAGCTTACCAGCAAAATCTTTCATCAGATCAAAAAAGTAAAATAAAATATTGGAGTGCAGGCGGTGTTTTAAGGTGGAATGAAGTTATGCGTGAGCTTGTTGCGAAACATAACCTTCCGCCGTATCAAAATGAAGACGGAACATACCCGATTCCAAGTTCATTAAATCCTTTCAACTATCCGCAATTTCCTTTTTCAAATCCACCTTATGCGGCACGTGCTTATGCCTATATAAGCGCTGCACAGTATGATGCGCTGGTTGCATGCTGGCACTATAAAAAATTATACAACCAGCCTGCGCCATACAAAGTTGATTCATCTGTAAATGCAATGAACGGCAGAACAGATTTACCATCATATCCATCCGAAGCAGGTGTGCTTGCCGGCGTTAATGCAGAAATGATGAAGCTGTTGTTTCCAACCGAGATTGCAGCTATACAGCAAAAATTGGAAGAGCACGAGTTGGCAACCATTCAAAGCGGAACCGCAACCCGCACTGATGTAAAAGCAGGTGAAGCTTTAGGCCGTTCCATTGCACAGGTTTTTATTGCAAGGGCTAAAACAGATAATACATCAAAAGCTGTTGGCACGCCGCAGCAATGGGCGCAGCTTGATAGTATTTGTGCGGCAAGAGGTGAAATATCCTGGCATAGTTTGGAAACGCCTGTACGCAACCCTATGCTGCCATTTTTTGGTAATGTAAAACCGTTTTTGTTTGATTCACTTACTGTTATTGCATTGCGTCCGCCGCCACCGCCTTCAACGCATAGCCAGCAAATGCAAACTGAAACGGATGAAGTATATAGCTATACAAAAAATCCTTCTGCAGACCATATTCGCATTGTACAATTTTGGGCTGATGGCGCTGGCACTTACACGCCGCCGGGGCATTGGAATGCAATTGCATCAGAAGATTTCATCAAACAAAATTATAGCGAAGTGCGCTGGGCACGCAATTTTGCATTGCTTAACATGGCTGAAATGGATGCTGCAATTTTATGCTGGAACACGAAATATTATTATTACAATCCGCGCCCTTCACAAATGAATCCAAATATAAAAACGCTGACAGGTATGCCTAATTTTCCATCGTACATATCAGGGCATTCAATATTCAGTACTGCCGCAGCTACTCTGCTTGCACATTTAATTCCTGCAAATGCAGATAAATACAATTCAATGGCTGATGAAGCTGCTTTATCAAGATTATATGCCGGCCTACATTATCGCAGTGATTGTGAAGTAGGAAAAACTACCGGCGTAAAAGTTGGGAATTATGCGATAGATCGTGCGAGAAAAGATGGTGCGGAATAATAATGAACAATGAATAGAGATTATATTAATCAATAAAAATTATCATAATACAAAGCAATAAACGCTGTTAGTCTTATCAGTGTATTTTTGAAAAATTGAAATGTGAAAAATGAAACGAATTATTTTTTTTGGTTTGATGATAGCCGCTGTTGCAATTACATCGTGCAATAAAAAAGATTACAAAACTGTGTTGCACAATCCTGACCTGTATTGCAAAACAATGCATGAACTGAATTATGTAATCATATATGATATTTTCAATCCGCCGGTAGCATCAAGAATTTTTGCTTACTCTAATCTCGCGGCGTATGAAACTTTATCTAAAGAAGGGAAACATTATGGTTCGCTTGAAGGAAAGATAAGAGATTTAAAAGATGTCCCCTTTCCCGCCAGGCCCGATAAAGTTGATTTCCCTTTTGCATCACTTATTGCCATGACGAAAATAGGGCGGGAGCTTACTTTTTCTGAAGACAAGATGGATGCATTAATTGACTCAATAAAAACACTTGCGAAACATACAAACATGACTACTGAAATGTTTGACAGTTCAGTAAGTTATGGTAACCAAGTAGCAGCCTCAATTCTTACCTGGAGCAAAAAAGACAATTATGGTAAAACGCGCGGCTCTAAATTTTCGGTAACCGGTTTGGAAGGTCATTGGTCGCCAACACCGCCGGGTTATTTTGATGCAGTAGAACCAAAATGGATGACGATAAGAACACTGGCTTTGGATTCTGCTAATATGTTTCCAGTGGCTGGTCTGCCGCCGTTTAGCAAAGATTCAACCAGTGCATTTTATAAAATGGCAAAACAAGTATATGATACAGTAAATTCATTAAACGATACTCAAAAATGGATAGCAAATTTTTGGGATTGCAATGC
>JACDBU010000100.1 GCA_013694745.1 Chitinophagaceae bacterium
GCCATTGCTCTATCATTGCAAACATATGCTCACGGGCCTGTGGTTGTAATTGCATGGGATTTTATTGAACAGCAAATCTATCTTTGTTTATGTTCGCTGACAATACGTACTTAGACGGAGCGATACATTTGTCAAACGTTACAATAACTGCTTTTTTCATATTTTTTATTTCGTTTTAATATCGTTTTAAAATAGTAGCCAACTCTATGACAACAACTCACCTCCATCCGGACGAAAGAACAGTTTTAGTAATATCCCATTGCTCAACAACACCAGCGTTATTGATAAGAACATCCAGGACAATTCTATCTGCAGAAATTTTTTGAAACAGTTCATCAATTTGACTCGGAGCAGATATATCAGCGACATAATACGACACATTTTTATTTGCGGTTACGACTTTGTGTAACTTACTTTCGTTTCTGCCGCAAATGATCATCTTGTTGTCTTTCGACTGGTTTGCTACAAGTGCTTCACCAATGCCAGAGCCACCGCCTGTAATTAAAATTGTTTTGTGTTTCAACATCCTTTTTTATTTTATGTCGACAATTTCTTCGTTCAACTTTTTGCTCATAATTAAAGATTCATCATATTGTATTATTGTTGTCATTATTTAAATTTTTCTCCATTACAACTACGTTCCTATCGCCCAGTTGAAGGCTTTCAACTTCGGTCCATCCAAGGCCATTGTATAATCTTTCTGCAGTGTCAGTGAACAAATGCATTTTTTCAAGACCCAGTTTTTTTGCATGCTCCTGGATGTATTTGCAAATTAGTGCTCCATAACCTTTTTGCCTTTGTTTGGGTATTGTATAAACAAGTGCTAACCAATTTTTGTAAATACTAAATCCTGGCTCTTTGTCAAGAAGCCCAACATGGTTATAAAGTCCACCTGTTGAAATTGGTAAGTCGTCAAGTGTCATTATTACCTGAAACTGCAAATCGGCTGTTGTGACTTTTTGAAGTCGCTGAATTGTTTTTTCGATGGGAATATTCCATTCACTTAAATACCAGTTAGCAATGAGGCTAAAAGTCTTCTCGTCCCTGGCTTGTAATAATTGAAATTTAATCTTTGTCATTACTATGTTTCAAAAAGTCTCCATCAATAATAAGTAATTTCGCCCCGTTCTTTGAGATCGAACGATGTGAACTCAAATTGTCAGAAACAATGTATGTCATTCCCTTTGTTAAAGTAAATGTATCACCACTTTCAAGTTTACTTACAAATGCTCCTTCCAGGCAATATACAATATGTCCTTTCTGGCACCAGTGGTCAGCTAAATAATTTTCTGAATATTCAACAGTACGAATCCTGAATCCGTCAAATTGAAGCGTTTGCCAAAATGAGGTACCTGTTTTTCCTTTATGTTCTGTTTTTTGTACTGTGGTCCAATCGAGCGTTAAAAAGGGAATATTTGACATGTATGATTTTGTTGATTCGTTGCGTTGTTGAATAAACCTTTTAAAAATAACTCAGCCACCATTTCGTAGATTGATTGCGTCGTTTATATTCATCGAACCATCTACAAAATGGGTATAAAATAATTATGAGGCTAATCCATATTATGTAAACTGTTATTAGATAAAAACCATAGCCTTTTAATTGCGGCGATGCATTTACTCTCGTTGATAAAATCATATCCTGCCATTTGTATCCTGATATAATTGCGCCAATGATGGCAAAAGTGTGAATGAGAAAAAGATGCATAAGATAGTAGAACATCGGCACTCTTCCGAAGATCGTAATCTTTGAAGTCAGGCTGTTTAAAGGCCTTTCTGAAAGAGAAAGAAAAATAAGTGCAGGCCCCAATGTCATTAAGATATAAAGCAATGATGGCGGGTATTTAGTAACATTTAAAAATGATAATAATGTAAATACAGTGCTTTTCTGTATTGACCAATCTGCTGCATCTCCATAAAAATTACCAGCCCGCAAAATGATAAAAAGCGCTATTGCACTACCGCCTGATAATAGCAAAATTTTCCTTCTTTTCTTCGGCTTAAATGTTGGAATGAATAAGCTTCCGGCAACATACCCCACAGCCATTACACCAATCCATGGCAATAATGGGTACCGGACAGAAAAATAAAAATTTCCCAAAGTAAAATATCCCGGTTGATGGAGCAATGCCCACAGGAAAGATTTAATGCCATTACCCTGCACATGCACATTGTCTAAAAGATTGTGGGTGGTCATTAATAAAATACCCGCTATAAAAATTGCGTATTTATTCATATAAATCATAGCTGATAAAAAAATCATGCTGATGCCTATTGCCCATATTACCTGTAAATTAAAAATCGGATAGGATGGATTGAACGTCCATTCCAGTGTTACAATAAACAGCTCCGCAAATACCAGCCATAGCCCTCTTGTGAAAAGGAAAAAGGATAATTGTTTTTTGCCCCTTTTGGTGCCATATAAATAAGCCGAAGTGCCGGCGAGAAAAACAAAAACCGGTGCACAAAAATGAGTAGTCCATCTTGTAAAAAATAACAGTACATTGGTCTGTGACAGGTCTTCCGGATTGTACAAAAAAGCGCTGGCGTGAAAATAATCCCTTATATGATCAAGCGCCATAATGATCATTACAATGCCTCTTAAAAGATCAATTGACTCAATGCGTTTAGCCTTTTTCGTTTTATATACCGGGTTTTCAACGCGGGGTTCACTGATTGTAATAGTATCCATTTTAAATCCTGATGTTTAGAAAAATTTATTAAAAGTCTTAAGGAATAGGAAGGCTGTAAAGCGCCGTGATCGGCTCTCTTTTAACCAAAAAAACCAACGGCTCTTTTCAAAAAAGCCGTTGATTTGGTATTATTATCTTTTAATTAAGTATCCAAATAACCCATCTGCTTCATTATCGGGTCCCGCTGAAAAGTACAATCTTGCCGGATCAATAGCAGTAGCTGTTGAAGGTGCAAATGAAAGAGCCCAAAGTCCGTCTATGACTATCGTATGATCATGCGACCGCAATTGACCAAGATATTTTGCATCCAGGCTGTAAACATTGATACGCCCATCTCCGAAATTTCCAACCAATATTACCGGCTCTTTGGAATCGTGATTTCCACTATAATTGGTTGCCTCATCATTATTATTTTCTATGGAAGTTTTGGTATTCATATCATGCTTTTCTAAAAAGCTTGCCGGCGCCAACGTCACGCCCCATGGAATATTAAGGCTTCCACGCGATGCAAACCTTTTTACAAATGAACCATCGGTATTGAAAACACTTACAAATCCTTTACCACTGCCAGCAACATGTCCCACAACGCCACCGGTAAGACTCAATTGAGCATACATCACGAAAAGCTTTTCACCCACAGCCTGAATGTTGTAAGGAGAATATTCTGCAGGTATCTCCGGATCTTTAAAAGACATTGTGACACGGGAAAATGCAGTATCCCACACGTCAATTCTATTGGCGCCAAAGTTGGCTCCATAGATCAGGTTTCGGCCATGGTCTGAGGCAATTGCCAATCCTGTATAAGCGGCGCCCGGCAGAGTTCTAAGGCGCTTTGCGTTATCGCCTGAAGCGGGGTTCCAGCCAGAAAGCACGCCGTCAAATCCTGTAAAAAGAAATAAAGATGGACCGTTAGACAAATTGAAACCCAACCCTCCACTGAAGACAATGCCGGTAGGTAAACCTCCAGCAGTATTTGATGGAGAAGGAATATTTACAGGCGCTCTCACAATGCCGCCTTCTCCGTTATACAGTTCGCTTACATGGCCGCCGACTGAATTCACCCATGCGATACCGTTAGGAGACCATGCAATACCGAAAGCATTCAGCAAAGTGGGGTCAACTGTTACAGGATGATACTCTGAAGAATTTGCCACCAGGTTTACCTGTTCAAAATTTCGCAAATCATTCATAGGTACGTGGGGTTTGTTGCATCCAAAAACGAGGGCAGCTAAAATTATTATTAGCAGACCATTGAGCTTGTGCACGCCAATACGTGCTTGTTGATTTTTGTTCATTTTTTTTATTTTTTATAAATTAAGAATAGCCTGCATGATCAATAGAAGTTTTAATGTATTGCACCATGCAAGAAGTTTGAAAATCATTTGTTGTTTCTCAGATAAATTAAATGCCGGATGACATCCCGCAAATACTAAAACAGGTTAAGATTTGATCAGAATGGAATCACCATTGGCACATTTTTTTGATAGGCTTCACACTCTTTTCCGAAAACTTTGCGCAGATCTTTTCCTTCCAAAAACTTAACTGCAATAACAATATACAGGGTGTTGGTAATGGAAAAAAGTAAATGCCCACGCGTCACCCGATGTATGCTATGAAGATGTGTCATTCGCAATATCATGACTGGCTCTTATTTTCTTTTGCCAGGTGATAACAGATCTTATTTTTTCAGATTGGGTTTTATATTTTGATTCACTCTGAATAAATTTATTTGGGTCGTATTTGTTCTTAAGCGTTACTAACCTTTCATAATTTTTACCATAAGTTGCTTTCACCCGCTCTTCACCTTCATCCATCATAAAATTTACATATGCTCCTCCGGCTGAATAAGGATGCAGTGCTTCCCAATATTGTTTAGTCCAGGTAGTAATTTTTTCTTTGTTTGCAGGGTCGGGGTCAACACCGACTATTACCATTGCCCATGTGGCATTGCGGTAACTCCACGGTGTATCCGTATTGCTTACCCTTGATGCAGCACCGTTGACGGGATACATATGCATGGTTGAATGCATAGTTGGAAGTGCATTGCCAAACTTGATATGCTCTGTAATAGCTTCATCGCTTAGTTCCTTTACAAAGTCAGCACGCCAATACCATTGCATGCCCGTTGGATACACTGCGTCAAACATACTTTGCAAAGCCGGATGTGGGATTGGTCCTGCAAAATCAAGTGCCGGGGGTTTGAAAGCCCGAATAGGTTTAAAAATTTCTTCAGCTTTTTCCATAGGCCCTGTATATGCCCAAACAACGCCGCACATTTTCTTCAGATGCAGATGTTCCGGAAAAGGTGCTCCCGGTGGAACGGTGAGGAATGCAAAAAATCCGTTCAGGTCATCCGGTGCATCCTTTATCAGTTTGCGAT
>JACDBU010000123.1 GCA_013694745.1 Chitinophagaceae bacterium
CATAAAAAGCATGAAGTAAACCACTTTTTGCCTTAATTTTTAAAAAAAAATACTACCTTCGCAAACTGATTAAAAATATAAACTCATTTTACAAAAGATGTCTCATTTAAGCACCGAAAAAAAAGCAAATATTTTTGCAGAATTTGGAGAAAAAGCAACTAATACCGGTTCAATAGAAGCACAGGTGGCTATGCTCACAGAAAGGATCAATCATATTTCTAATCATTTAAAAGGAAATAAAAAAGATTTTTCCACACAGCGCGGCTTAATGCAGATGGTGGGTAAGCGTAAAAGATTATTAACGTATATGAGCAAACATAATCTTACCGGTTATCGTTCATTAATTGAAAAGTTAGGACTTCGTAAATAATTACATTTTCGTATGATATTGTTAGCTATTCCCAACTGAAATTAACGGTTGGGAATCCTTTTTTTATTACTAATACCGACAAAAAAAAATATGAATTCAAATCCAGTTTCAGTAAGTTTTGATATTGGCGACGGCCGGATGGTAACCATTGAAACCGGCAAATTAGCGCGGCAGGCAGATGGTTCTGTAACCGTAAAATTGGGCAACTGTGTTATCCTCGCTACTGTTGTTGCCAATAAAGAGCCAAAAGAAGGTCAATCTTTTTTCCCACTTTCAGTTGATTACCAGGAAAAATTTGCTTCTGCCGGTCGTATCCCAGGCTCCTTCTTTAAAAGAGAAGCAAGACTTAACGACTATGAAATACTTACATCACGCTTGATTGACAGAGCGCTGCGCCCGTTATTTCCGGAAGATTATGTTTGTGAAGTGCAGGTATTGGTATCACTTATTTCATCCGATGCAGAAGTTATGCCTGATGCAATGGCTTGCCTGGCTGCTTCAGCGGCATTAGCAGTTTCGGATATTCCTATCCAGGAAATAATCTCTGAAGTAAGGATTGGAAGAGTAGATGGAAAAATGATAGTAAATCCTACGCGTAGCGAATTAGCTGAAGCGGATATGGAATTTATTATTGCTGCTACTGATAAGAATATTATGATGGTAGAAGGAGGCAGTAAGGAATGCCAGGAGGAAGACCTGATAAAAGCAATAGAACTTGCACATGAAGCAATTAAGATCCAGGTTAAGGCACAACAGGAACTGCGTGATAAAGTTGGCGCAACACAGAAAAGGGAGTACGTTAAACCTTACCGGAATAAAGAACTTCATCAAAAAATAAATGAATTTGCAGAGGCCCGGATAAAAGCTATCGCTGCTTCTGCATCTGCAAAGCACGACAGGAGTGATGCCTTTGAAAAATTAAAAAATGACCTTGTAGAAAGTCTAGGGGTACTGCCTGTGGAAGATGTTCCTTTGGTTAAATACTACTTTGGAGAATTGCAATATCATTATGTAAGGGATATGATCCTGAATGATAAGGTACGTTTAGATGGACGCAAATTGGATGAAGTTAGAGCCTTGTCTATGGAAACTGATATTTTACCAACTCCACACGGCTCTGCATTATTTACAAGAGGTGAAACACAATCACTTACAACAGTTACATTAGGAACACCATTAGATGAACTATTAATAGAAAGCGCTGCTAAAAGTGATTATTCCAAGTTTATTTTACACTACAATTTTCCGCCATTTTCAACTGGCGAGGTAAAACCAATGAGAGGTGTTGGACGCCGGGAAGTAGGACATGGAAATCTAGCCATGCGATCACTAAAGCAGATAATGCCAGGTGGGGAATATCCTTACACCGTTAGAATTGTCAGCGATATTTTAGAAAGCAATGGATCTTCTTCAATGGCTACCGTTTGTGCGGGTTCATTAGCCCTCATGGATGCCGGGGTTCCTTTTCTAAAACATGTAAGTGGTGTGGCAATGGGCCTTATTTCTAAAGAAGGAAGTTTTGCAATTCTTACTGATATTTTGGGAGATGAAGATCACCTGGGCGATATGGATTTTAAAGTTACCGGAACGAGGGAGGGCATTTGCGGAGTACAGATGGATATCAAGGTTGATGGTCTGAGTATGGATATTATGAGACAAGCTTTGGAACAGGCGAGAAAGGCAAGGTTGCAAATTTTGGACGCAATGTATGCATGTACACCCGAGCACAGGGCAGAGGTTAAGCCACATGCTCCACGAATGGAAAAATTAATTATAAGTGGTGAGTTCATAGGGGCTGTTATCGGGCCCGGCGGAAAAATAATCCAGGAGATACAAAAAACAACTGGTGCTACCATCAATATTACAGAAGTTGGTAAAACGGGGGAAGTAAGTATTTTTTCTGCTGATGCAGAAAGTCTGAACAAGGCAGTTGCATGGATCAAAAGTATCGTTGCAGTTCCTGAAATAGGAGATGTATATGAGGCTGAAGTAAAATCAATAAAAGAATTTGGTGCCTTCGTGGAATTTTTACCAGGCAAGCAGGGATTATTGCACATTTCCGAAATAATGTGGAAGCGTCTGGATTCAATGGAAGGTGTATTAAATGAAGGTGATAAAGTAAAAATCAAAATCATAGGAGTAGATCCAAAGACGGGCAAATTTAAACTTAGCCGTAAAGCATTATTGCCTAAACCGGATATGCCTGCCAGGCCTTCGCAAAATGAGAACGCACCGCAAAGAAGAGATTAAATTTATTTAATATAAAAAAGGAGGCTTGCATTATGCAGGCCTTTATTATTTATGAGCAATTATTTTAATGTTGAAATAAAAACTTCTTCGGTAATGCAATCGGAGATACTGGTTGCTGAACTTTCAGAAATTAATTTTGACTCATTCATGCAGGATGATCATTCAACTGATCCGGATAAAAATAAATTATCAGCCTACATTAAAGAAGAAAATTTTAACCAGGGCCAGCTGGATGCTATAATAAAAAAGTATAATGTTAGTTATTCCCAATTTTTAATAGCAGATAAAAACTGGAATGAAAAATGGGAAAGCGAATTTGATCCGGTTATCATTAATTATTACGTAGCCATAAGGGCTGCATTTCATAAACCTGTTTCAACTGTTAAGCATGAAATAATAATTACTCCTAAAATGAGTTTTGGCACGGGGCATCACGCCACTACATGGTTAATTTTACAAACCATGCAGGAACTGGATTTTAAAAATAAATCTGTGCTCGATATAGGAACCGGCACAGGTGTGCTTTCCATACTTGCCACCAAATCAGGCGCTAAAAACGTTACTGCTATTGACAATGACGAATGGAGCTTTAATAATGCAAAAGAAAATTTTACTCAAAATAATTGCTCAGAAATTGAATTGATTAAAAAAGATACTCTTAAAGATTTACCCAAATTTGATATTGTACTGGCAAATATCAACCTGCAATTCTTTAGATCATATACAGAGGACATAAAAAACGTATGCAACGATAACGCACAATTAATTATTTCAGGTTTTTTGGAGGAAGATGAAAAAATTATTTTACCGATATTTGAAAAAAATGAATTTGATTTGCAACATAAAAAAAATAAAAACGGCTGGAGTTGTCTTTTATACCGTATAAACAAAATGGTTTAACATACTTTAAATAATTAACGAAAAGATAATTGGTATATTTGTTGCCCAATGTTTTGATGTAAATAATGAAAGAGATCTTACTTATAATCGGTGCTTACTTTATTGGTTCAATTCCTACAGCCTTAATTGTTAGCCGAAAATTTTTTAATATAGACATAAGGGATTATGGCAGTGGTAACATGGGTGCCACCAATACTTTCCGGGTACTTGGTTCCCGCTTTGGTACCATAGTAATGATCGCCGATATGCTTAAAGGTATAGCAGCTGTTGCTTTGTTTAACCTGCTTCCTTATTATCTCCATAATGAATTAGAAAGAACCAATTTTATGATTGGGCTGGGATTAGCGGCTGTAACGGGACATATCTTCCCGATATGGGCACAATTTCGCGGTGGTAAAGGGGTAGCAACTTTATTTGGAATGGTACTGGCCATACAACCTGTGGTTGCAGTTTGTTGTGTAGGTGTTTTTATTTCAGTTTTATACGTTACACGGTATATATCATTAAGCTCTATCCTGGCAGGCGTTGCTCTGCCGATCTGCGTATTATGGATTTACAATGAAAAGGAGGTGTTTTACAGAGTATTTGCCGTAGCTGTTGCTGGCCTGATAGTATTAACACATCAAAAAAATATAAGCCGTCTCCTGAAGGGCCATGAAAGCCGTGTTCCCATACTAAAGCACCGCGACAAAAGAAAACTACGCAGAAAAAGTTAAAAGATTTTTTCTCCCTTAATTCTGTACAACTTTCCACAAGTTATAGCGTCTAATATTAAACAAATCATCGCTTTCCAACAATTTGGTATAGCAATTGTTCTATTTATAAAAATATATTTCACTATGAAAAAATTATTTTATCTTCTGGTTTGTACATCTCTTTTTATCAGTGCCTGTACAACCAATGCAGTAACGGGAAGAAAACAATTAAGTCTTGTTCCTGAAAGTTCATTGCAACAGGAAGCTGTAACACAGTACCGTACTTTTCTGTCTCAAAATAAAGTAGTGACCGATGTTGGCAGCAGAGATGCTGAAATGGTACGGAGAGTAGGTGGTAGGATTGCAAATGCCATTACACAGTATTACAATCAAAAAGGCTTATCAAGCGAACTAGCGGGGTACAAATGGGAATTTAATTTAGTAGATAATAAAGAAGTTAATGCATGGTGTATGCCTGGTGGTAAGGTAGTAGTTTATACAGGGCTATTGCCTGTTGCGCAAAATGAAGCTGCACTTGCTATTGTAATGGGTCATGAAATCACCCACGCTGTTGCACATCACGGACAGGAGAGGATGAGCCAGGCCTTGCTTGCCCAGGGACTAGAAATTGGCGGCAACCTCTTTACATCCGGTAATCCCCAAACCAATAATATTTTCAATTCCGTCTTCGCACCATCTGCCCAGTTAGGAGTGTTATTGCCTAACTCCCGTAACCAGGAATATGAAGCTGACCACTTTGGTTTGTTGTTCGCTGCTATGGCAGGTTATAATCCAAGGGAAGCAATTCCATTCTGGACCAGGATGGCTAATTTAAGCCAGGGTCAAAAACCACCGGAATTTTTAAGCGATCACCCTGTAGATTCAAAACGCATTCAGAAAATACAGGGTTATATGCCGGAAGCTTTAAAATATTATAAGCCGATGAATAAATAATAATCAATCCAGTATATTATATTCAAATTCCATCTTCTGATGGAATTTTTTTTGTGGTTACTTCATTTAGTTGCTTATTATCAAAAATAATATCTGTTTGTTTACCCCGACGAAAAAGCTTACATTTGCATACTTTTTTAACCCTAACAATCTTTTCGCTTATGCTTCCAACATTGTTTGAGAAATTGCAATTAAAAGATGAAAAGAATCTATTGATACAAGGTTTACCCTCAACAATAGAAAAGCAGTTTGTTAAGTTGTCTTTTGCTAAAAATGTTACTCCTCTTTTAAAGATCCGTAAAATTGATTTTGCATTGATCTTTGCAATGAATCAAAAACAACTGAACGATATTTTAAAGGATGTTTTTCCTGCTTTACACCCAAATGCTAAATTGTGGATCGCCTATCCCAAACTAACATCTAAAATTGTCAGTGATCTTAACAGGGATTGTACCTGGAATTACCTGCGCGCAAATGGCTATGAAGGTGAAACCCCGGTTATTCTTGATTATGTATGGAGCGCTTTACAATTTATACGCACTGATGCAAAGGATAACAAATTTATATCAGTAGCAAAAAGAAAATCTTTGGAACAAATTGATATGGTTCCTAAAAGAAAACAGGTTGCAGAAGTTGTCGGGGCGTAACAGGCATCTTTTCGCATCACATTAATATTACCGTTCCCAATTGTTTGGTCATTTGTATTTCCAGGTCTTTCAGATGCTTGTGTATTTGCAATAAGGTGAGTTGTGCCTCCGAGGTTTGAGCAAGTTCCAGTTCTTTTTGATTCTCATTGATCATTCGCCTCGTTTTTCTCAGCATTAAATAATTCACGGTAGAAAATACTTCCTGTTTGTACGTGTCTGATCTCGTTGGTACGGGCATTTCAAAATGTTCTTTCCACCCCGTGCTTACCTCATAAGGAAACTCTAACAATGACATTACCAGCTGGCTCATTGCAAGGTCTTCATAATATAAAAAGTTTTTTTCTGTAGGTTCTATACCACTGTTGTACCATATTTTATAAGTATTAATTATTTCAAGCAGGTTTTTATTATCGATCAGATCTTCTTCTATCACATCATTCAATATATAATCCGCAACCGTTTTGCCGGGCTCCCATTCTTTAAGCCCGAATTCCAGCAGGCTTCTCACCATTGCCCTTTCATTTTGTTCATCTTTATTAAGCAGGTCTGTTAAGGCATCTTCTAAATTATCATTTTGTGATCCTCTATCCTGTTGAATATTTTCATTTGCAGAAAGTCGTTTCTCGTCTTTATTTATTTTCTCCCTGATGAATTTATTTACCAAAGTATGCAGGCCGGTTTCGTCTACTTTTAAAAGCTCAGCACTTTGATGGATATAATCCTGCTGCCTGGTGAAATCTTCTGCCTTGCTGATCTTTGAAATGGTTTCTGCGATCCGGTTTACCAGTACTGATTTTTTATTTGAATCGCCTTCTGCATCCTTTAATGAAATTTCGAGTTGAAAAAGAATGAAATCTTTTTTAGTCTCTTTAATAAATTTTATAAAGGCTGATGCACCAACTTTTTGCAAATAACTGTCCGGATCTTCATTACCCGGAATTAGCACAAGCATTACATTTAATCCTTCTTCTACAGCAAGATCAAGCCCACGCAATGCGGCCTTTACGCCGGCCTCATCACCATCATAAATTATTGTAAGATTTTTTGTGAATTTTTTTATCAGGCGCAATTGATCTGGCGTAAGGGAAGTACCCCCACTGGCTATTACATTTTCTATACCCGCCTGGTGCAGCGAAACAACATCGGTATAACCTTCTACCAATAAACATTCATCAGCTTTATCTATCGCAGTTCTTGCAAACCATGAGCCATATAAAATTTTACTTTTTATATAAATTTCATTCTCTGGTGTATTTATATATTTTGGCGCCTTATCATTTTTCCTGATAAGGCGTGCGCCAAAGCCAAGTATTTTTCCGCTTTGATTATGTACGGGGAAAATTATTCTGCCACGATAATTATCTGCAGGCATGTCGTCCCTGAAAATTACCAGCCCGCTCTTTTGCAGGTACTCCGGATTATACTGGCCCGCGATAGCCGCTTTTGAAAATGTATCCTTAGTTCCGGGGTTAAATCCTAATTGAAATTTTTCTATGATATCTTCCCTGAAACCTCTTTGCTTTAAATAAGTAAGTGCAACATCCTGCCCCTCTTGTGAATTGAAAAGTGCATCGGAAAAAAATTTTTGTGCAAAACTATTAATGGCATATAAGCTGTCTGCTACTAATTGCTGTTGCTTTATCTCGGGTGTGGTTTCTGTTTCTTCAACTTCTACGTTATATCGTGCAGCCAGCCACCGGAGCGAATCTACATAGCTGTACTTTTCATGTTCCATTAAAAAACTGATGCTGTTGCCGCTGCGGCCGCAACCAAAACATTTATAGATCTCTTTAGCCGGTGAAACAGTGAATGATGGGGTTTTCTCATTATGGAACGGACATAAGCCAAGGTAGTTAGAGCCTCTTTTTTTTAACCTGATAAAGGAAGAAATTATTTCTACAATATCTATCCTGCTTAATATTTGTTGTATGGTGCCCGGTGAAATCATACCCATCCTTTTTCTTTATAGCCATTGTAGCCTTGTAGCAATGCTTCTTTGATTTGTGACATCTGCTCTTTATCATTTTTTTTTATGTGGAAGCAGGTCTTACCTTTTAATGTTTTTAATAATTCGGGTTGAATGTACGTCTTGGTTTTATCGGGGAAAACATATATTGGAAAAAAATAAAATCCTACATAATCGCTTTTTATTGCAACGGTGGCAAAATAAATACTATCCCTAACCTTGCCCATGATCTCAGCATTTTTCTGGCTGTAGAGCTCATATTTTGATGACGAATCTGCTGTTGGCACAACCGATCCTTTCTCATATTTTTTCATCATGGTCTTTATGGCATCAAATATTGTCTGTAAGCTCTCTTTGGTCATAATATTATTAATAAGATTAAAATTAAGTGAAACTAACAATACCGGCTATACAATATTACGAATGCTTATCATCCCTTTCCTATCTTTGCACTTCAAAAAAAAATATGTCCGAAAAGGAAGTTTATATCATGTCTGCAGTGCGTACTCCGATTGGAAGTTTTGGAGGATCTCTTAAAGATATTCCCGCTCCAAAATTAGGCGCCATCGCCATAAAAGTAGCCATTGAAAATGCTGGCATTAAAGCCACCGATGTACAGGAATTGCTGATGGGATGTGTTTTACAGGCAAATTTAGGACAGGCACCTGCAAGGCAGGCTTCCAAGCTAGCCGGGCTACCGGATAATGTAACCTGCACAACCATCAATAAAGTATGTGCCAGTGGCATGAAAGCCATCATGATCGGGGCACAAAGTATTTTGTTGGGAAATGCTGATGTTATAATTGCCGGTGGAATGGAAAATATGAGCAGGGTTCCGTTTTACAACGATGCAATGCGGTGGGGAAATAAATATGGAAATACACAAATGATCGACGGACTTGCAAAAGACGGACTTACCGATGTTTATAATGATTATGCCATGGGAAATGCGGCTGAGCTGTGTGCACGGGAATGCAATATTAGCCGTGAAGAGCAGGATGCATTCGCGATTGAAAGCTATAAACGCAGCCAGGCTGCTGTGAATGAAGAAAGATTTAAAAATGAAATTGTTCCGGTAGAAATACCGCAGCGTAAAGGCGACCCGGTAATAATGTCGAAAGATGAAGAACCATTCAATGTAAAATTTGAAAAGATCCCTGAATTAAAATCTGCATTCGAAAAAGGAGGAAGCGTTACTGCTGCAAATGCAAGTACAATGAATGATGGCGCTGCAGCTGTGGTTTTGATGAGTAAAAAGAAGGCAACCGAACTGGGACTAAAACCTATAGCAAAAATATTGGGTTTTGCAGATGCAGAGCAGGCGCCTGAATGGTTCACAACAACCCCTTCTATAGCTGTGCCACGGGCTGTTGAAAATGCTGGTTTAAAATTAGAGAACATAGATTATTTTGAATTGAATGAGGCGTTTAGTGTGGTAGGAATTGTGAATTCTCAAAAAATGCATCTTGATCCTGCAAGGGTTAATGCTAACGGTGGCGCGGTTTCTCTTGGTCATCCGTTGGGGTGTAGCGGGGCAAGAATTATTGTTTCTCTTATAAATGTGCTTAAACAAAATAATGCAAAAACAGGCGCTGCCGGAATTTGCAATGGTGGTGGTGGCGCAAGTGCAATGGTAATAGAAAATGTTTGACGGTCTCTGTCTCACATCTTCCAATTCTTTTTAAATCAATTATAAAATAATAAAAATGAAAAAAAATTTTTTGTTGATGGGGCTTACATTACTTGGTTCTACATTTTTGAAAGCCAGTGATTCAACCTTTACTATAACCGGCAAATTCGATAAAGTAAAAAGCGGCAAAATTTACTTACTGGTATATTATGCCAGTACAAGTTTTTCTGATTCTACTAACCTAATAAATGGGAATTTTAAATTTACCGGTAACATCCCCGATGTAGCCAATGGTTTATATCATACAAAAAAATGGATGGAAGCAGGAATACAAATTATTTTGCTTTTTTTCTTGAGCCTAAAAATGTAAGTATTGTTGGCCCTGGTGATTCATTGAAACTGCTTAGTATAACTGGTTCCAGTTTAAATGAAGATAATAAGGTGTTAAAAAAACTATTGGAACCGGTAACCAAATGGGAAGATAAAAATAACCAGGCAGAAGCTGATGCTTCAAAGGTTAAGAATACTGCCATGCTGGATAGCCTTGATGAAGTAGATAATGAAATATTATTTGCAAAACGAAAGGTAGTTGCTGCATTTGTAAAACAATATCCCGGCTCTATGAGAAGTGCCATGGCTATAGCTGACAATTATGCTTTTTATGCTGAAGCAGCAGATGTAGAGCCTTTGTACAACCTGCTTGATAATAATATTAAAAACTCTTCTACAGGCAGTGATATAAAAAAAATGATAGATGTTTACCGCACTGTGGCTATCGGTAAAATTGCGCCTGATATAATGCAAAATGATTCTACCGGTAAGTCAGTTACTTTATCATCATTGAAAGGGAAGTATGTTCTTGTTGATTTTTGGGCAAGCTGGTGTGGACCCTGCCGGCGCGAGAATCCCAATATTGTGAAAACATACCAGCAATTTAAAAACAAGGGCTTTGAAATTTTTGGGGTTTCATACGATACAAAAAAAGACAGGTGGGAAAAAGCTATCAATGATGATGGGCTTGCATGGTATCATGTATCTGATCTGCAGGGATGGAAAAACGCCACCTCTGATCAGTATGGGATTAAAGCAATCCCTGCAAACTTGTTATTGGATAAAAATGGCAGGATCATTGCAAAAAATCTTTTCGGGAAAAAGCTAAGCGAAAAGTTATCTGAAGTTTTATAATGAGAAAATTATTTAATTTCAATTAATTTGAATTCAGTTTTTATATTTTATTACGATGAGAATTGCGGGGATGATTAAAACATATTTTTACAGATAATTCTTTTACATGAGACAAATTGCATTTAGAGAAGCTTTACGGGAAGCCATGGTTGAAGAAATGAGGAAAGATGATAAAGTTTTTTTGATAGGAGAAGAGGTTGCCGAATACAATGGAGCTTATAAAGTTAGCCAGGGGATGCTCGATGAATTTGGAGCAAAAAGAGTTATTGATACACCCATATCCGAACTTGGATTCACCGCCATAGCAGTTGGTGCCGCGCAAAATGGGCTACGTCCAATTGTTGAATATATGACCTGGAACTTTGCTGTACTTGCCTTAGATCAAATTTTAAATACCGCTTCTAAAATGTTGGCAATGAGTGGCGGACAAGTTGGCTGTCCCATTGTTTTTAGAGGTGCAAATGGAAGTGCCGGTCAGTTGGGTGCGCAACATTCCACCGCTTTTGAATCTTTATACGCCAACATTCCCGGGCTAAAAGTTATTTCTGTTAGCAACCCTTATGATGCAAAAGGTCTTTTAAAAAGCGCTATCCGCGACAATGATCCCGTTGTTTTTATGGAGAGTGAAGTGATGTATGGTGAAAAAGGAGATGTGCCGGAAGAAGAATATATAATTGAAATTGGAAAAGCAAAAATAGTACGCGAAGGAACTGATGTAACAATTGTTTCATTTAATAAGATGATGAAGGTGGCATTGGGCGCTGCAGAAGAACTTGCAAAAGAAAATATAAGCGCAGAAGTTATTGATCTGCGTACCATTCGTCCTATGGATTGGAAATGTATTTTGGATTCAGTTAAAAAAACCAATCGGTTGGTAATAGTAGAAGAGCAATGGCCATTTGCATCCGTTTCTTCTGAAATTACTTACCGTATACAAAAAGAAGGTTTCGATTATCTTGATGCGCCTATTCGCCGTATAACCTCTGCTGATGCACCTATGCATTACGCCCCAAATCTTGTGGCCGCATATTTACCCGATGTTCCGCGCACAGTGAACCTGGTGAAAGAAGTGATGTATATGAAGAAATAATTTAATGATCCACCGGTTTAGCCACTTCAAATAATCTAAAGCTGATTCCTGCTTTCAGGCGTTTATAAAATTCACTGTCTATAATTTTGTACGCGGGTATATCACTCCCCAATTATTAATCACTATTTTTGAGACCGAACAAAACGATACAATAGCATTATGGCAAGTGTTCTTATTATTGATGATGAAAAAAGTATCAGGAAAACATTAACTGAAATATTAAGTTACGAAGGTTACAAAATTGATGAAGCAGGTGATGGGGAAGAGGGATTAAAAAAATTTAAAGAAAAGACTTACGATGTGGTTTTGTGCGATATTAAAATGCCCAAGCTTGATGGTATAGAATTTCTTGAAAAAGCAAAGGAAATAAATGCAGATGTTCCTATCATTATGATCAGCGGGCATGGCAACATTGATACTGCCGTGGATGCCGTTAAAAAAGGAGCATTTGATTATATTTCAAAACCCCCTGATCTTAACAGGTTATTGATCACGCTCCGTAATGCGCTTGATAAAACCAACCTGGTTGCAGAAACCAAAGTTTTAAAACGCAGGGTTAGCAAGGTGCAGGAAATCATTGGTGATTCACCAGCCATAAAAAAAATTAAAGAAACCATAGATAAAATTGCTCCCACAGATGCCCGCATTTTGATAACAGGTGAAAACGGCGCTGGTAAAGAACTGGTGGCAAAATGGATACATGAAAAAAGCAATCGTTCAAACGGACCAATGGTTGAGGTGAACTGTGCAGCTATTCCCGGTGAATTAATTGAAAGTGAATTGTTCGGTCATGAAAAAGGATCATTTACTTCTGCTATAAAACAACGGATAGGGAAATTTGAGCAGGCTAATGGCGGAACACTTTTTTTGGATGAGATAGGAGATATGAGCGTTAATGCACAGGCAAAAGTTTTAAGAGCGTTGCAGGAAGCCAGGATAACCAGGGTTGGTGCGGATAAAGATATTTTAGTTGATGTAAGAGTTATCGCTGCTACCAATAAAGACCTGTTAAAAGAAGTTGAAAATAAAAATTTTCGTCTTGATCTTTATCACCGTCTTGGTGTTATAATATTACATGTACCTTCCTTGAACGACCGGCTTTCAGATATTCCCCTGCTGGTTGATAAATTTTTGCAGGATATTGCTGCAGAGTATGGGCAAACAAAAAAATCCATGGATAAAAAAGCTGTCGAGTCATTACAAAAACACAACTGGACTGGAAATATCCGTGAGCTTAGAAATGTTGTTGAACGCCTTATAATTCTTTCTGGCAAAGTAATTACTGATGAGGATATTGAGAACTATGTAGTGCCACGGAAATAATCTTATTAATTCGTACTTGTTTTTCCTTTGCTGTTTCTCCTTTGCTTTTTCTCGTTATCAGGTAGTGTTACATTTATATTATTCGCTTCTGTTATTGTAAATGTTATAAAAGAGAAAAGCTCTTCGCGACGAGAAACCATAAACCAGGAACTAGAACCGTTTGCGCACTGTTAAACAAAATACAACAATTCCAAACTATCTTTCATCCAAGGCCTTTTATATGTTATTTTTGTCCGCATTAAAATTGACTACATGAGTATTGGTTTACTATTATTTATTATTGCGGTTATTCTCTGGCATATCGGGTTGTATGGTATGTTTAAAAAAGCAGGTATTGAACCATGGAAAGCCCTTATTCCATTGTACAATACATGGTGCATGGTTGAGAAAATGCAGCTAAAAAAGATCTGGTTCTTCCTCCAGCTAATACCAGTTGCAGGACAGTTTATAACTATCTGGATATGTATAAAATTTGTTGAGCATTTTGGCAAATTTTCTGTACTGGCTCATGCTGCAACCGTTTTTATTCCCTTTATCTATTTTCCCTATTTGGGCTTTTCAAAAAATGTAAAGTATGCTGGTACAACTGCCGTATCCAATTATAAAAAGTCGGGGGTACGGGAATGGGTAGACGCAGCTGTTTTTGCAATTGTAGCAGCTACCCTTATTCGCACGTTTGTATTTGAAGCGTATGTTATACCTACGCCTTCAATGGAGAAAACATTGCTGGTAAACGATTATCTTTTTGTCAGCAAATTTGCTTACGGTCCACGCATTCCCAATACGCCGATCGCGATGCCTTTTGTACATCATACCTTACCTGGTGCCAATACCAAATCATATGTTGAATGGATCTACATTCCGTACACACGCTGGTTTGCAACCCCGGTTAAAAGAAACGATGTGGTAGTTTTTAATTTCCCTGTAAACGATACGCTAATTAATGATGAAGAAAATTTTGGTTCAAAAATAACTTATTACGAAGTGATAAGGCAGCGCATGCACGCTGAAAATATTTCTGAAGATGAAGCAAGGGCACGGGTTGTAGACCAGTACGGGGATATGATAATTACCAGGCCTGTTGATAAGCGAGAAAATTTTATTAAGAGATGTGTTGCCGTTGCCGGGGATACCATAGAAATAAAAAACCGGGTATTATATATTAATAATGTTGCACAGGCATTTCCGCCGGTGCACGAATTTAAATATATGGTTACCACTTCCGGAACACTTGATCCGGATGAACTGAACACAATGGGGATACAGTTTAACCCGGATGATCAGAATAAAAACCAGGTTTACCAGGTGCAGAATACTTTGTATGAAATAAGCATGACAGACGCAGAGGTTGAAAAATTAAAAAAACTGCCTGCCGTAAAAAATATCGTACCAGAGCCATTTGCAGCTGATCCGCAATTGTTTCCTTATTATAATGCAACCAATAATTGGACGGTAGATAATTATGGACCTGTATGGATTCCGAAAAAAGGCGCTACGATACAATTGACCCCGGATAATATTATTCGTTATAAAAGGAGCATCGCTGTTTATGAAGCCAATAAATTTGAAGAAAGGAACGGCCAATATTTTATAAATGGTAAAGCCGCTACAACGTATACTTTTAAAATGGATTATTACTGGCTCATGGGTGATAACCGCCATAACTCACTGGATAGCCGCTTTTGGGGCTTTGTGCCGGAAGATCACGTGGTGGGTAAAGCTTCACTTATCTGGTTTAGCTGGGATCACGGTCCAAGGTGGAGCAGGATCTTCAGGGCAATTAAATGATGGAACGCTGATCATTATGATGGCTATAACTTTTATGATTATATGATCAAACAACAACATAATTTTTTATTTGAGGAATACAATTCTGCAGACGAACTTAAACAGGATGATGCATTTCTTTTGAATGAAGCCAGGTCTGCAACACAGTTTGCTTATGCACCTTATTCAAATTTCCAGGTAGGAGCGGCTGCAAAATTGATAAATGGTGAAGTTGTGATTGGCAGCAACCAGGAAAATGCATCTTACCCTGTTGGTATTTGCGCAGAACGTGTTTTATTATCTTCTGCTTCTTCTCAATACCCCAATATTGCAATTGATACTATCGCCATTAGTTATAATAACATGAAAGGTACCAGCAATACACCGGCATCACCCTGCGGTATTTGCAGGCAAACCATATCAGAATACCAGGAGAGAGGAAAACGTGCTATCCGCCTCATTCTTAGCGGAATGGAAGGTAAAGTGATAATTGTTTCAAATGCAGCAGATCTGCTTCCATTGAGTTTTAGTGCAGAAGACATGAAATAATTCTAATTTTAAAATTGAGAAATGTCTCGGCAAATATTCTCAACCTTAACCTCAATCTCAACTATCAATCAATAATTATAAACTTCCTAATTCCTAATTCCTAATTCCAAATTCCTAACTCCCCTTAGAATAACTTATCCTGTATATCGCTCCGTTATAATCATCGCTAACCAGCAGGGATCCATCGGGTAGTTGTTGGACATCCACAGGACGGCCAATTACTTTGTTGTCATTTTGCAGCCAGCCATCAGCGAAAGGTATATATCCCGTAACATTATTATTTGCATCCATTTTAGCAACCACAACCCTGTAACCTATAGGGGTACTGCGGTTCCAGCTTCCATGCTCTGCAATGAATATTGCATTTTTATATTCTGCAGGGAACATGTTGCCGGTATAAAAACGCATACCCAGTGCTGCAACATGCGGGCCTAAATTAATGACCGGGGGTGTATAATCATTGCAATTTTTTCCTTTTCCAAATTGAGGGTCAGGAATAGTTCCCTGGTGGCAATACGGAAAACCAAAATGCATTCCGGGTTTGCTGGCTTTATTAAGTTCATCTTCCGGAATATTATCACCCATATTATCCCGTCCATTGTCAGTAAACCATAATTCTTTTGTAACAGGGTGCCAGTCAAATCCAACAGTATTTCTTATTCCTCTTGCAAAAATTTCCATACCTGTACCATCAGTATTTATACTTGTTATTGATTCATACGGATCGCCGGGATCACAAACATTACAGGGAGCTCCAACAGGAATATACAATTTACCATCAGGCCCGAAGGCTATAAATTTCCAGCCGTGAAGTCCGTCTTTTGGATATTTATCATACACTACAACAGGCTTTGGCGGGGTATTTAAATTGGCCTCTACATTATCAATGCGGTATAGTGTAGAGATGCAGGAAATATACAGACTGCCATCTTTAAAAGCAACGCCGTTGGGTGTGTTGAGTCCGCTTG
This sequence comes from Chitinophagaceae bacterium, assembly GCA_013694745.1. GTDB lineage: Bacteria > Bacteroidota > Bacteroidia > Chitinophagales > Chitinophagaceae > Ginsengibacter. Next base: position 16,295 of record JACDBU010000123.1, read on the forward strand.
CAATTGTATAAATTTTACCGGCAACTCCATCCTTTATGGTAATTGCATACACATTTTCTCCATCTTTATTTCCAATAAATAATGTTCCGTTTGGTGAAAGGCACATACTTCTTGCATGTGGAACTTTCGCAAACAAACTTATTTTAAAACCTGGCGGAAGTTTTATTTTATCAAGGCCCGGTGGCGTTTCAGCTGCAGCATTACCGGCTTGTGAAGAAATTGCCGAAGGGCTGTTGGTATTGCTGTTGCAGCTATTCATATTCAGCAGCAGGCTGAATAAAACTGATAAAGTCACATTCATTTTTAATGTCGCAAAAGGTAGCATACATTTAATTTTACGGAAACGATTATAATTTTTCAACCGGCATATCTACCCATAATGTTATAACGTCACCAATATCATTACCAGGTTCTCCAACGCCAAAAGCTGAACGGTTTATGGTGAACATTCCTTTAAAATCGCCGTTCTTTTTTGCATCGTCAAATGTAAAGGGCACAGAAACTTCTTTAGTTATTTCTTTGATCGTAAGATCTCCAACAGCGGTATAGCCAGTTGTAGTTTGCTCAATTTTTTTTGATTTAAAAGTAATTACCGGGAATTTATCAGCATTAAAAAAATCTGCGGAACGCAAGTGCTGATCACGGTTTTCGATTTCGGTACTTATGGTAGTTACATCTATTGTGCAATTTAAAAAAGAAGCTGCCAGATCATTTTTATTGAATTCAATTTCTCCTTTCACATTTTTGAAAGATCCCTTTGTTTCCTGTTCATGAGCACTTAAAGAAAATTTTACCTGTGCCGTGCTGGAGTCTATTTTCCAGTTAATAATTTTTTGCATTGTAAAAGCTGCTCCGGCAATCACTAAAATGGCCGTACCGGTAAATAAAATCACCTTTTTCATTTTCATTGTAAACTTTTTAATAATTGCAAATTTATTCAAATAATTTCTGAACGCCATTTTCGTATTTTGCCTCATGTTCCAGCAACCATTTTTTTCTCCACAAGTCTCCTCCATAACCTGTTAGATCACCATTGCTGCCAATAACCCTGTGGCACGGAACCACGATACAAATATTATTAGCGCCATTGGTGGTGCCAACAGCACGGATCGCTTTCACATTATCAATTTTTTTTGAAAGAGAAAGGTAGCTGATCGTTTTGCCAAAAGGAATATGCGATAATTGGCTCCATACCCTGGTTTGAAAAGGCGTTCCTTTTTGTAATACATTCATCGTAAATATTTTTCTCTTTCCGGAAAAATATTCGTCAAGCTCTTTCATACATTTCCGTATCACCTCGCTACCCGCATCCGAGAAAATTATTTCATCCTCATTTATTTTTTTACCTTTTTCTGAATTAACAAAAGTGATCCCGGTAATATTTTCTCCGCTGCTTTTAATTTGCAACGCGCCGATCGGGGAAGAATAATATGCACTCAGATCTTCCATATAGAAAATTAAAATAGTATTGAAAGGTGCAAAACTTTGTTGATTACAAACAATAAAAGTAACATAGTATGATGTGAATGCAGCCTTAAAATTTATCCAGGAAGGTATGATTGAAAACCTTCCTGTTTTCTAATATCAATCATCGAGGAGGGAGGCCAGGTAAAGAAGATCCTTTTGTTTATAGCGGTTTTTATCATCATCAAAGCATTTGGATAATTCTTCCAGGAGATGCTGGATTATCCTTTTACTGCTCATCTGTTTAAAATAGGAGGGGGTGGGGGGGACAGAAATTCTTTTAAAATAATTCTCCACATCCTTATGTGTATAGATCTGGCCGTTTAATGGATCAACATAAAAATTTATTTTATTGCCGATACTGCCGGCTGGCGTACTCAACGTATAATCAACATCAAAATATGCAAGTATAAATTGCCGGGGAATATTTATTGCCCGTACAGGAAGATCCAGCATCTCACAAATAACAACGTAAATGATGCCATTTAAAATTGCATTCCCCTTTTTACTTTCAAGCACTTTATTTATAAAAAAATCTTCCGGGATATCATAGGCCACTTCGGCGCCTTTCAACTTGGAATAATTGTATAAAATTCCAGTTACAACATTCACTTGTTCCAGTGGTGTAAGATAGCTGTTGAGTTCCAGCCAGGTGTTTCTCCTGATTTTTTCAATCTCCTGTAAGGTAGCAGTGGAAAGCATTTCAGGGTATTGATACCTTGCAGTTAATAAGGCGCCCTGCAGCAGATCGCACGACCCGGTTTTCCAGTGAGTGAAATCATTTACCAGGTCCCGGAAATGTAATTTATGGATTAACAGCTCAATACGTTCCTGCACTTCTGCCTCTACGGTATGCTCCCATAAATTTTCGAGGTTTGGAATGATAGCTCTTCCCAATGAAACTATTTTTTCACTTATAGTATTAAAAACTTCTTCATCCGGATCATCTATCAAATGAAAAAGAGCCGATATTTCTTTATTCTCCTGCATGTTTCTTTTTGGATAAGGCTAATATTACAAAAACAAAGTTAGGAGGAATTTTTATTCGACTACTATGCCTTTTTTTTCTTCCTGAATGATTTCTTTGGCGGGTTTGCTTTAAGATGTTCTATTACCTGGTTCACTTCTTCTATCGTAAGATCTGCGGCTTTTTCCTGTTGCTCCTTCGAGAGTTTATAATTTTTAAGTCCTTGTTTTATGTACGGACCGTAAGGCCCTTTTAAGAGCTGGATCTTTTCTTTTTCAAATATTTTAATGGTACGATCGTCCTTTGCTTTGCGCTTTTCTGCTATCATTGGAACGATCTCCGAAAGTTCAATTGTGTAAGGATCCATTTCTTTATTGAGTGAATAAAACTGCTTGTTGTGTGAGGCATAAGGGCCAAATCTTCCAATGCTTACCTGCACATCTTCCTCTTCAAATTTTCCTAAATTGCGTGGCAGTTTAAAAAGATCCAGTGCTTCTTCAAGCGAGATGGTCTCTATACTTTGGGTGGGTTTTAGTTTTGCAAATTTTGGTTTTTCTTCATCCTCCTGTGCACCCACCTGAACCATCGGGCCATAACGTCCCATCCGTGCAATGATAGGCTTACCACTAACCGGATCTTTTCCCAGTTCTCTTTCACCCTTGGCCCTTTCTGCATTTTCCAGCGTATGCGCTACATCTTCATGAAATGGTTTATAAAAATCGCCCACCATGCTGCTCCATTCCTGTTTGCCATCTGCTATTTTATCAAACTCTTCCTCAATATTCGCGGTAAATGAATAATCCATCACCTTATCAAAATGCTGGTTTAAAAAATCCGTTACAACCAGGCCAAGATCAGTTGGAAATAACTTTGATTTTTCAGCACCGGTATTTTCCTGTAACGTAATTTTTTCGATAAGGTCATCTTTTAATTTTAAAAGTCTAACTTCTCTTTTTGTTCCTTCCTTATCTCTTTTCTCAACATAGTTTCG
>JACDBU010000130.1 GCA_013694745.1 Chitinophagaceae bacterium
ATGCCGGAAAAAAAATTGAGCTGCCTGCTTATTTTGAAAGCGCGGGTTTTAGAGGATTTACATTCAGGCTCAAAAAAAATGAAGAAATTTATGGCACCGGCGAAAGATCTGTTCCACTAAACCGCCGCGGATATAAACTCAACTTATATAACCAACCCGCATACGGCTACAGTATGAATGCCGAAAGCCTCAATTATTCTGTACCATTCATTATTTCATCGGATGGCTACGGGATATTTTTTGATAATCCCTCTAAAAGTTATCTCGATATTGGCAAAACCAACAATGATATTATGCAATATGGCGCTTCATCCGGCGAGCTAACATTTTATCGTATCCCAGGGAAAAATATGGATGAAATTTTACGCAAATACCAATCCCTTGTTGGCACACAGCCCATCCCGGCACGCTGGGTGTTTGGAAATTTGATGAGTCGCTTCGGCTACAGGAGTGAGGCACAATTGATGAGCACTGTAAATAAGATGAAAGCAGAAAACTTCCCGGTTGATGCGGTTATTCTTGATCTTTTTTGGTTTGGTGACAGCATACAAGGAACGCTCGGAAATTTAGATTGGAAAAATAAAACTGCATGGCCTGAGCCAAAAAAGATGATAGCCAATTTGAATCAGCAGGGAATAAAAACGATCCTGATAACCGAGCCATTTGTATTGAATACCACGCCAAATTACGAGGTGTCTAAAAAATTCCAGGCTGTTGACAGTGCAGGTGATCCATTTGTACTAACCACATTTTATTTTGGTAACGGTGGTTTGTTAGACCTTTTCAGGAAAGATGCGCAAGACTGGTTCTGGAGCAAATACGAACCACAAATTGCCAATGGCGTTACGGGTTGGTGGGGTGATCTCGGTGAACCTGAAACGCATCCTTCCACCATGAATCATAATTTAAAAGACCTTGGTTTCAATAGGATATTTAAAGCCGATGAAGTTCATAATATTTATGGCCATTACTGGGATAAAATGCTTTTTGATAAATATGCAAAAGAATATCCAAGCGTAAGAATTTTCAACCTCAACAGGAGTGGATATGCCGGCAGTCCGCGCTATGGCGTGTTTCCATGGAGTGGAGATGTTAGCCGAAGCTGGGATGGGTTAAAAGCACAGTTGCCATTGATGATTGGAATGAGCATGAGCGGCGTGCCCTACATTCATGCAGATGCCGGTGGTTTCGCCGGCGGGGATGGCGACAAGGAATTGTATACCCGCTGGCTGCAGTTTGCCACATTCACTCCTGTGTTTCGTCCGCACGGAACGGCACTTGGAAATATGGATCCCAATGCAAAAGATATTCCCTCGGAAGCTGCCTTGTATGATGATCCGTACAAAAGTATTGTTCGCAGGTACATGCAATTAAGATATGCGATGCTGCCTTACAATTATACCATGGCCTACCAGCAGGCAAAATTTGGTAAACCGCTCGTTCGCCCATTATTTTATTATGGAAGCAGTGACAGCAATTTATTAAAAGCGGGAGATGAATTTATGTGGGGCGATGAAATATTGGTTGCGCCCGTATTAGAAAAAGGGGTCGCAGAAAGAAAAATTTATTTCCCGGAAGGCAACTGGTACAATTTGATAACGGATGAAAAAATAACCGGGCATAAATGGGGATCAGAAAAAACTGACATCAATAACATCCCGGTCTTTGTAAAAGAAGGAAGTTTTGTTCCCCTGTTCATCAGTAGTGATCCAGTTAAAAATACAGGTGATTATACCGGGAAAGATCTTACGGTAAAATATTATCTTTCAGCGCAAACCTCTGCCTATACTATGTTTGATGATGATGGAATCACAAATAATACATTGGGAAAGGGAAATTATGAACTCATCAATTTTACGGGAAGGGCTGGTACAAAAAAAATAACGGTAAAAATATCCGGAAGCCACAAAATTATACAGGCAACAAGAAATATAAAATTTTTATTCCCAGCTGACAGTAAAATAATTGCGGCAATGATAAATAACAAACCCGTCTTAAAAAATAAGACCGGAAGTGTTATGAATGAATTCAAAAACCGGGAAGATCTTATTGAATTTCAGTATTCGGGCAAACCACTTGACATTGTAATTACCTTACAGTAAGTTGAATATTTAGAACTATTATTTTTTGCAATGCGTCTCACCAACTTAATTTTAGAAAGATAAAAAATTCCAAAAGTTAATTTTGTAACTTCCAAATTCAAACCAGAGCGATGAAAAAATATTTATTAATCCTCTTTACCCCATTAAGCTTTTATTCCTTTTCTCAAAACAGGCAAACAGTGTCAGTTTACGAAGACAGCATCCTGTTATCGAAAATGAAATATCGTTTGGTGGGTCCTTTCCGCGGTGGCCGCAGTGGCGCAGTAGCAGGCGACTATAGGCAAAAAAATACTTTCTACTTTGGCTCAACAGGAGGTGGTGTTTGGAAAACCATCGATGGCGGAAGCAACTGGAAAAATGTTTCTGATAAATATTTCGGTGGCTCTATCGGCGCCGTTGCTGTTGCGCCCTCCGATAATACGGTGGTGTATGTTGGCGAAGGTGAAAATACCTTACGCGGCAACGTTAGTGAGGGCTTTGGCATGTGGCGAAGTGATGATGCCGGGCATAGCTGGAAGAATATTGGTTTGAAAGATACCCGCCACATTGCCCGCATCTTAATTCATCCTAAAAATCCGGATATACTATGGGTGGCGGCCATTGGCCATTTGTTTGGACCGAACGAAGCACGCGGAATTTTTAAATCAACCGATGGCGGCAAGACCTGGAAAAAAGTTTTGTTCAGCGACATACACAGCGGCGGCATTGACCTGGTTATGGAACCGGGTAATCCTTCGGTTTTGTATGCATCTACCTGGACGATAAGCCGCACCCCTTACAGCCTGGAAAGTGGTGGCAAGGGAAGTGCTTTATGGAAAAGTATTGATGGTGGTGACACGTGGCAAAAACTAAATGATAAAAAGGGGTTCCCCGGAAAAACAACCCTGGGAAATATTTGTGTTGCCGTTTCAGCTTCCAGCCCGGAACGAATTTATGCTCTTGTTGAATCTGAAAAAGGAGGTTTGCTAAGAAGTGATGATGCCGGTGAAACCTGGACCAATGTTAGTGTTGACCCAAACATCAGGCAGCGGGCCTGGTATTTCAACCGCATTTTTGTTGATCCAAAAAATGCTGATATCGTGTATGCGTTAAACGTTAGTATGTACCGCAGCACAGATGGTGGCAAAACTTTTAAGCCTGTAAATACGCCGCATGGAGATCACCATGATCTGTGGATAGACCCCGAAGATGGAAACCGGATGATCGTTGCTGATGATGGTGGCGCGCAAATAAGTTTTGATGCCGGTGCCAACTGGAGCACCTATAATAACCAGCCAACCGCGCAATTCTACAGGGTTTCAACTGATAATAATTTTCCTTACCGGATCCTTGCCGCACAGCAGGATAACAGCACGGTGAGAATTTTATCCCGGACAGAAAGCAATGAAATAGGCCAGTCTAACTGGTCATCAACTGCTGGATTTGAAAGCGGATATGTAGTAGCTGATCCACTCAACCCGGACATTGTTTACGGCGGAAATTATGGTGGATTTATTTCCAGGTTCGATCACAAAACCGGCGAGAACAGGGCTGTAAGTGTATGGCCCGATAATCCTCTTGGTGGTGGTGTAGACCTTATCAAATACCGTTTTCAATGGAACTTTCCTATTTTCTTTTCTCCCCATGATCCTAAAAAAATATATACCGCTGCAAACGTATTATTTGCTTCTGAAAATGAGGGTGCAAGCTGGACGGCTATCAGCGGAGACCTCACTACCAACGACAAGTCGAGACAAAAATCCAGTGGCGGTCCTATAACGCAGGATAATACCGGCGTAGAAATTTATTGCACCATTTTTACTGCAGGTGAATCTCCCTATGAAAAAGATCTTTTGTGGACGGGTAGTGACGATGGGCTCATCAATGTGAGCAAAGATGGCGGCCAGCATTGGGAAAATGTAACGCCCAAAGAAGCCGGCAAATGGATGATATGGAATTGCGTGGAAAGCGATCCCTTTAAAAAAGGTGCTGCTTATTTTGTAGGTACCAAATACAAGGACGATGATTTTACGCCTTATATTTTTAAGACAGAAGATTATGGAAAAAGCTGGAGAAAGATAACTAACGGTATACCACAAACGCACTTTGCCAGGTGTTTGCGGGCCGACAAAAAAAGGCAGGGACTTTTGTATTGCGGAACCGAATACGGGATGTACATCAGTTATGATGATGGCAACAACTGGAAGTCCTTCCAGTTAAACCTGCCTAAGGTTCCCATAACAGATCTTACCATTAAAGACAATGACCTGGTGGTAGCAACGCAGGGACGGGCATTTTGGGTACTCGATGATCTTACCATGTTACAGGAAAAGCAGCCGGGTATAACACAAAAAAACCTACATGTATTTACGGTGAGAGATGCAGTGCGCATGAATGGCTCACAGGATGTAACGGTTAAGAATGCAGGCATGAATCCACCAAACGGAGTGGTAATAAATTATTTTCTTAAAAACTTTTCTGATAGCGGGCTTTTAAATATTTCAATCCTTGACAGGGACAGGAAATTGATAAAAGAGTTCAACACCAAAGCCCCCGCTACAGGTGACATAGGAAAGATTGATGCAGCAAAAGGGATGAACCAGTTTGTATGGGATATGTTTTATCCGCAGGCAGAAAAAATAGATGGGCAAATATTGTGGAATGGCACCCCGGGAGGCCCCAAAGCTCCGCCGGGACAATACTATGCAAAAATAGTAAGCGAGAAAAAAGACAGCACTTTAGTTCCTTTCAGTATTAAAGCAAATCCAAATTTTAAAGAAACACAGCAGGAATATGATGAGCAGTTTACCTTTCTTACAACTGTGCGGGATAAATTCTCCGAGATACAGAAAGCCATAAAAAATATTCACGATATCCGTAAGCAAATAAATGATTTCATGGCCTTGCAGGGCAAAGATACCGTTGGTGAAATAAAAATTTTGGGTGATAGCATAAATAAAAGAATGACTCGCATAGAAGAAGCATTATACCAGACAAAAGCAAAAAGCGGCCAGGATGTTTTGAATTACCCCATCAGGCTCAATGATAAAATTTCAGGCTTATATGATTATGCAGCCTCAGGAAATTATGCGCCAACCAAACAGGTTAAGGAAACGTATACTGATCTTTCTGCCCGGGCCGATGCAGAATTAAATAAATTAAAACGAGTTATGAATGAAGATGTGCCCAGGCTTAACCAGTTGATACGGGATAAGAAATTGCCGGTGATAGGTGTAAAGAAAGAATGATGAAGGTATGAGGACGTCATAAAAAACTTCTTCACTCTTCATCATCCTTGAGCAAATCAGGCCGCCTTTCTTTTGTTCTTTTTAAGGCCTCTTCGTGCCGCCATATTTCAATGTTTGCATGATTGCCACTCAGTAAAATATCCGGAACTTTCCATCCACGAAAATCTTCGGGGCGGGTATACACCGGTGGGGCCAGTAAATTATCCTGGAAAGAATCCATAAGCGCAGATGTCTCATCATTCAAAACCCCCGGGATCAGCCTCCCCACTGCATCTACAATGATCGCTGCGCCCAGTTCACCACCACTTAAAACATAGTCGCCAATTGAAATTTCCCGGGTTATAAAATGATCCCGAACACGCTGGTCTATTCCTTTATAATGTCCACATATAAGCAACAAATTATTTTTTAAAGACAACTGATTCGCTGTTTGCTGATAAAAGTTTTCTCCATCAGGCGTTAAAAAGATCACTTCATCGTACACTGTATTTTTTTGGAGTGTCTCAATTGCATTCACCAATGGTTCTGCCATCATAACAAGTCCGGCACCCCCGCCAAACTGGTAATCATCTACCTGTCCGTGTTTGTAATTGGTAAAATCTCTCAGGTTAAAAATGTTCACTTCAAGTAAGCTTTTTTCTTTGGCGCGCTTTAAAATAGAATGTGCAAAAAAACTTTCCAAAAGCTCAGGAACAACTGAGATGATATCGATCTTCATTTTGCAAAGGTAAGGTGCTGTCAGGTGTCAGGCATTGCTTAGTGCGAACATCATCCTGTAAATTCATCCAGATCCCGCTTTTGCTTTTTGGTGGGCCTGCCCTGCTTGCTTTGTCTTTTACCGGTTTGAAAAATAAATGCCCCGGGTTTTATTTTTTCCGTTTCTTCTTCCGGTGTCAGGTCAATATAATATTTTATGGCTTCAGCATACTGCACCCGGTTGTGTAATAATCCCGTTACTTCTAAAAGCCACTTTTTGGCATCTGTTTTTATTTCATACTGGTCATTGATATTAACGGTTTTCGCTGCTTTCACATTTATGCCTTTGCTCTTTACTTTATTATTGGCACAGGCATCAGAAGCGAGGCTTCTTGTCTTAAACAATCTTATAGCCCACAAATATTTATCTAACCGCAACTTTTCAACTGGCATTTTCAAAGTTAAAAATCTTTTATACAGAAGGTAAAAAATAATTGATGCATTTACTTACTTTTAAGCTCTAAAAAATTTTACATGTTTAAAACAAATGGTAAGCAGGTATTAGTAATTATCTTTTTCTTTTTCTCTGTTGGAAGTTTTGCACAGGTTTTTCCTAAAGAGATCAACTGGACAGCTGATGGAAATTCTTATCTCAAAATAAAAGATGGCGGCGTTGTGAGAACGGATGTAAGAACAAATGCCGAAACTGTATTGATCACTAAACAACAACTCACGCCTGCGGGCGGTGATAAATCGCTTTCCTTCCGGCAGTACAATTTTTCTGCTGATAATTCTAAATTACTTGTCTATACCAACTCGGCAAAAGTTTGGCGCTACAATACCCGCGGCGATTATTGGGTGTTGGATATCCCTTCAAATAAACTGACCCAGTTGGGAAAAGGCCGACCATCGCAGTCACTGATGTTTGCAAAAATTTCACCTGACAACAAAAAAGTAGGATATGTAAGTGAACACAATATTTATGTTGAAGATATTGCAACGCATCAAATTACACAGTTAACAAAAGATGGAACACGGAAATTTATTAACGGAACTTTTGACTGGGTATATGAAGAAGAATTTGGATGCCGTGATGGATTTAGGTGGAGCCCCGATAGCAGGTCCATTGCTTTCTGGCAGGTAGATGCAACTAAAATTAGAGATTATTACATGCTCAATACAACCGACAGTATTTATTCAAGAGTAGTACCGGTTGAATATCCAAAAGTAGGTGAGCCGCCGTCACCCGTACGTATTGGCGTTATAAATGTGAGCAATGCAACTATCAAATGGATGAATATTCCCGGCGATCCGCAGCAACATTACCTGCCACGTATGGAATGGGCCGGCAATGCTAACGAACTCATTGTTCAACAATTGAACCGCAAACAAAATGAAAGCAAATTGTTTTATTGCAATGCCAACACTGGTACTAGCAAAGATTTTTATACTGAAAACGATAAAGCCTGGATAGATATAAAATCCAGGTGGAATGATGATGATCCAACCGGCTGGGACTGGTTGCAGAACGGGGATTTTTTATGGGTATCGGAAAAAGATGGCTGGCGTCATATTTCGCGGATAAGCCGTGATGGTAAAAAAGAAACATTGGTTACCAAAGGCAATTACGATATTGATAATATTAAGTGCATCGATGAAGCGGGCAATTATGTTTATTTTATGGCTTCGCCAGATAATGCAACTGAATTGTACTTATACAAAACCAGGCTGGATGGTAATGGTCCCCTGGAAATGGTATCGCCAAAAAACCTGCAAGGCACTCACGATTATAATATTTCACCGGGGGCAAAATTTGCCTTGCATAATTTTTCAAACTATAAAACTTTTCCCGACAGGGAATGGATAAGTCTTCCGGATCACAATGCGCTTGATGAAAGCAAGAGCATTGAAAGAACGATGCGTACAGATGAAAATACGCGGGTAGAATATTTCAAGCTCACTACCGAAGACAATATCACGGTTGATGGTTGGGTTGTAAAACCTGCTAATTTCGACAGTACAAAAAAATACCCCGTAGTATTTACAGTGTATACAGAACCTGCTGCTACCACTACCAATAACAGTTATGGCGCGCAGCGAAATTTTTTATTTGATGGTGATATGAGCGGGGAAGGCTATTTCCAGGTAAGTCTTGATAACCGGGGTACGCCTGCATTAAAGGGCGCTGCCTGGCGCAAGTCCATCTACAGAAAAATTGGTATTATCAATATTCACGACCAGGCAATGGCGGCAAAAAAGTTTTTAGACAAGCCTTATTTTGATAAGGACCGGATAGCGGTGTGGGGTTGGAGTGGTGGTGGTTCAGCAACATTGAACCTGCTTTTCCAGCACCCGGAAATATACAAAACGGGCATCGCCATTGCAGCCGTGGGCAATCAATTATTTTATGATAATATTTACCAGGAAAGGTATATGGGATTGCCGCAGGAAAACCGGGATGACTTTGTAAAGGGATCTCCAATTTATTATGCAAAAAACCTGCAGGGAAACTTATTGTATATACATGGCACGGGTGATGATAATGTTCATTTTGATAATGCAGAAGTTCTGGTAAATGAGCTTATCAAATACAATAAACAGTTTCAGTATATGCCGTATCCAAACCGCACTCATGCTATCTCTGAGGGCGAAGGCACACGGAAACACTTATCAACTTTATACAGCAGTTATTTGAGAAAAAATTGCCCTGGCGGAGCCAGGTAAAAGAGCACTGTATTACAAAAAAATAAGGGAAAGTCATAGGTTTAATGAACAAGCCGAATGGGTTAAATAATATTTGTATACCCCGGGTCTGTAGTACCTTAGTGTTACTAATTTTAGTAGCCTGATGAAACATACCATATTCATTTTTTTCAGTCTTTTATTTTTACAATCCAAAGCTCAAACACCTGATGTTTTACTAGGGAAGTTCAATCTTGCCGCCCCGCAGGAAAAAATACATATTCATTTTGATAAAGAAATGTATGTTGCTGGTGAATCCATCTGGTTCAAGGCTTACTTAACATCGCAATTTTTGCCCAGTGGCATTAGCAGCAGCCTTTTTGTTGAGTTTATCGATTCCCGCGGAAAACTTATAAGTAAAAAGAATTTACCGGTTTTTGAAGGTACTTCACAGGGCAATATTGAACTTCCTGATTCATTGGCCGGTGGATCTTATACCATTCGTGCCTATACTGCATGGATGCTGAATTTTGACAAAGAATTTAATTTTACGAAAAAAATATTTGTATTTAATAATACGGCTTCTTTACCAGTTGCTGAAATGAAAAATGATAGTTATACATTTAATTTTTTCCCAGAAGGAGGTAATATGATAGCGGATGTGGTAAATTATATTGCCTATAAAGCAACGGATGCAAATGGCTACCCGATTTCATTTCAGGGTTCTATAGTTGATTCAAAAGGAAATAATATCATCGACATTAAAACCGTGCATGATGGCATGGGAAGATTTCCTTTTTTGCCGCAATATGATGAAAAATACTTTGCGAAAGTAAAATTTGATAACGGAAAAGAAGCTACTATGCAATTGCCGGCTTCATTATTACAGGGGATTGCCATGCATATTGATAAAAATAATACCGGGTTAAGAATTGCGCTTACGAGGCCATCGGCTTATGCTAAAGATAAAATGCCCCTGTTTATTGTAGGCCAAATGGAAAACAATGTAGTATTCAAAACCAACATTACACTTGACGGTGAAACAGGCAATATTACCGTGCCAACAAGCACTTTCCCTTCCGGCATTCTGCAGATCACCATTTTTGATGCAGAGCAAAAGCCAATAGCAGAGCGGCTTTCATTTGTTGACAATGAAGACTATAAACTCAATTCCAGTTTTACTATGGCTGTTTTTAATACAACCAAGAGAGCAAAGAATAATTTTTCTTTTGCCGTACCCGATAGTATTGAAGGTTCTTACTCTGTAGCAATTACAGATGAAGACAAAGTCGGCATATTACCAGACAGGAATAACATAATATCAGACTTGTTATTGAGCGCTGATATAAAAGGATATGTTCACGATCCTGCTTTTTATTTTACCAGCAATGACAAGTTTACAAAAGATGCATTGGAACTGGTAATGATGACGAATGGATGGCGCAGGTTTAAATGGGAACAAATATTGGCAAGCCAAACTCCCGATATAAAATATAAACCCTATCCTTATATCCGATTCAGCGGGAAAGTATATGAAGAAAATAAAACAACCCTGGTGACATCGGGTGATCTTAATTTTTTTGTAAGAGATAAAGTGGATAGCAGTACTATTTTTATATCAGCTCCCATAGATGCAGAAGGGAATTTTAAAATCGATTCATTATACTTTTCTGATACGGCGCACGTTTATTTCGACTACAATACAAAAAAGAAAAGCAAAAAACAGGTATTTCTCAAATTGGATCAAACATCACCCTGGCCGCTCCGTAATTTTTTAAATATGCCGGCAATTAATTACAGGGATGATGTATTTTCAGATTCTATGATGTTGAAAATGAAAAGGAATAAAGATCAGTTAACATTTTACAATGCTGAAATGTCAAAGTACATCAGGCTTAAAGAAATAAAAATAAAAGTAAGGCAGAAATCACCAGCACAATTGGTGAATGAGCGTTATACATCATCTTTATTTTCAAATGAAAATGCCAAAATTATTGACCTTGTCAATAATCCTACACCCAATACTACCAATCTTGAAACCTTTATCAGGAGCAGGATACCCGGGGTTGATTTCCTTGGATCGCCAGGCAACCAGAAAATCGTAAGCATATTTGGGGGAAGAAGTATATTGAAAGGTCAACAAACAGTTACGCTTTACCTGGATGAATTTGAAACTGATTTCAATTCGATAAGTTATTTACTGATCGACGAGATCGCCCTCATTAAATATGTAGACAATTTTGTAATGGTGAGTGGCAACGGGCCGGCAATGTTTATTTACCGTAAGCTGCCGGAAGATATGGGGAACAATGCTTCACAATATGTTTCAAATTTTAGTTTCCCAGGTTATTCGGTTACAAAAGAATTTTATTCTCCGGATTATTCCATGCCTCAAAAAGATGTAGCGTCGGACATTCGTACCACGTTGTACTGGAACCCGGAAATTTTATTGAATAAAGAAAAACAAAAGGAAAATTTTCAGTTTTACAATGCTGATAATTGTCACAAAATTCGGGTTGTTATTGAGGGGTTCAATAAGGCAGGTAAACTTTGCCGGATTGAAAAAGTTATCGGTAATTAATTACTCTCTTGAAATACGATAGGATGATAGGGAAATAATGAAACCCTATAAATTTTGAGGCTCCTAAAATGCCGCCTTTTTTTATTTCATGACTTATCTTTGGTAAATGGAAATACTTTTAAATTCTATCGTTAATAATGATAATAAATATAAAAATGCTTTTATATTATCATTGCTAACGATTACGTTTGCGCTTGCCGAAGCGTTATTTTCTACATATTATGGATTTAATGATGAAAGCCTTACTTTATTTGGATTTGGTGTTGGCAGCTTTATTGAAGTAGTGTCTGCTATAGGGGTTGCACACATGATAGTGAGAATAAAAAATAATGAAAAAAGTAATAGAGATAATTTTGAAAGAACAGCCTTAAGAATTACAGGCACAGGATTTTATATTTTACTTGCTGGTCTTATTATTACGGTAGCACATAATATTTGGATTGGACATAATCCTGCAACAACAATTTCGGGAGTTGTAATATCGCTGTTTTCAATTGCTTTAATGTTGTTATTATATTTTGGTAAAAAAAAAGTTGGCAATCAATTAAATTCAGATGCTATACTTGCTGATGCCGCATGTACAAAAGTTTGTATTTATACATCTATAATACTCTTAACTGCAAGTGTTATTTATGAAATAACAAAATTGAATTTTATAGATGATATCGGAACGTTGGGAATTGCATATTTTTCATTCAAAGAAGGGAAAGAATGTTTTGAAAAAACAAAATCCAATAAGCATTGTTCTTGCTGTTAGTTTACATATTTAGTCCCAAATAATATAGATTCCTTAGTTATTGCCGGTAAAGGTCATTCAGGCTTTTCTTTAATTCCTTAACAGATTCAGCATTATTATCATCATCAGAAAATAAAGTTTTGGCATCTGTTTCTTCTCCATAAAAAGCCTCATTAGATTTGGCATCAACAGCTATTGCTGCACCGGTGATACTGATGCCGGCAAATAAACCTTTGCTTCTTGAATAAGAATATACTTCTGCTTCTAATTTATAATCGGTACTGGCGGTAGAATTTCTTCCCAGCGGGCCGGCGGTTGCCGAGATATCACCTCCCAGTGTAAAACTTCCCCTGCCAATATTTTCCAGTGTTGCTTTATCCTTGAATATTAATACAAGATCAACTGCCTGCAAACCAATTTGCAAACCTACGCTGCCACCGGTTATGGTAACAAAAACCGGATTGCTCCAGGTATTTTCCTTCAGCTTTACCATAGCAACGCCTTTGCCCCTCTTCCCACCTACAACAAAAGCCCCGTTGATAAGTTTAGGAACAATGATTATACCTTCAGTGATTTCCAAAAGCTGTTTGGGAATGCTTTCTTTCATTTCTCCAAAATCATTCAGCACTTTTGCAGATGCTATAATTTTATCCTCTTGTTTTTCCTGGCTTTTTGCAGAAAAAAATAATAAAGAAGCAAAAAGTATTAATTGGAATTTTAAAATTTTCATTTGAGTATGTTAAGGATAAACGCTTAAAAATGTAAGGCGAAATTACAAGGGTTTGTAATATACAAAAACAAATCATAGTTAATTTATGATTGCATTATGTTTTGTACTAATTATTCCGGTAGCTGACTTCAACATGCCTGCCCGTGATCTGCTTGTCCTTAGTTTTGCGAACAATTTTTTGCAGGGCATCTATGCATTCTGTGATGGCTTTTTCAAACACGTCACTGCTCTTTTTAACAAAATGATCGTTGCCCGGAACTTCCAGGCGAATTTCGCAAATATTATTGTGAGGGTCTGATTCTGAGCCGGTATAAAGGGTAACATTTGCACGCACTACGTTATCACTTTCAAGTATAATTTTATTTAGTTTTTCCCTGGTAAATTCTTCTAAGTGTTCGCTGGCTTTAAAGCCGGATGATTGAATTATGATATCCATACTTTCTATGATTTTTTTAAATAGCTGCTATTATTGTACCAAATATTTTACTTCATCTCTGCAAAATATTTATGAAAGTATGGAATGGTTTCAATGCCCTTATAAAAATTAGCGAGGTCAAACTTTTCATTCGGGCTGTGCAGGTTATCACTGTCTAATCCAAATCCTAAGAACACTACTTTTATGCCGAGTTCTTTTTCAAACAAAGCACAAATAGGGATAGAACCGCCGCCCCGCACAGGTATTGGCTTTTTTCCAAAAGTTTCTTCGATGGCTTTTGAAGCAGCTTTGTATGCAATGCTGTCTATTGGGGTCATGTAAGGCTCACCGCCGTGATGTTCAAATGCATTCACTGTTACAGAAGAGGGTGCAATCTTTTTGAAATATGCAAGCAACATCGCCGTTATCTTTCCGGTAGATTGATTGGGAACCAATCTTGCTGAAATTTTTGCGGTAGCCTTCGAAGGTAAAACGGTTTTAGCGCCCTCGCCCTGGTATCCACCCCAAATTCCGTTAAGTTCAATGGTTGGCCGGATACCGGTTCTTTCATTTGTAACAAAACCTTTTTCGCCCCACAATTCTTTTACCCCCAGGTCTTTTTTATAATCCTCTTCATTGTAAGGAGCCTGTGCCATTAATTTTCTTTCTTCATCTGTAGCCACAACAACATCATCATAAAATCCCGGGATAGTTACATGATTATTTTCATCATGGCAGCTTGCGATCATCTGCGCCAAAATGGTAATTGGGTTTGCCACGGCGCCTCCATACACACCACTGTGCAGATCGCGGTTGGGACCAGTAACTTCCACCTCTATGTAACTTAATCCGCGTACCCCAATATCAATACTCGGTGTATCCAGGCTTATCATTGCAGTATCGCTTATCAATATCACATCTGCTTTTAATAACGCTTTATTTTGTGTAACAAATTTCGCAAGGTTTGGAGAGCCTACTTCTTCTTCTCCTTCAATAATAAATTTTATATTGGTAACCATGGAGTTGGTTTGCATCATGGTTTCAAAAGCTTTCACGTGCATGTAAAACTGCCCCTTATCATCGCATGATCCTCTCGCAAATATTTTCCCGTCTTTAATTACCGGGTCAAAAGGCCCGCTGTGCCATAGTTCCAGGGGTTCTGCCGGTTGTACATCATAATGCCCGTATACCAGTACCGTTGGCTTTGAAAGATCTATGATTTTTTCTCCCACAACAACGGGATGTCCGTCCGTAGGATAGATTTCAACCTTGTCTGCACCTGCCTGTACCAAACGCTCCTTTACTTTTTCAGCACAATTTATCATATCCTGTTTGTGTTCATTTTTTGCACTAACAGAAGGAATGCGCAACAATTCCAGAAGCTCCTGTAAAAATTTATCCTTATTTTTTTCCTGGTAATCTTTCCATGCCTGCATGATGATAATTTTTTAATTGGGTAGCGAATATACCAAATTTTAAGAAGGCCTGATTTTCTAAAATACTTTGTAGTTGGCAATAAAATATTAACAGTTCACTCGAAAATATTCCGATATTTTTTGGAATTACCATTACTATTATTATAAATTTGCACCAGATTGCTTTCAATTCATCAGCCTTTGTTTTAGTTGTACCACTTACACATTCTACCGGTGCTTCTAAAGCAAAGGCTGAGTCAATTTAGGGATGTCCTGTTTTCTATGATGCCTGGCCAACCGGTATAACATTAGCAGACCAGCAAGAACGATATACAGGAAACATACAATAATGAACAGCCATTTTATCCCTGAGCAGGTGGCGGTAACCAGCGATACAACAGCATTTGTATGACCATTAAGGGTAATAAGCATACCGCTATTTTCAACTACATCCAGCAGGCCTGCAATAAGGGCAGCTTTAGATAATAGTTTCCCCAAATTGCCCATCTTACCACAGAAATTTTTGGCTAAATTATTACAACTGAAAAATAAAAAAAGAGCATAGCAAATAATAAGGGCAAAATCTATATAAGTATTTTCTTTGGCAGCAGCAACTTTCTCATCCGTGTTCCATGCTGTTAAAACTTTAGCGGTATGGATAGTATCATACGCAAGTTCAAGATTGATGATGCTGGCCGGTGTTTCAGTGGTTCGCAATTTTCGTTGTGTTGGCCGCATTTGTAAAAACACCACCAGTGTGCAGGCCAATAAAAAAAGAGAAAATAAAATTTTGTTCATAGTAATCCTCAGCTCATTTTTTTATAATGTTCCCAAACATAATCCCAGTTAACAACGCTCCACCAGTTGTCAATATAATCAGCCCGTTTATTCTGGTATTTTAAATAGTATGCATGTTCCCAAACATCAAGCCCTAAAACAGGCAACCCGTTTATTTCGGATGTATCCATCAAAGGATTATCCTGGTTTGATGTGGATCCTATTTTTAAATTTTTATTTTTATCAAGATATAGCCATGCCCACCCGCTACCAAAGCGGTTTTTACCAGCATCACTGAACTGCGTTTTAAAATTTGCAAAGGAAGTAAAATGCTTTTCCAGGATGGCCATAAATGACGCTCCCGGTTTATTATCAGCTTGTTTGGGCCGCATACTTTGCCAGAACATTTCGTGATTGTAATGCCCCCCGCTGTTGTTATGCATTTTAGCAGAGTAACGGGAAACATGCATCAGTATTTCTTCCACAGATTTTGTGGAAGCATTCTCTGCCTGTGCAGCTTCTTTTAAATTTTTAGAATAGGCGGCCGCATGTTTGGTAAAATGGATCTCCATTGTTTTTGCATCGATACTATTTTCCAGCGCGTCATATGCGTAAGGCAAAGGTTGCTGATCAAAACCCGTTTTAAAAGGAGATGTGATCATCGTTTTTTTAACAGGTGAGCAGGATTCAATAAATGAGCCCAGTGAAGAAAGGCCGATACCTGCAATAACAGAACCTTTAACTGATGTTTTTAAAAATTCGCGGCGGGGTGAATTATTGACTGACATACAATAACATTTAATTGAAAATTATTTTTCTCTCTTAAATATACTCAAAAGGGCAGTAATATTTGACACCAATCTTCTAAAAGACCGGTAATAAAATTCTTTACTGAAAAACTGTGAATCGCGGGCAGCTTTGTAAATAAGAAATCCACCAATAGGTGTTAGTACGATCACGGATAACCACATACCACCAAGCGGGTTTATCAAATTTTCCTTAACCAGTTTTTCGCCAAATGTATTGAGTAAATGAAATATTAGAAAGAAGACGACTGCTACTACCAATGGCAATCCCAGTCCACCTTTACGTATGATGGCCCCAAGTGGAGCGCCTATAAAAAAAAGCACCAGGCAGGCAATTGATAAGGAAAATTTTTTGTGCCATTCCATAAGATGAAGGCGCATGTCCTTCGATTTATCACTGGCATCTGATTGTATCACGGAAATAATATTTTGCATGGAGCTAACCGAATTCAGGGCCTGCTCCTGCACAGTATATTTCAAGGTATCGGGAATGAGATCATCAAAATTTTTAACTTTTGATGGCTGTTGTTTAATTGCGTTAACCTCGCTGTTTTTTAATTTCAAAAAAAACATGAATGGATTGAACTCGAATTGTATCCTTCTTGCAAATGAATCGGGATAGCGGTTCAATGAATCGATGGCTTTATCAAGCTGCTTTACGTTTTCAACGCGGAAATTTTTGCTGAATAAACTATCAGCAGTTGTTTGAATATTAAGCTGGCTGAGATCAAAAAGTTTTTTGTATTCTTTAAACCCCATTTTTATAAATTCATTATCCGGAGATGAGGCATCGCCTTTTTGTTCATAGCGGTATCCATTTTGCAAAGTGAATTCAAGAAAATTTTTGTCGGGCGTAATTTGCATTTTTCCCTTTTCTGCAATTATAGCATTATC
>JACDBU010000148.1 GCA_013694745.1 Chitinophagaceae bacterium
CCACATGCGTTGTAACCAATTAATTTAAATCAAAAAAATCCGTTTTCAGTACAAATTCTATCTCCCCGCTCCTTTTTGGATTATATCCATTAATCATCATCTTTTTTTCCGGCTCCGGTATTGTTGCGTTCATTATTTTTTCTGTTTCAAACGCATTTACTATGTACCATTTTTTAATTAAATATTGTATGATCGATTCTTTTATGGCAGGATAATATTTTTCATTTTTATTCATCTCCTCCATATTTAAATAAACCTGGTAATTTTCAACCAGGAGTACCGCATTCTTAATACTGAACACCCGTTCTATATGTGTATTAATTTCTTTGGCAAGATCCGATTCATTGAAAAACCCACCGGGCATTTTATTTTCTTTTAAAAATGCAGGAATGTGCGCTACGCCATGATCCGCTGATAAAAAAAGTAAATAATTTCCTTTGCCTTCTTTGCTATCCAGGAAATTTAAAAAATCGGAAATATCATTATCGAGCCGCAGGTAAGTGTCTTCGATCTCAACAGAATTAGGTCCAAACCGGTGACCTATATAATCAGTAGAAGATACACTGATAGCAAGCATATCAGGCACACTGTTCGTGCCCAGTTTTTCATTTTCTATCGCCGCCTTAGCCATTTCAAATGTGTATGTATTTGCAAATGGTGTGTATTTAAAAGCTTCATATTTATTACTTGTTATTTGCGACAACCGGTGTGGAAACATAACCGTCCTCTCACCCGGGATGGTATTTTCATATTTTTTATCATCCGCAGTACTTTGCCCGTATTTGTCACCGGGCAATAAAGTATTCCAGTCTTTCAGCATCACCTGGTCAGGATATTTTTTTTCATTTAATTTAACCAGCCACCCTGGCAAACCATTAAGATAATAACTGCTGCTTATCCATTTACCTGCTATTTCATCAAACCAATATGCACTGCCGGTATGACCTGCCGGTAAAATTGAGGCCCTGTCTTTAAGTGCGATACCAATAACCTTACTCTTAAAATTATTGCTGAGTTTCAATTCATCACCAATAGTGGATACCCATAAATTCCGCGGACTCATTTTACCAAGATCTGTATTTGAACCAACTGTTTTTACGGTTGAATCATCCGTGCAATAAACATTCTTACCAATGCTCTTCTCGTACCAGTTATTACCCACAATGCCATGAATTGCAGGAATGCTTCCTGTATAAATGCAGGTATGACCAGGTGCTGTGTAAGTTGGCACATATGGAACCATAGTGTTTTCACAGCTAAAACCCTGGCCCAGTAAGCGTTTAAACCCATTAGCAGAATACAGATCATAATAACGGTATAAATAATCCCATCGCATCTGGTCAATCACCAATCCTATTACCAGCTTTGGCCGCGGTATATTTTTTTGTGAAAAAACATTTGCTAACAACAAATGGCAACAGAATAAAACGAGGAACTTTTTTATCATCAATATATTTTATAACAAATATATTAATGCATCATGAGAATTAAGGAATATAAGTAGCGGTGTTTTATTTAGCGTTTACGGACACAATCCATTGACTTTATTGCATTATTTTTGCTGCGATATTAATTTTAAAATATTGTTATGGCAGATGTTTTTGAAAGATTAACTAAAGATGGCGGCCCGTTAGGCCAGCATGCAGAAAGAGCGCATGGTTATTTTGCTTTTCCAAAACTTGAAGGAGAACTTGGCAGCCGGATGATGTTTAGAGGTAAAGAACAAATTGTATGGAGCCTCAATAATTATCTTGGTCTTGTTAACCACCCCGAAACAAGAAAAGTAGATACAGAAGCAGCAAAAAGATGGGGCATGGGTTACCCTATGGGTGCGCGTATGATGAGTGGCAACAGTACCATGCATGAAGAGCTTGAAAAAGTAATTGCTGATTTTATTGGCCGCGAAGATGCGATGCTTTTAAATTTTGGTTACCAGGGAATAATGAGTTGTATAGATGCATTGGTTAACCGTCGTGACGTTATTGTTTACGATGCTGAAAGTCATGCATGCATAGTTGATGGTATTCGTTTGCATATGGGCTACAGTTATGCATACAAGCATAATAATATCGATGATTGTGAAAAACAATTGCAGCGCGCAGAAAAGATGGCTGCAAAAAATGGTGGAGGTATTTTAGTAATCACAGAAGGCGTGTTTGGCATGAGTGGTAACCAGGGGAAATTAAAGGAATTGGTTGCACTAAAAAAGAAATATGATTTCAGGTTGCTGATAGATGATGCGCATGGATTCGGCTCTATGGGGCCTACGGGTGCAGGCGCTGATGAAGAGCAGGGATGCCAGGAAGGGGTTGATCTTTATTTCAGCACGTTTGTAAAAAGTATGGGAAGCATAGGGGCTTTTATTGCAGGGCCAAAAAAAGTGATGACCTTTCTCCGGTATAATGTACGCTCACAAATCTTTGCGAAAAGTTTGCCCATGATCATTGTAGAAGGCATGCTTACGCGAATGGAAATGCTGAAAACAATGCCAGAGCTTAGGGAAAAATTATGGCACAATGTAAACAGGCTTCAGAATGGTTTGAGAGAAAAAGGGTTTGATATCGGAACAACTAACAGCCCTGTAACGCCTGTTCACATGAAGGGGGATGTTCCTGAAGCAACAGCAATGGTAATGGATCTTCGCGAAAATTTTAATATTTTTTGCTCAATTGTTGTATATCCTGTAATCCCAAAGGGGCAGATAATTTTCAGACTTATCCCAACAGCAGCACATACAGATGAAGATACTGACCTTACCCTGAATGCTTTTTATGAAACCAAAAAGAAACTGGATGCAGGAGCATATCGTAATGACGAAATCCCTGACATGGCCGATACAGGAAAAGGGATGTTGGGTGAGATGTAGAGGAGTGAGTGGTGAGTGGTGAGCAGTGAATAGCAATGGGTAAAGGGCAATAGTCAATAGGCAATAAGCAATAAGCTAAAACATTTTTATGGTAAAAAAAGATGCCCGGGTAGATGCATACATTGCCAAGGCTGCCCCGTTTGCAAAACCTATACTCACCCATATCCGCAAGCTTGTTCACCAGGCCTGCCCTGAAGTGGAAGAAACCATCAAATGGTCATTTCCTAATTTTGATTACAAAGGAGTTTTCTGCAGCATGGCAGCCTTTAAAGAGCATTGCTCATTTGGTTTCTGGAAAGCTGCGCTGATGAAAGATTCAGTTGCTATGAAGGATAACCAAAAAAATGCCATGGGACACATGGGTAAAATAACCAGCCTTGCAGCCCTTCCCCCGGATAAGGTGCTTCTCAATTATATTAAAGAAGCTGCAAAACTAAATGATGAAGGGATAAAGCTGCCGCCCAGGAAAAAAACAGAAAAACCCGAACTTCAAACTCCGGATTATTTTGAAGCAATGCTTAAAAAGAATAAAAAAGCAATGACCACTTTTAATGCCCTGAGCCCCTCACACAAAAGAGAATACATTGCATGGATAACCGAAGGTAAATCGGAGGAAACCCGTAACAGGCGCATGTTAAAAGCTATAGAATACCTTACAGATGGGAAAGGACTTAACTGGAAATATGAGAGACAATAAAAAGCAAAAAAAATAGCATCGTTATGATGCTATTCATTTGTAATATTATTTTTCTGTTTATTTGTTTTTAGCCAATGCGGCATCACCGATCATTTTATTTACAACCTTTACGGTCTCATCAATATACAGATCATCACTTATTCTTTTAAGGAATTGTGTATTTCTTGCAATTTTAGAATTATCATCTCTCATCTCTGAAGTATCAGCAACAATATTTACAACTTTAAGTTCAACAGGCAGCTTGGTTAGATCTTCCAGCTGTTTTGAAGTTTGCCTTAATGATTTTTGTTCTGTGCGGAACTTCATAAGGTTGAGTGAATATTCTTTATCGTTATACTTATCCAGCAAAGCTACATCATCTCTTATTGTTTTAAATGTGGTGTTATTATTAAGCTCTGTTTTAGCAGTGCTTATAATTCTTTCGGGGTTATAACCGGATATCCACGGCGTATAATCTGCTTTAGAAATTTCGTCCCATTTCAATGCATCAGGATTATCTTTTTCACGGATCTTCAACGTTTCCAGCCTGTCGGGCATAATTATATCCGGTGTAACACCCCTAAGCTGAGTAGCACCGCCATTGATCCTGTAAAATTTTCTAAAGGTTAATTTGATATCTCCTAATCCTTCGTTCATTGAGACAGGGTTTTTATCATTGCTGCTGAAAATCCTGTTCACTACACTATTATCCGGTGCTGGGTCAAGTGAAATACTTCTTTGCACGGTGCCCTTGCCGTAAGTAGAAGAGCTGCCAATAATAATTCCTCTTTTGTAATCCTGGATAGCAGCTGCAAAAATTTCTGAAGCGGATGCACTTAACTCATCAACCATCACGGCCAAGGGACCTGTATAAAGAATATTTTTATCGCGGTCTTTTAATACACTTGTTTTTTCATCCCTTCCTTTAACCTGGCAAATTGGTCCATCTTCAATAAATAAACCCGCCATGTCCACTACATCATACAGCGAACCACCACCGTTACCACGAAGATCCATAACAATACCTTCCACATTTTCTGCTTTCAGTTTTTCAATTTCCTTTGCTACATCTACAGCACATCTCCTGCCATTGGGATCATCAAAATTGGAATAAAATTCAGGCAAATAAATGTACCCTATCTTATGATCGCCATTTATGATCGCACTTTTTGCAAACGTATCATCCAGGCTTACTTTATCTCTCATGAGTGAAACTACTTTTATTGTACCATCGGATTTTCTTAACGTAAGCCTGACTTCAGAACCCTTATCGGCACCCCTGATTAATTTTACCGCATCGGCAACTGCATATCCTGTTACATCAACCGGTACGCCTTTACCCTGGGCGATCTTAATAATTTCATCATCTATCTGCATCTGTCCTGATTTAGATGCGGGCATACCGGTAACAAGACTTGCAATTTTTATCTTACCATCGTCTTCTTTCAGCTGTGCACCAATACCATAAAAAGAACCACTGAGCAATTCGTCAAAACCACGTTTATCAACCGGCGCAAAATATGTTGTATGCGGATCCATGCTGCTGGTTATCCCATTTACAAAATCACTAAAAAGTTCTTCCGGTTTGTTATGATTTTTTAAGGTGGCATAATAACGGTCAAGTTGCTTACCTACCTGTTGCCTGGCTTCTCTTTCAAGAGTACTATCCGCTTTATAAACAAAATCTTTTTTACCTGTGTTTTTTTCACGCTCATCCAGCATATCAGAATACCGCCCGAGCACTAAAAATTTTATGCGCTTCCTGGAGAAATCATTTCTTTCCTGTTCTGTTTTTGGAAAATCTCTTTTATCTCCATCCATTATAACATTTTCATCTTTGGTAAAATCAAAAGGTTTTGAAAGAATGGCGGGGTATGATTTTGCTACTTCATCTAGCCGGGAAATATACAAATTGGTAATGGCATAAAATGATTCAAGTTTTTCCCCATTTATCTCGTCATCGATCTTTGTTTCATATTTCTTTAATGCATCAATATCTTTCTGCAAAAAAACATATTTATCACCATCGAGATCATCTATAAATTTCTTAAACACTTCTTTTGAAAAAGCATCATCTATTTTTTTTGGATTATAATGGCCCTCTCTTAAAACGATACCCACATTTTGCAGGATCTTTTCAAATTTACTTTTGGGATTATCATTGGAACCATCTCCCCTACCCATTGATGTAAACGTAAGAATTAAGCCAGCTGCTATCAGTATAAATAAAACCGGTAAAAATTTTCTGCTCATAATAAATTTCATTAATTGGTTCATACGTAAAAATAAATCAAATAGGTTTCTATAATTAAATGTAAGTAGTTTAATTAACAAAGGTTTGGTAAAACGGATAAGCGGAAGGAAGAATGGGTTAGGGTTGCCTATTGCTTGTTGCATGTTGCCTGTTGTCTATTGCCAATTGCTTGTTGCCTATTGCTTGTTGCCAATTGCCAATTGCCTATTGCCTGTAGCTGGTTTTTAATGAATATTTTCCAGAAATTATTTTTCATTATTTTTGCAGCAACACGGTGGTTGTAGCTCAGTTGGTTAGAGCATCAGATTGTGATTCTGAGGGTCGTGGGTTCGAGCCCCATCATCCACCCATTTTTCTCCCTCTCTTTTTTTATTTCCCGAGGTTATTTTCTAAC
>JACDBU010000152.1 GCA_013694745.1 Chitinophagaceae bacterium
CTTCCAGTGATAGTAAATACTCAACCATTTTTTGAATATGACGGCCGTATTCTCTAATCACCAAATGATTACGCCCCGTATTATATTCCATGTTATCAACATTCATATAAGCAAATGTAACAAAATTAAAATTTTAAGCGAATTATACTGAAAAGTATCTCCTGCTCACTACGTAGCCCATTAAAACGCCAATTGAGTCAGCAGCCCAATCCCACAAATCGAAGCTTCGGCCGGGAATAAAGAATTTTTGAATAAATTCTATGGTTAATCCCCACAGGCAGGAAGCGATCGCGATCCTGATAAAATAATTATACCGCTCTGGTTTTATGAATGACGACCTGTTAAATGGCCAGCAAAATAAAAAAACCATAACCGCAAACAGGCCAGCATGTACCCATTTATCAAAATATATTTTATCAAGCCATCCCACTTCCGGTAATTCCTTTCCGGGTATGGTCATTAAATATAAGACTATAAAAAACCAGGCAATGCCTGGTATAAATCTTTTCGCAAATCCTTTTTGCCAGTTAAATTTATGCTGTGAATGATCACTCATCCTAACCAACCATTTTTTGGTAAGCCGCAGCATCCATTAGTTTTTCAACATCTGCCGGATTATCTACTTTCATTTTTATCATCCAGCCTTCTCCATATGGATCTGTATTCACAAGTTCGGGATTAGCTTCCAGGCCTGGATTAATTTCAGTGATCGTTCCGGATACCGGTAAAAAAAGATCACTTACTGTTTTAACAGCTTCAACCGAACCAAAAACTGTTTCTGATGTCATCGCTTTCCCTTTGCTCTCGATCTCAACATAAACGATATCCCCT
This sequence comes from Chitinophagaceae bacterium, assembly GCA_013694745.1. Lineage (GTDB taxonomy): Bacteria > Bacteroidota > Bacteroidia > Chitinophagales > Chitinophagaceae > Ginsengibacter. The sequence goes on from JACDBU010000152.1 coordinate 832, forward strand.
AATTCCTGTTGCGCAAAATCAGTTACACCGATGGTAGCAATATCTCCTTCTAATTTTATCCATTCATGATCTTTGGTATAGCGTAGTGTTTCAGGGAAAGTCATAATTATTTTTTGTAAAATTTATAATATCGTTTTATAAGAGGCTGCAAATTACAAATTTCCTGTGTTAACTAATTCCTTTTTCGCATGGGCAAAATTTCCATTTTCATCCGTATATCTTCTAATGGCCTATTATTGCTGTCGCCTTTGGCCGAAGCAATTTTATCAATTACATTTAAACCACTCTCCACCTCACCGAATACCGTATAGTTCATATCAAGATGCGGTGTTCCACCCAGTGTTTTATATACCTGCCGGTGATTTGCAGAAATGCTGATCTTTTTATCCTTTTCAACTTTATCTATTTGTGCATCCGTAAATCGTTTGCCTTGTACAATATAAAACTGGCTGCTGCTACTGGCTTTTGAGGGGTTTACATCATCGCCCTCACGGGCCGCGGCAAGTGCGCCTTTTTTATGAAACAAACTGGTATCAAACTCCGCCGGAATGGTATAAGGTGGTCCGCCATTTCCAAGTTCCACCCCGGGTAATGCATTTTTACTTTCAGGATCACCTCCCTGGATCATAAAATTTTTTATCACCCGGTGAAAAAGCAGGCTGTCGAAATAATGGGCTTTTACAAGCTTAATAAAATTATCACGGTGCAGTGGCGTTTTATCATACAATCGTAAAATGATAATGCCTGAATCGGTGGTAAGTTTTATCCGGGTTCCGGATGGTATATTTGCAGTTGTATTTCTACTGGCAGAACAGGAAATAAAAATTGCGAGAATAAAAAATACCAGGATCTTTTTAAACATATTCATTTTTATAAAATTGAGTTATCGAGGTTTTCAAAATACAACAGTACATGATCTTTCAGGAAATTTTCCTGCTCTATCATATTAAATTGGGGAAGCTCCAGCAATTGCTTAAAGTGAGGCCAGCCCTCATTATCCAGGCCTTCCAATTCATAATAACCACTTTGAGAAAGTAACGAACATACTGCAACATGCATAAGGTCCTGCTTTTGTTCTTTGCTGAATTTTTTTTTGATATTTCCCAATTCCTGTATCCCTATTAAAAAAAGAATGGCTTCCATATCAGGCTTCTTGCCAAATTTTTCCAATAGTTTTTCTTCCAACTTCCACCAGCGCGGTTGAAGATCATCTTTAGCCTGCATCATGTTGCAAAATTAATTGTATTTAGCATCTTTGTTTAAAAATGAATGGTATGGAGTATGTAATGAAAAAAGATGAATTTATAATTTCAGATGATCAGGATAAAATCGATAGCAATTATGTGCATTCATTTTTAACTGCATCTTACTGGTCACCGGGTGTACCATTGCAAACCGTAAAAAAAGCAATGGAAGGATCACTGAGTTTTGGTGTTTACTTAAGTGGCCATACCGAAACACAGGTTGGCTATGCGAGAATGGTTACAGACAAAGCAACATTTGCCTGGCTCGCTGATGTTTTCATTGATGAAAGTTACCGCGGCAAAGGATTGGGAAAGTGGCTGGTGCTATCGATCCTGGCCCATCCTGATGTGCAGGGATTGAGAAGAATTTTGCTTGCAACAAAGGATGCGCATAAATTATATGAACAAGCCGGGTTTACCGCATTAAATAATCCAGAACGGTTCATGGTTTATAATCCAACAGGGTATAAAAGCAAATAAACTATTTTCGCAAAAACATTTTAAGATGCTGCAGGTTGGGTATATACGGGATAATACAGTGCTGGTAAAACAGAAGTTAGCCATAAAGAATTTTAAAAATGATGCGCTTGTAGATGATATTATTGTCCTCGATGATGAGAGAAAGAAATTACAGTTTGAATTTGACGAGGCACAGGGAAAAGTAAATATGGCATCAAAAGAGATTGGCGCGATGATGGCAAAAGGAGAAAAAGATCTCGCAGAAAATAAAAAGAAAGAAGTTGCTGTATTAAAAGAATTTCTTCAAACACGGAATAAAGATCTAGCAGACACAGAAAAAAAACTGCATGATAATATTGTCATTCTTCCCAACCTGCCGCACGAAAGTGTACCTGCAGGAAAAACCCCGGAGGCTAATATCGTGGTTAGAGAAAATGGTAACAAACCAACACTGTTCAAAGATGCCGTTCCCCATTGGGATATCGCCAAAAATTATGATCTCATAAATTTTGAATTGGGCAATAAGCTTACTGGTAGCGGGTTCCCGGTGTATAAAAATAAAGGCGCAAAATTGCAGCGCGCGCTCATCCAGTATTTTTTAGATTACAATACTGCAGCAGGTTACACGGAATACCAGCCACCACTTTTAGTAAATGAAGCATCAGCATATGGTACCGGGCAATTGCCTGATAAAGAGGGCCAGATGTATCATGTACCGGTGGATGGTTTTTACCTGATACCTACTTCCGAAGTGCCGCTTACAAATATTTACAGGGATGAAATAGTTAAAGAAAATGAGCTGCCCATAAAAATGACCGCTTACACGCCTTGCTTCAGGAGAGAAGCCGGAAGTTATGGAAAAGATGTGCGCGGTTTAAACAGGCTGCACCAGTTTGATAAAGTTGAAATTGTACAACTTGCGCATCCTGAAAAAAGCTATGAAATTTTAGAAGAGATGGTGTTGCATGTTGAAAAATTATTGCAATCACTACAGTTGCCATACCGGATTTTACTTTTATGCGGGGGCGACATGAGTTTTGCGTCAGCCCTTACCTACGATTTTGAAGTGTTCAGCGCAGCACAGGAAAAATGGCTGGAAGTGAGCTCTGTAACCAACTTCGAGACCTTCCAGACTAACAGGATGAAGATCCGCTTCAGGAATGCTGATAATAAAATGCAATTAATGCATTCATTGAATGGATCATCACTTGCACTTCCCCGGATTGTTGCAGCGCTGTTAGAGAATAATCAAAATGAGAATGAAATTAAATTACCGGAAGTACTGCACAAATATTTTGGCGCAGCCTCCATAGATTGATCTTCTTTTCTAATTGATCTGTTTAATAAGTTAAGTTGATAAAACCAACCAAGAAGGTTCAAAAAAACCAACCAAGAAGGTTTCCAAAAACCAACCAAGAAGGTTCAAAACATCAATAAATGATCTGCTTATTTAACACCTTTTTCAATATCAGGTTCAAAAACATGGATGGTATTTTTCTTCATTGCAATTCTATAAAGCATAAGCGCCATTGCCACAAAAAACAACACGCCCATTACTTGGTACATCCCTGTTCCCAGAACATTAGTTATGGCATTTTGAAGATTTACTATATCTAATTTCTTTGCAATATTTTCACTGCCCGCGGTAAGCAAAGCCACAGCCACTCCCGCTAATGCACCACCCGCAACGAGGCCGGTTGCAAATAGATTTCCTTTACCAAGATCATCTTCTAAAACTTCACCCTCTTTTTTCTTTTTCCGCATATCAACCAATCCTCTTACCGCACCCCCGGCAAAAATGGGGAGTGTTGTTGATAAGGGGAGATATGCGCCCACAGCGAAACTCAGCGATTTTACGCCGCACAATTCCATAACTACGGCAAGGAAAACACCAACGAATACAAATTGCCAATCCAGGTTAAAAGATAAAATTCCTTTGATAAGAGTGGCCATTAATGTTGCCTGGGGTGCAGGAAACTTATCACTTCCTATGGCATGAGTTAGTCCCTGTTTTACCATTTCAGCAGTGGGTGTATCTAAAATTTTAATGGTGATACCAATCACCATGGATGACGCAATGGCGCCAATAAATAAGGCGATCTGCTGGTATCGGGGTGTTGCTCCTAAAATATATCCGGTCTTGAGATCCTGTGAAGTTCCCCCTGCATTTGAGGAGGCAATACATATCATTCCACCAACCACCAATACCATAGGCTCATACGCTTTTCCACTCCACCCGATACCAATAAAAACAAGACAGGTTGCCATAACGGTTGCTATCGTCATACCACTGATGGGGTTATTGCTTGATCCAATTATGCCTACTATCCTTGACGATACCGTAACAAAAAAAGCACCGAATACAACTACTAAAACGCCTAATAATAATTTACTGAAAACACCATCACCCGGGATCATTGGAATAAATGCCATCAACAAAATCAAACCAAGGCTCCCGAATAAAACGATCTTTAAATTCAGATCCCTGTCTGTTCGTAACACTTCTTTTCCTTCTGACCTGTTTTTTATTGATCCTATACTTTCTTTAAAAGAGGAAACTATAGTAGGAATTGTTTTTAGTAAAGTAATGAAACCTCCCGCTGCTACTGCTCCTGCACCAACCTGGCGGATATACGCGCGGTAAAGCGCGGTTGCCGTATCGCCAAAAGTATGTGTAACCGGGTTCCAGTTTCCCTGGCCACCTGCAGTATTGATGTCTTTTAAATAACCCAGCTTCACCAGTTGCAATGCGATTATAGTTTGATCGTGAATGAGTGTTGCAAGAAGTGGATTAAAAACCATCCAGCTTAAAACACCGCCGGCAACCAGCACACCACAAATTTTTGGACCGATGATATAACCAACGCCTAAATATTCCGGGGTGATTTCACCACTTATCTGGGCAGATGGAAAAAATTTATTGGTTACCTGTGTGGCGTATTTAGGCACCTCTGCTATAACATGAAAAATGCGTTGTAAAAATGCATAAGTTAGTGCAATGCCAACACCTAGAAAGGCTGTACGGGCAACATCGCCACCTTTCTCACCTGCTTTTAAAACACTTGCGCATGCAGTTCCTTCAGGGTAAGGCAATGTGCCATGCTCTTTTACGATCAAAGCTTTGCGAAGCGGGATCATCATAAGTGTGCCAAGCAATCCCCCAAAAATTGCCAGTACCAGGATGGTTAAATTATTGAAATATTCTGCGCCAACACTTTTGCCATGAGCGCTCATTGATAAAAATAAAAATCCGGGCAATGTAAATGCAACCCCTGATGCGATGCTCTCACTTGCCGAACCGGTTGTTTGAATGATATTATTTTCAAGGATGGTTGTTTTAAAAAACCTGCGGCCAAGGGTTATGGCGATCACCGCAATGGGTATAGAGGCTGAAACAGTTAGTCCTGCTTTTAATGCCAGGTATACGGTGGCAGCACCAAAGAGCAATCCAAGCAAACACCCTATCAG
>JACDBU010000167.1 GCA_013694745.1 Chitinophagaceae bacterium
CCACATACCTACATTTATCAGCACACTCATAAAGAAAGTGAATGCTACATTGCGTCTTAGCTTTCGGCTCCAGAATAATTGCGGTGAAACAACATTACAAAACATCATTCCGTAATAAGCCCAGCCATACGGACTAAATATATTTGCACGGTTTTGAAAGAAAGCCCAGTTCTCGTATTGATTTTGTCCGTACCAGGAAATAAATAATTCGGTTAAATAAGCAATACCAACAATTGAACCTGTTAAAACAATTACTTTATTCATTGCTTCAATATGCCCAATGGTTATATAATCTTCAAGGTTTAAAACTTTACGGGTGATGATTAGCAATGATTGCACCATTGCAAAGCCTGAGAAGATTGCACCAGCAACAAAGTAAGGAGGAAAAATAGTTGTGTGCCAGCCAGGAATTACAGATGTAGCAAAGTCAAACGATACAATTGTATGAACGGAAAGTACAAGCGGAGTACTTATGCCTGCCAGTACAAGTGATAAGCTTTCGTGCCTTTGCCAATGCTTTGTGCTTCCACTCCATCCAAACGATGTAACACCATAAAACATTTTTCTAAATTTTGTTCTTGCACGGTCACGAACGGTTGCCAGATCGGGGAGTAAACCAGTGTACCAAAACAAAAGTGAAACAGTAAAATAGGTTGATACTGCAAATACATCCCACAATAATGGTGAGCTAAAGTTGGGCCAAAGTACGCCACGTGTATTTGGATAAGGGAAAACAAAAAATGCCAGCCAAACTCTTCCCATGTGAAATAAAGGAAACTGTGCTGCGCAGATTACCGCAAAAATTGTCATTGCCTCTGCAGCCCTGTTAACGCCGGTTCTCCAGCCTTGCCTGAACAATAAAAGTATTGCAGATATTAATGTACCTGCGTGACCAATACCGATCCACCAAACGAAGTTGGTGATATCCCAACCCCAGCCAACAGTTTTATTTAAATTCCATTGCCCTGTTCCATAAGTTACTTCACGATAAACAGAATAAACGCCAAATAATAATAACAGAACCGCAATAGTAAACCCTATAAACCACAGCTTGCCTGGCTTTGCTTCAATCGGTCTACAAATATCTTCAGTAATCTGGTGATAATCTTTATCACCATCAACCAATGGTTCCCTTATTTGAGATTCGTATTTTAATAATGACATATTCTCCGTTTGTCGTTTGTAGTTTGTCGTTATTTATCTTTTATTATTATAATTTATACTTCTTCTTTTGGTGCATTGCCAACTGCTCTTTCTGTATTTCTAACCTTAGCAAGATAATTTACATTGCTTAACACGTGTAATTGTTCCAGCACATAAAAAGTTCTTTCTTTCTGCTCTACATTTCTAATTTTACTAACCTTGCTTTGCTTATCATTTACATTACCAAAAATAATTGCATTAGTTGGGCACGCCTGCATACAAGCCGTTTGTATTTCACCATCTATTACAGGACGTCCGGCTTTTTTAGCATTCAATTTTCCTTCCTGCAAACGTTGAACACAGAAAGAACATTTTTCCATTACACCATGTGACCTTACAGTAACATCAGGATTTAAAACCATCCTTGGCAGATCATCATTTTGATCCATTGTAGCATCAGAAATTATTCCTCTTTGGTTATCAGGAAAACTATCTGCTCCTGTATAATCTGCCCAGTTAAAGCGACGTACTTTGTATGGACAATTGTTAGCGCAATATCTTGTTCCGATGCATCTGTTATATGCCATTTGATTTAGCCCTTCGCTGCTGTGGTTGGTTGCAGAAACTGGGCAAACATTTTCGCACGGTGCATTATCACAATGCTGGCAAAGCATCGGTTGAAAAACTACATCGGGGTTAGCTGCATCACCGGTAAAATAACGGTCAATGCGCAGCCAGTGCATTTCATGATATCTTGAGACTTCTACTTTTCCCACAACAGGAATATTATTTTCTGCATTACATGCAACTACGCATGCGCTGCAACCCGTACAGGTATTGAGATCTATGCTCATTCCCCATTTCATGCCGGGCTTATCAAAATATGGATAAATAGTTGCGTCCTTTACAAAATCGTTACCATACTTACTATTTTCTTCCTCTTCTTCTCTGCCCAATGCTTTTGGATCTGCAACAAATTTTGATAAAGTTGTTTCTCTTATTATAGGTCTGCCTTCCGTTACATTGTGCACCTGGGTTTGGGCGATCATAAAAGTTCTGCCTGTTTTTTCAATGGTGGCAGTGGCTGTATAA
>JACDBU010000177.1 GCA_013694745.1 Chitinophagaceae bacterium
CAAAATATTTTTAAAGAAGACCTGCAAAGATTATTTGCGCTCATACAATATTTTAAACCGGAGCAGTTGCTTTTTGTTGGTGATCTTTTTCACAGTCACCAGAATAAAGAACTTGAACTTTTTTTAAAATGGCGCAATGATATGCCCGGCCTGCAAATGCAGCTCATTCGCGGCAATCATGATATCCTTCCTAAAAAATTTTATAAAGATGCCCGTATTGATATTTCGGAACAAGCTTTATCGGTAGAAAATTTTTGTTTCACGCATGATATCAATTCGCATTGTAAGGCGGCAAATACAAAAAATGTTTTTACTTTTTCCGGGCATGTGCATCCTGGCATCCGGTTTAGTGGGATGGGTAAACAAGCGCTATACTTTCCCTGTTTTTATTTTACCAAGAAGTATGCAATACTTCCTGCTTTTAGTCGCTTTACCGGGCTGGCAAAAATAAAACCAAAAGAAAGCGATAAGGTTTTTGTGATCGTCGAAAATAGCGTGGTAAAGGTTGGTTGAGATTTATGGGTGGTGGGTTGCAAAGATTCACCGCAGAGAAATGAGAGGCAGAGGTTACGCAGCGTAAAAAATTTGGGTTGCGGCTTTTCTCTGCGATAACTCTTTTTAACTCCTTTCTCTGCGTTGAAAAAGTTTATAATATTTTTTAGGATTTGGTAGAATAAGCACAAACTTTTATTAATACTAAACGCCCGTCTTTGCGAGGAGCCGAACAAATTTTCTTTGTATTAAAATCTTCCGGCGACGAAGCAATCCAGTAAGGCAGCTTTCACCTGAGATTGCCACGAAGTTTCGGCAAAAATCCCCGAAAACTTCTCGCCATGACGTACACTTTTTTCGTTTCATTATTTCGTTTCATCATTTTTTTTGTTTTGTTATCAGCCATTCTGTTTTGTTCTGTGATTATTCTACCTAATTATATTATTTTTTTATTCTTTTTCAAACTCAAATAATCTAAATAATATACGATCTTAAGCGTAACCTCGTTGGAGTGCGGGGTTTGCTCTGTGTTAACTCTGATGACTCTTTTCTCTGCGGTGAAAAGATTTATATTATTTTTTATTTTTCTTCAAACTCAAATAATCTAAATAATAAACGATCTTAAGCGTAACCTCGTTGGAGTGCGGGTTTTGAAATATCTGCCTGAAATTTTTATAATAGGAATTGTTGAGCATGCCATCAATATTTATATTCGATCCCAGCGCATTTTTCCAGGCAAGCGTAATGCGGCTACCCAATAAAAAATCCCAGGTGTAAAACATATCAAGGTTGAAAGTGTTGAAATTCTGATCATAGCCGGGCGTAAATGGTTTCACGGTCCAATAGCCATCATCTTTAAGGTCAAAGAAATTGGTATAATGCACCTGGCTCCAGTAATGCCTTACCCTAACATTGATATTCATTTTCGAATCAAAATTATAATTAAGTCCCAGCGTGCTGATATCGGTTCTTACATTTCGCTCGCCTATAATAGGCAAGCCGTTCACATCACGGTAAACATAACCCCAATTGCCTTTATCCTCCGAAACATTCAAGTCGGCATTTACCTGGAACTTATCATTGAAGCGATAGCGCAAACCGTTTTCCACTTTGTAATACGGATCATTTGGTAAGGGACTTTCGCCATAACTATAGTTGTATTCGTAATATAATTTTTTTCTGCTATCAGTACTTCCATGCATGGTGCCGAAATAAATTGGCGGGTGTTTTAAAAATTTTCCGGGAGTCCGTGGCTCAAAATAATCATTCGACCAGAATGGCTGTGTAAAGAACTCGAATGTCACATCCCAAAAATTTTTAAATAAAAGATAATTAGAGCTCGATATACTTAACCTTTCCCATTTGAAAGGATTGTATAAATAAGCATTTGAAAAGCGTAACCGGTAACGCTGGTTTAAAAAATGTTTGGTGGCAGTAAATATATTATAGGAAACATTAGCTACCCCGGTTACACCATTATTATTATACAAAAATCCCAGATCATTTGGATCATAAGAATCTGACAATACACTGGTTGTCAACGTGTATTGAAACTTTCCACTAATTTTATTATAGCTGGCATCTGTGCGGTAACCATTTTTATTTCCATCCTTACCCCAGATGGCACTGTATCTGCCTGAAAATGCAAACTCGTAAATGTTTTTCTTATCAAATAAACCCAGGTCTAATCCTGCTACATCTGCGTTGCGGCTATTTCCTTTTCGCAAAACATTAGTGTTGGTAAAAGTTAATGACGAACGGTTTTTGAAAGCCTGGTCAAGTACAATTATATTATAGTTGGTGAGTGGCTCTGTTTCGATATTTATTTTTTCACCGGTATTTTCATTTTCAAGTCTTGCATTCATAGTTGCGGCTAAGGCATTGAGCACCCCAATTCCAAGATTGTGTTTTGTTCTACCGGAAATTTTTGTTGCATTGTACAAGCGGGTGATGCCCGGATTTTTTAAAATTTTGTACTGCGCACTATCCCTGGCAAGCGCCAGTACATCAAACAAACCTCCTGGTTGTGCCCCGATCCTGCGCGGATAAAAAAGTCCGGCTTTATTAAAGAGTTCGGTACCTTCTGTAAAAAAAGGGCGGTGTTCATCATACTTTACTTCAAAAGGTGAAAGATTTAAAACAGTGTTATCAGATTGCACCTGTGCAAAATCCGGGATCAGCGTCATATCCAGCGTGAAGCTTTCATTGATACCATATTTCACATCCATGCCACCACTCTTCAAATACTCAGTAAAATTTCCTTTAGCAGCGGGCGAAACTCTTACCCCACCTGAAAGATAAGGCAGGAAGGACAACCTCAATGGAGGTGATATATTTTGCAGTCCTTTCCAATGTCCCCACTGGTTGATGTTGCCGCTTATATTCGGATCTTCAACACTCCAGGTGGAGTTTTCATTAGTTTTCCGTTTGAATCTTACAAATTGCAAACCCCAGTCCTGCACATTTGTTTTGGGAAAACGGATGGCGCTGAATGGTATTTTCATTTCAGCTACCCAGCCATCTGTTTTTATGCTCACTTTACTTTCCCATACTGCATCCCAGGTAAAATCGTTGTTGCCTGAGATCTTGGCATCACCTTGCACTCCTGCAGCAGATATTGAGAAAAGAAAACCATTTTGCTTATCGTTATAAGTATCCATCTCAACTGTGAAGACATCAGCATCCTGCAGAAATAATACATCACGTGCGGTCAATTGTTTTCTTATTTCAGCAGGATCATCATACATATAAGCGCCAACATAAACAGCTGTATTATCATACAATATCTTTACTTCTGTTTTTCGTTTTGACGGCTTTCCAAATGTTGGATAGGTAATGGTAAAATTGGTCGCTGGCTTTGCGTCTTTCCAGGCAGACTCATCAAGGTTGCCGTCAATTTTTATAGCCTGTGTAGTTTTTACTGCATCCAGATTCGGCGCCTGGGCACGCACAGGTAAAAAGTAAAAAATAAATAAAATTAGAGGTAATAGTTTTATCATGAAAACAGTTAATTAAGCAAAGTTAATTTTACTTATAAGATGAAAAAAATATTTACATGAACGGCGATTTGAAATGGGCAATGGGCAATGGGCAATGGGCAAGTAGCGAGTGGCGAGTAGTAAGTAGCGAGTAGTTATTGGAAAGTTTGCAACTATCCAATTTAGTTAGGTATTAGAAAATTTACGGCGTTTCAATTCTGTTTTTATAAGAGAAAGCTCTTTACCGGTTTGTCCGCTTACACTCGAATTTTCCTGTGCCCTGCGCATAAGGTATGGGATCACATCTTTCAATGGTCCGAAGGGCAAATATTTACTTACATGGCAGCCTGCTTTTGCAAGATTGAAAGTTATATTATCACTCATACCATACAACTGTGAAAAATGTACATGTGGGTGATTCAACGGCAAATTATTTTGTTGCAAAAGCCGGGTTGTATAAAGGTTACTGTAGTCGTTGTGTGATGCAACGATCAAAAATAATTTATCAAGATGCGTTATGCAAAATTCAATGGCTTCGTTATAATGAGTGTCGGCACTTTCTTTAGATGGCTGTATCGGCGAAGGATATTTTTTTTCAATTGCTCTTTTTCTTTCCTTAACCATATAAGCTCCTCTCACCAATTTTGCACCATATAAAAATTTTTTTTCTGCGGCCTGTGCAAGACTGTCTTTTAAAAATTGTAAACGATCATGTCGGTACAATTGTATCGTATTATATACAACCATTTTGGACTTGTTGTAACGCTCCATCATCTGCATGGTAAGCGCGTCTACCGGATCTTGTATCCACGTTTCTTCTGCATCAATTAAAACACCGATATTATTTTTATCGGCCTCCTTACAAATGTTATCCAGTCGTGCTACTACCCTGTTCCATTCAGCAATTTCTGCAGCATTTAAAATTTGTAAATTTATTCTCCCTTCATAACCATCCCCATCACCAGCAGCTGCATCAAGTTTTTCCAGCAAGCTAAATCTTGCAAAACCCGTTAATTTCACACTCATAAAAGGAATGTTTGTTTGCGAGGCTGCATATCGTATCACTTTAATAAATTCATCAGCAGCATGGTCAAAATTATCTTCACCTTCCTTTCCTTCCACGCCATAATCTAAAATAACCTGCACATTATATTGTTGCAGTTTATTTGCAGCTATTGCAGTTTGTTGTAATGTTTCTCCACCCACAAATTGTTTAAATATAGTATTCCTCAAAAGCCCGTTTATGGGAAGCCTGGCTTTTATTGCCCAGGGTGTAATTCTGGTACCAATATTTACCAGCCAGCCAATGGCCATTGCAGAAAATAAAAATCTTGCTTTCTTTAATTCTTTATTCGATTTATAAGCAAATGCGTATTCAGTATTTTCGAAAGAAATTTTCATTTGCCGAAATTAATCTGTTTCACTTAATATTTAGCTGCTGCGGGTTTATGCATTTATCTTTGCAAAAAGATCCATTTTATGACAGATAAAAAAGCGGCAGAGAGTATTATAATTATGACCGAACTGGTGTTGCCAAATGATACCAATACATTTGGCAATTTAATGGGTGGCAGGCTTATGTACTGGATGGATATTGCAGCCGCGCTATCTGCAACACGTCATTGCGGCGCCCCGGTGGTAACAGCTTCTGTTGATAATATTTCTTTTACCAATCCCATAAAGCTGGGCAATGTTGTACACATAGAAGCTAAGGTTACCCGCGCATTCAACACCAGTATGGAAGTGCATTTAAATGTGTGGGGCGAAGATATTATCCAGCAGTATCGTTATAAAAGCAATGAGGCTTATTATACTTTCGTAGCCCTGGACCCCAATGGAAAACCAAAGTCTGTGTTGCAATCCACCCCCGAAACAGATGATGAGAAGAGATTATTCGAAGGTGCCTTGCGCAGAAGACAAATACGCCTCATCCTCGGTGGTAAAATGAAACCCGATGAAGCCGCAGAACTGAAGGCGTTGTTTGTAACTTGATGGTTCCTCATTTCTGGTTTCTTATTTCTTATTTCTTATTTCTGGCTAGTATAATTTGGCGTCCATTTTATCCTCCCAACTGCCTATTGCCTATTGCCTATTGCCTATTGTCTATTGCCTATTGCCTATTGCCTATTGCGCATTTCCTATTGCTCATTGCCTATTGCCCATTTGCCACTCTGTCTTGTCCCTAAAAAAGTTGACACTTTATTTGACTATTACGTTTTAATTTTCATGACTGACCGTTAAATTGTTTCCGTATAAAAGATGCGCTGTCTTGCTCTTTGCAGGAGCCGCCACCGCATCT
>JACDBU010000188.1 GCA_013694745.1 Chitinophagaceae bacterium
GTACTAAAGCAGGTGCTTACGCAGATTTTATCTTCAAAGAATTGCTGCCTTTCATCAGGAAAACTTACCAGATTAACTCATTCAGGGAAAAATCTTTTTGTGGATTTTCTCTTGGCGGGTTAAGCGCGCTCAGTATAGTTTGGAAGCATCCCGAAGAATTTACCAAAGTTGGTGTTTTCAGTGGTTCACTATGGTGGAGAACGCTAAGCCAGAATGATCCGATATTCGATGAAACTAAACATCGGATCATGCATACCCTCATACGTGAAGGGAACTATTATCCATGGTTACAATTCTTTTTCGAAACCGGCATTTTTGATGAAATAGCCGACAGGAATAACAATGGCATTATAGATGCGATCGATGATACCGTAAGCCTTATTGATGAACTGGTTTTAAAAGGATACAACCGGCAACTGGATATAAAATACCTGGAAATCCCTGATGGCCGGCATGATGTGCCAACATGGGCCAGGGCTTTCCCGGAATTTTTAAACTGGGGATGGGGGATAAGGGCGGGGGATGGAATTGGAGGTAGCAATTAAAAATTAGGAATTAGAAATTAGAAATTAGAAATAAAAAAGTCCTTCGGTTAAGAAGGACTTTTTTCGTTTATGCGTTATCGATAGTTACTGGTTATTTTAATTGAACAGGTATCTTATACCGACCTGGCCCTGCCAGCGTGAAAAAATGCTTGAATTATCCTGGTAGCTGTTTACGAAAGGAATTTGATTGGTAGCATCCTGGTAAAGGAATGAATACCTTGGTTTGCCAACGTTGGGATCTGCTGGAGCAAGCACCAGGCCTTCGTATTTTAAAAATGAAGTGGAACTGAATGATTTGACTACACCCCAGTTCTTATTTAAGAAATTACCGATATTGATCATATCGAAAGAAAGACGTAGCGTATGTTTGTTTTTACCGCTCTTTAAATAAAAATCTTGTGTAATGTTTACATCCAAATGTTTGAAGTAAGGCAAAACAGCCCCATTGCGTTCGGCTATTTGTCCCCGATGTGCACTCATGTAAGGGTCCTGGTTGATAAAATTATTCAACTGGTTCCAGATCACATTCGCCGACCTAGTATCTGTTATTGTTCCGCCACCGGTATTTACCGGAACCAAAACGATCTCGCTTTGATTTCTTGGAATATAAATCAGGTCATTGTTTCCACCTGTACCATCATTATTTGCATCACCACTATAGGTATAAGAGCCCACCCCATTTGGTGCGGCTTCAAAAATTAGTCCTACAGAAGTTGCATAATGTTTTGCATATTCTTTTCTGTAAGAAACCTGGCCAATTACCCTGTTAGGCTGGTAATAATTTGAATTGCCTAATTCCGGCGCATTCGGATCATTGCTTACCGGCCTGTCTCTCCATGTGCTTGCAGCAATTGAACCACCATCATTTATACTTTTCGATTGGCTATGCGTATAGGCAACGCTGGTATAAAAATTTCTGAAAGTTTTTTGCAGCTGCAAAGTAAAAAAATACGAATACCCTTTTGAATAATTTTTCATCAGGATGGCATTTGTGATATTTGGGTTGGTTGGAGAAGCACCACCGGTTCCTGCATTTATTTTTGTAGAAGTATACCGTATCCTGCTATCTGGTCCAACAAAGGGTGTTCCTGTTGAAGGAAGATTTACATTTTCAAAATTTATTGCATTGATCTCTTTGTTATAAACCAATTCTGCTGTACCCACAATATTGCCAGGTAATTTTTGATCAACTCCAATGCTGGATTTCAAAACCTGTGGATATTTAAATTTCTTATCGGTAAATACCAGGTTGTAAGAAGTGTTTACACTTCCTGCTGCCGGGCGATACGCATTTATGTCTTGACTAAAAACATAAGGCTTTGTTGTAGCAGGGTTTATAGTATTGGTGAAAGATCCAAACTGCACCCCATTATTACTTGCCTGGTTGCTGAAATACACAAATGGTGGTGGTCCCGAAAACTCGCCTATGCCACCACGTACCTGTGTGCGCTGGTTGTTAAACACATCCCAGTTAAATCCTGCCCTTGGCGAAAATTCCAGATTGGTTCCGGGTTTCTGACCAACATCATAATGTTTGCCATCCCTGAATGTTAGCCCGGGAACATTTGGATTTGTTTCAAAGCTATTATTGAAAATGGGCGCATCAACACGTAACCCATAAGTAAGTGTAAGATTATCTTTTAGCCTCCATTTATCCTGTGCAAAAAATCCTAATTCTGTAACCCCGATCTTGGCAAAAGGAAATGACCCATCTTTATTAAGTGAATATTGTACGGCATAACTTTTTGCATTACCAAGGCCATTATTAACGCTGTTATAAAAATCAGAAAAACTGTTGAAGATGTAAGCCCCTTCGTAATTTGGAGCAAATCCGTTGGTGAATTTTTTCTGATAATTTTGTGTGCCTACTGTTATTTCGTGCTTGCCAGTGTACCTGGTATATATATCAGATATCTGGAAGATATTACTGTTTAAAAGGTTATGGTAAGTAAATGGCTCATATCCGAAGGATGTGTATGTTTGACCCTGGGGATTTAAAATATCAACAAGTGGAAAATCATTGCCACCTAGTGATGCCCTGAAATCACGTAAAGCAGAATACCCTGCCTGGAATTTATTTGATGCTTTGTTTCCAAAACGCGTGTTAAGTTCACCAATAAAAATATTAAAATTGTTATTTATAGTGTATCCACTTCCGCTGAAAGGAAGACCGTTATTGCTCGGCTGCCTGTTACCACCCGGCGCTCCACTATTACTTGCTGCAATATCACGGAATGATTTTAAATAATTGTATTTAACAGTGAAAGTATTTGCAGCATTGATGTTCAGATCTATCCTTGCAGTTAATTTATCACTTTGTGTGCGGTAATTATAACCCTGGTAATCGCCCGGGTTATAATTATATTTTTGCATAAGGAAGCTTTTAAGCGCATCTAGTGTATCAGCAATCGCTTGTGAAATAACGCCCGGTACTGCAGTTTGTCCGGGTTTATTTGCAACCAAAGTTGTGGCTGGCTGGCTTATTCTTTCCTGCTCGCCACTTATAAAAAAGAAAAGTTTATTAGGAATGATAGGACCGCCTATTGCAGCACCTCTTTGGTTATAATCAAACTTTGGTTTTGGAATTACTTTTGTTCTTACATTATATCCCTGCAAATCCGGGTTGCGCAAATAGGTGTACACAGTTCCCTTGAACTCGTTGGTACCACTGCGTGTTACCGAATTGATGCCAGCACCTGAAAATCCACCCTGGCGTACATCGTAGGGTGAAATATTTACTTGTATCTGTTCAATGGCATCAAGGCTAATAGGTTGTGAACTGGTTTGTCCGCCTAAGGTTGAGGACAATCCAAAAACATTATTAAAATTTGCTCCATCAACAGTGATATTGTTATACAAGCCATTCCGCCCGCCATAACTTGTGATAAAACTGTTTGTATTTGCAGATGGGGAAAGCCTGGTAAAATCCTGTAAGCTCCGGTTGATCGTTGGCAGTCTTTCTATCTGTGTACGGCCAATTACTTCCTGGCTACCTGTATGGCTTGTATTAAAAACTTTATCCTGCCTGCTGGTGTTAATAACAACAGAAGCGAGTTGTTTACTTTCCAAATTCAATTTAAAATCTGCTTTAAAATCCTGTCCCAGTAACAAAGTAATATTTTCCTGCTTTTCTTCTTTAAAACCAACAAATGTTACATGCACTTCATAAGGTCCGCCAACCCTGAGATTGTTCAGGTTATAAAGTCCGTTATTGCGGGTAGTTGTAGCATAGCGCGTGCCGCTTGGTACGTGTATCGCCACCACGGTTGCTCCCGCCAAACCACTACCGCTTTCACTTAGTACGGTGCCCTGTATCTCTGATGTTGTTTCCTGGGCAAATAAGTTAATGCTACAGGTGATCATAGAAATAAAAAAAGGTAAAAGTTTTTTGATAAACATGTTTTTTAGAAATTTAATTGAAGGTGATTTGGCTTGTTTGAATGGGTAATCTTGCAGCTATTTTTCTGAGTGATTTATTTTGCAAAGATGTATTTTATAAGTGTACTGAATGTTGAAATAAGATTAATAAATTGTTATCAAGAGTTCTAAAAAAAGCCGCTTTTGGCGGCTTTTTTTAGAACTAATTTTTTTTAGAAAATATAACGCAACCCTAATTGCAAACTCCAGGTGCTGCTCAATGAATTACTATTGATGTAAGTTTTATCAATCAATATACCTGCTGTTTGACCTGCCGGTACATAAGTTGCCAACTGGAAATTAGGCTGTCCGCTAGTATAGTTTACAAATTTTAAAGGATTATTATTCAAGATTGTGAATTTTCTTACTCCCCAGTTCTTATTGATAAAATTTAAAGCATTGTTCATATCTGCAGTAAACTCAAGTGTGTTTTTGTGCGTGCCAATATTGGTAAAAATATCCTGGATAAATCTCATATCAACCTTGTTGTAAATGGGAAAACGTGCACCGTACCTGTCTGCAACATGGCCCTGGTTCCTTCTTAGATATGGATCCTGCGCAATGAATTTAAAAAAAGCATCAGATTGTTGTTGCGCCGTAAAAGCTGGTGTCACGCCTGATGCCGGAAGCGTAACGAAGCGGATTTCTGAAGGATCTTTTGGGATATACATTAGGTCTGCTGTATTACCATCGTTATTCACGTCACCATTATATATATAAGAGTAGGTGCCTTGTGTAGTGCCTTCGTAAAAGGCAGATATAGTAGTGGCAAGATGTTTGAAATACTCAAAACGGTAAGATATATTTGCAACTATCCTATGTGGTGCTGCAAAATTGGAGTAGGATAATTCATAATCATTTTGAGTATTTGATGTTGGATTGACATTGAAAATTGAATTTGCCTGGCTTCCCGGGTTTGCTGTTACATCAAATGCTGCAGTGTAAGTATATGCAAGCGATCCATAAAAACTTTTTGTGAAAGCTTTGGAAACCTGTGCAGTAAAAGAAAATGATTCGCCTTTTTTTGTGTTATCCAATACAACTGCATTTCCACTGGCTTGATTGAGTTTTCTTGCAGCTGCATTTGAAAAGCGCGGTCTCACAGTGGGACCGATCAGCGCAACCGTATCAGGTTTTTGTTGATTGGCATTAAACAATACTACAGCATTGATATCTTTTGTATAAAGTGCTTCTAATGTTCCGCTCCAGCCATTACCAAATTGTTTATCTGCGGCAATATCGGTACGCCATACCTGGGGGAATTTAAAGTTTTTAGCAACCAAAGCATACGCTCCAGAAGGAACCACTTTTCCTCCTACTGTCGGAAATTGTGTAGGGTTCAGCGTATTATTATAAAAAGGATTGTAAGTATGTGGATCAGGATTGAATAGGAAATTTTGCAATCCGGTTGTAACCAATGTTCCGAATTGGTAAGGGCCCACACCTGTTGGAATATTTGTTAATAAAACAAATGGGATTCGACCAGTGAATAACCCCGTACCACCACGAATAATCATTTTTTCACCTGGTACATTCCAGCGGAAACCTACTCTTGGTGACCAAAGAAATGTACTCTTTGGCCATTTGCCTGTAGTGTAATGGGTAAGTTCTCCATCGTGATTATACAGTGTGAGAGAATCAACTGCCCTGTTTGGTAAAGGGTTTTCAGGATATATTGCTTTGTCAATCCTTAAGCCCGCTGTTATTTTTAATTTGTCATTCACATTTATCTCATCCTGTGCATAAATACCCAGTTGGGCAACTTTCAAATTAGCAGATATCACTGCATCCTGCCCTGGAATTAAAGAATACGTTTGCGAAAATATTTTAGGAGCCCTGTTATTAAGAAAATCATC
This sequence comes from Chitinophagaceae bacterium, assembly GCA_013694745.1. GTDB lineage: Bacteria > Bacteroidota > Bacteroidia > Chitinophagales > Chitinophagaceae > Ginsengibacter. The sequence goes on from JACDBU010000188.1 coordinate 5,819, forward strand.
CAGTGAACCATAAACATAATATCCCTGGTTACCTGCCATAAATCCATTGCCTACTTTTTGGTATTCATAAGACACACCAGCTGTTAATGTATGTTTGCCGGCAAAATATGTGAAGTTGTCTACAGCAGTATACACATCATTTATAACAACATTGTAATTTCCATTGAAAGGTTCATTACCAAAGCTCAAATAATTATTCTTACTTCCGGGCGTTAAACCTAAAATATCAACGAATGGAAATTGGGCTCCGGCATGTTGTTTTGTTGTACCTATTTTTGTTATCGTTGCTAAAAATTGATTGGCAAATTTTCCATGAAAATTGCCGGACAATTCGAAACTTCCGGATTGTACTTTATCTTTTTGCGTATATATAGTATTGCCAAATGCCATTGCAGTAGTTGAAAATTTTGGCCCGTAAACAGCAATACCTTGCCCGCTTGCATTATTAATATTTCCACTCTGGCTGGGAAGCGAATTACCGCTGCTTAAGAAATCACTATACTTTACAGTTACTTTAAAATTTTTATTTATGTTCCAGTCTATCTTGCCTAAATATTTATGATTTTTTACAGGAACACCACTCGTAAAATTATCATAAGCACCCGGATCATAATGGTATTTTGAGTTTAGATAATCAGACAATTTTTTCAATGAATCGATCGGAACCTGCGAAATGTTCTCCCCACCACTTCCGCCTAAGGGTGTGAAATAGTTAAGCTTTGCAAATCTTTCTTCATATTCACCATTGATAAAAAAGAATAATTTGTTTTTAATAATAGGGCCACCTAATGTTCCTCCATATATCTTATTATAAGAAGTTGTTTGTGTAGGCAATCTGAATTTTCCAATATTTCTGCCGTTGAACGACTGGTCTTTGTAATAAGCATATGCGGATCCGTGAAAAATATTGGTACCACTCTTTGTTGCGGCACTGATGTTTGCACCCGTAAAATTTGCCTGCCTTACATCATAAGGTGCAATATTTACCGAGATCTCCTCGATGGCAGACAATGAAATTGGATTGCTTCCACCACCCGGGAGAGGATCGGTACTCAAACCAAAATTATTATTAAGATTGGCTCCATCCACCGTAACGTTATTATACCTTCCATCCCTGCCGCCAAAACTATTTCCATTAGCCTGGGGAGTTAATCTTGTAAAATCTGTTATGCTGCCTGAGATGCTTGGCATAGTGGCGATCAACCTTGCATTTATATTGGTTGATGCACCCGTTTTATCGCGTGCTACCCTGCGGCCACCGGTAACAATTACATTACTAAGAATTTTTGAATCATCTGATAAAACAACATTCACATTATAAGGTTCACCAAGCGCTAATGTTATATCTGGTATGGTTTGGGGTTTTAAGCCTATAAATTCAATTGTAAGACTATAAGGGCCACCAATTCTAGCATTGGAAATAGTAAAAGCCCCGCCCTTCCTGGCGATGGTTGAATAAACCGAACCTGAAGGCTGATGCGTTGCTATAATAGTAGCACCTTCTAATCCCTCGCCTGTAGCAGATTTTACAGTGCCTGTAATGATGCTGGTTGTTACCTGGGCATTGGTAATGAAAGTGATTGCAAGGAGGGCAAAAACTAAGGATAAGAATTTTTTATTTAGCATAAGTAGTTAGGTTTACGCGGCAAAGAAAGTGAATTATTAGTTAAACCTGCACAAATTTTAATAACAATTTATAAGGCATGATATTAATAACTTTTGCTGCATTATTTACTTATTAATTTTCTATTATCAGTTTTTTATTATATCAAAAAATAAACCCTTTACCTTGTTGTGATACAGCATCAGCCACATTTCTACCCCAACTGTTTTGTATCTTTGCAAATAAACAAAAAGCATGTTAGATACTATAGAAAGTGCCATTGAGGATATTAAAAATGGAAAATTAGTTATCGTTGTCGATGACGAGGAAAGAGAAAATGAAGGAGATTTTATTACTTCAGCAAAAAATGCAACTCCGGATATAATAAATTTCATGAGCAAATATGGTCGTGGACTCATCTGCGCACCACTGGCAGAAGAACGGTGTGAACAATTAGGTCTGGATCTGATGGTTATAAAAAATACGGCTTTGCATGCTACACCCTTTACTATAAGTGTTGACCTGCTTGGTCATGGATGTACAACTGGTATATCTTCACACGACAGGGCTAAAACTGTACAGTCACTGATTGATCCGCAAACTATTCCGGAAGACCTGGGGCGCCCGGGCCATATCTTTCCCCTGAAGGCAAAGCGTGGTGGCGTGTTAAGGAGAACCGGACATACTGAAGCAACGATAGACCTGGCAAGGCTTGCGGGCCATGGAGATGCTGGAGTGCTTGTAGAGATAATGAATGAAGATGGAACAATGGCACGCCTGCCACAGTTAAAAGATATCGCAGAGAGATTCGAGCTTAAGCTGATAAGTATCAAAGATCTTATAGATTACAGGTTACGCACTGAATCACTTATAAAAGAAGATGTAAGAGTTAAGATGCCTACTAAATTTGGCAATTTTGAGCTCATCGCTTTTAAACAACTGAACACCGGTGAAGAACATATGGCATTAAAAAAAGGAGATTGGAAAAAAGGTGAAGAGGTTTTGGTTCGGGTACACTCAAGCTGTATGACGGGTGATATTTTAGGATCCCTGCGTTGCGATTGTGGCGAACAATTACATGCTGCCATGAAAATGGTTGAGGCTGCAGGAAAAGGCCTCGTATTGTACATGAACCAGGAAGGACGTGGCATTGGCTTGCTTAATAAATTAAAGGCCTATAAATTACAGGAAGAAGGCCGCGATACTGTTGAAGCAAATATTGACCTTGGCTTTGCGATGGACGAACGGGATTATGGAGTAGGCGCCCAGATATTAAGATACCTTGATGTTACAAAAATAAAACTGATAAGCAATAATCCACGCAAGCGTGCCGGTTTATTGGGCTATGGCCTGGAGATCGTTGAAACGGTTCCCATAGAAATTGTAGCTAACAAGCACAATAAAAAATATCTTGAGACAAAAAGAGATAAGCTGGGCCATAAGATAATGCAGGACCGCTGATAAATTCTACGGAATTGTATTTTATAAAATTTATTATTAGTAATATATTAATGCAGACCTGATCAATTTTTCTTCTACAAGTAACTTCAATATTTGGTTACCGATCGCAAACAATTGATCAGCGGTTCTTTTTTCTCACCCCAATAAGTTCTGCAAAAGTGTTGAAATCTTTACGGTAGGATAATAATACACCTGTTCGGTTAAGGCGGCTGAGCCCGGTAATATCACCTACAGCAGCATCGCTCCGGTTAAAACCAACTACCCTGAATTTACCGTCTGGTGTAATAAGGTATTCAAACGATACATCCGGCGTGAAAAGGAAATTTGAATTTGAATTGTTTGAGCTTTGAATAAGTTTATAATCTACATTACCACCAAAATTTATCAGTAGCCTGTTCTTTAAAAATGATGTTTTAAATCCAAAATTTCCCAGGTTTTGAATTTCTTTCGGTGTTATTCCCTGCGAACCTCCAAAGTTGAAATCAGAAGTGTTGATATTAGTATAAAGATCAACCGCATTCGTCTTAAATAATTTTCTAAAAACAGAACTCAGTGACGATGATAAGGTATTTGACAGCACCTGACCAAGACTGCGGGTTACAAAATTTCCTGTATTGTTTGCGTTTATCAGTCCCTGTTGATCATTGATAAAGGTGTTGAACAAGAGCAATGCGGTTACCTGCTGGTTTAAATAATTTTTATCAGCCTGGAAACGGGTTTTGATATATTCATTTGCAATAGGATCACTTCTTAGAGGATTATCAAAAGGAAATTGAAATTCAAAATCGGGTCGCGGATCTTTTAATGTCCCTCTTAATTTAAATATGATATCCACGTCACCGCGGGAGCGGTTGTTGCCGGTGCTGGTTGGTATGCTGCTAAGGTCAACCTTTGTTGCCCTGTAAACCGCGTCAATATTAAGATTAGCAAGGTAAGGATCGCCCTGCCATTCAATAAATCCCTGCTGTAAAGTAAAAGGTGTTTTCAAAAATGTTTGAAAATTGAAAGTATAATTTCCCTGCTGCACATCATATCTTCCACGGATGGTTAAAGGATCGCGCGTGCCCGCACTTATGATGAGCTTCCCATTTCCACGGGCATTGATTATATCTTTTGTTACTTCATCAAGAATAACGTCTATCTGTACCAGCGGATTTGCCGTAAGCTCCATGTCAACTTTGATATTTGCATCCTGGCGGGCAGACAGGTCTGCATTCATTTCTCTCCCAAGCTTAGTGAATTCTATGTAATCAATTTTACCACTTTCTGCTGTTTCACCCGTTGGCAAATAAATATGGCTGCTGTCAGTAGGTTCACCCGTTATTAGCATGCGCATATCCGTAACAGGTCCGTTCAAAGTCAGGTCTGCGCTGCCTATCAGGTGGCCATAAAATTCTTTATTATTTAAGGAAGATGTGTTGAGCAAAACAAACTTACCTGGATTATTACCCCTGCTGTCTGTTTTAAAATGCAACTCATTGAAGAAAAAGTTATCAAAAAATGTGTGGTACAATTTGCCGCTAACCGTTGCCGTATTATTTAAAGTATCTTTTATGGTAATGGTTCCAAAATCAATTTCATCTGTATTAAAATTGATGACAGAATTATCCTGGAAAAGATATCTGCAGCGTGTATAGTCAACCGTTAGTCCGGCATCATTAAGGGTAACCTTGCCGGTGATCTTTGGATCAGAGGCCTTCCCGGAAACTACCAGCTGCCCGGTTGCATTGCCATGAATACCGCTGAAAATGCCCGATAAATATTTTTCTAAAATATGAATATTGGAATGGCTCAGGTTTAAGGTTCCCTTCAGTTGCGCGTTAGTAGAGTCTTTCGTTTTCCAGGTCATATCTGCTGTAAAATTATACAGCGCATTATCGGAGATGGCATTGGCAAAAAGGTTCCCGGATACAGAAGAATAATTTCCTGATGTTTTTAAAATGCCGATGGAATCATCTTCAAAGCGAAACTGGTCGGCCCTTGTATCAAAATCAACCGTTACATTCCCAAAGGGGTCGTTCACCCGGATGTCTCCTGTTATAAGTCCTTCAAGGCGCGGTCTTTTTAAAAAGAAAGGAGCAAAATCACTTATGTTTATTTGCTTAAGATCAACTAATACATCATTGCTACTGCCAGTGCTGGAAGGTTCTGTGGAAATGGTTAGCTCCTGGTTTTCCTGTATGAATTTTACCTGGCTGGCAGTAAGTACATTCCTGCTAAGAACGAGTTCGCCCCCTTTTTCCAGTATCCATTTTTTATCATTAATTACAAATGAAGAAGGATTGAAATACAATCTGAAACCATCCGCCATTGTCTGCAGCCTGAGTGAAAGGTCTGCTTCATTAAGTGTTTTGCTGGCTGATGTTTTTATGCTGATGTCTGAAATGTCGTTATGGGCCGATACAGAAATTTTGGTGTCGGGTAAATGCAGGCTGTCATTAATTATAACGTCATCAACATTCCCTGCAAGGGTTAGGGAATCAAGTGTACCGGCGCCGGTAAAATTTACATTATTGAAATTGATATTAGCATAACTGAATGAAGGAGTACTGATCTTAATATTGAGTTTATTGTCAGGTAAATTTACATTCCCTTCAATAACAGAATTATCAAATCCCTTAAGCCGTTTATCTATCAGGCCAATGTAATCACTTATATTTTTTGTGTGGATGGAAAAGGTGAAATCCTGTTCCTGGATTTGCCGGCGAGGCTTAAGAATGTATGCAGGATAATATTTATTTAAGAATAGTTGGAATGCATCTGGCAGATCAAGAATCTTAAAGTTGCCTACCACACTTGCAGTAAGCTCATTGGTTTGTACGGTCAAAAACTTTTTTCCTTCAAGGAAATACGATCCAAGCGCCAGCGAGTCAAACGATAATTGTTGTTTGTTGCTTGTAAGCATTGCATTGTAGATCTTTGCGGAACCTAAAAAATTATCAATGTTATTTCCCGAAAAATTGAAATCAAGCTTCCCGGAAAATATAAAATTTTCATTGGTAAAATGAAGGCTTTGCGAATGCAGTGTTTGCACATCTGCCTGCAAATTAAATTGCGGAGATTTTGTACTAAAATTTACAAATCCGGCAATGCCATCCACTTTTACATTGGGATCATCAATGCTCATTGTGCCCTGGAAAATATTATTCCTGTAATTTCCTTTAGCAATAATATTCTGGTAATTATAATTATTGAATTCCACTTGCTTAATGTTTCCATCAACAGCAATATCAACGGTTGAGGAAGTAAATCCCTTCCCCGAAACTTTGCCTTTAAACGAAATATTTCCGAGCTGGCCGCTGTTGATAAATTTTCCTAAAGCAAAACTGTTGGTGGCAATTTTACCGGAATAAACCGGTGCTCCTTTCGAAGGTATTTTCATATTAAGATCGGTAACTAAAGTGCCAAGGCTTGTTGATACAGTGCCATAGGTTACAAAGTCGTTCAGGAAACCGGAGAAGGTTCCTTTAAATCCAATGTTGCCAAGCGCGCTTAAATTGGGATTGGTTACACCGCGCAGATCAGGGAACAAAGTGGCCAGGTCAGCATAGGTTGTTCTGGAATCCCTCGAATTAAAATCGATGAAAGTGCCGCTGGTAGCAGGTAATCCCCTAATATCTATATCCCCGTTTAGATAGTTATTTTTCCCGGATTGTATGATCATATTGGTTCCATGCAAATGATCGATTGTGCCTTTTACATCACCACTTACAAGAAATTCCCGCTTCCATGTTTTTAATCCTGATGAGAAAAAAGCAAGGTCATCGGAGCTGATGGAACTGTTGGTGAAATGTGATTCTAACGTTACCGCGTGTACGAAGTTGCCCATGTCAGTATTAAAATCAGCATACTTCATGGAATAATAATTCTTCAAATGACTGCGGTTGGTTACAAGATCAAGATCCCTGAATTCCATCAATGCAGGAGTGAACTTGAAAACCGCCTGTAATTTTTTTACTTCCAGCCCGGAACGCTCTTTAGCCGAAAGGTCAATTTTTGCCGTTATGGTATCTTTTTCAAAAAGAACATTTTCAAAATTTCCGTTAACCGAGGAAAATAGTATGTGATTTTCATCAAAATAATTGGCCGGAGATATTGTGCCGAATGATTTTTCAATGTCAACATTGCCATCCTGTATCGTGAGGTCTTTAACCTGCATCAGCCAGTTGCTGCTGTTCCATTGCAATCCTTTGCTTTGTGAAACAATGCGACCAGCATCATGTTTAGGTAACGCATCTCTTAAGCCATCATAATCATATTGTGCAAAAACGGGCCGTTCTAAATGGATAGTATTTATTTTTAAGACATTATTATTAAGGTCAAAATCATCTGTATACATAAGCATCTTATCCACAGAAGCATACATGTCTTCCCCTTTCCAGAGATCTTTTTGCCACAATTTTACATGGTTGAGTTCGAGTATCTTTAAATCCAGGTTTATGGATGACCTGGCCGTATCTTTTTTCTTTGGACCTGAAAAATAATCTGCCAAAAACTGGTAATTCCAAACGGAATCTTTCCGGTTTAGGTATATCACTGCATCATCGAGGCCCACATATTTCAAGGTAACATTGTTTTTAAAAAAAAACCAGTCGGTAATGTTTAATTTGGCTGCTCCTGCATATAATAGTGTGTCATTTTTTTTATCCAGCACCAGGGTGCTTTCCAAAAGCATTTTATTGAATAACTGAAAATCAACCCTTTTAATGCTAACATTTGCGTGCAGGTTTGCAGAAAGTTTACTGGTTACTTTTTTTACGACCCAGGTTTGAAAAATACTGGTATGGATCATTATATAAAAAAGGGTGAATAGGAAAACCAGGGAAAACGCATACCATTTCTTTTGCGTGGAATTTAGCCGGAAGAAAAAATAGAACAGTGCTGTTAAAAGGAGTATTCCTAAAAATATCCATTTAGCCTGGCCGGGAATATACACGATGATCGCCCAGGCCAATAAAAATAAAATGATTATTGCTGCAAGAGCATGAAGTAATATATTGAGGAATTTTTTCAGGAAAAATTATTATTGGCAAAAATAGCCAAACCAACGTGTTATGCAAATCCAATACCAGTTAAGAATTTGCAAATCTAAGTATAAGATGAAAAGATAATTGTTTTGAGTTTCTCCAGGTGTGGTAATAATTTTAATCAATAACTGTTTTATCATGGAAGCATGCTTATTTATTTATCATTTCCAAAAGCCGCTCTATTGAGAGGTTGGAGTAATCTTTAATAACAAGATCGGGATCATTAAAATCATCTTGTGCATGGGTAGTAGTTAATGCTACCACTTTCATACCTGCATTTTTAGCCGACATAACACCTGCAACAGAATCCTCAAAAGCAATACAAAAGGCTGGATTAGCATGCATCAACGCTGCTGCTGTTAAAAATATTTCCGGATCTGGCTTCCCTTTTTTTATTTGTGTCGCATCCACTATAACTTCAAAATATTTCCTTATGGGTAAATGATCAAACATAAATTCTATGTTCGCCGGTAAACCTGAAGTTGCAATTGCCATTGGTATAGCAGCCTGCATCAACGCATCTAGCAATTGGGTTAACCCGGGGATCATTTGAATGTGTGGCGCATATAATTGCCGGTACAAACTTTCCTTTTCTTCTGTATAACGGTCAATATCTGCATCAGGCAATTCTTTTTGAAAAATATAATTGAAAATATCCCGGTTTATCTTTCCATTGAAGACAGTTTTATATTCTTCCGCAGAAAAGGGGCGGTTTATTTTATCGTGAAATACTTTCCAGGCTTCAATGTGATAAGCATTGTTGTCTATCAAGGTTCCGTCGAGGTCAAAAATTACCGCAGCAGGTTTCATCTTTTTAATGGTCATGGCGTTTTAAATTCGCGGCTTTTATTTTTTGGAATGCTGAGCGTTTCCCATGCTACATTTTTTATTATGCGGGCAACATAAATTATCTGGCCAATATGATAGGAATAATGCGCCAACTGCCTGTTGATGGCATCTATTACTGTTAATGGTTCTTTTCTTATATGGATTATTTTTTGAAGGTCGCTCTCTGAAAGTGTTTCCAGCGCACCGAGAAAACAACTCCATCCCTGTTGCCAGCGAATTAAAATTTCCTCCTTTGATAATTTTTGTATTTCAAATTCAGCATCTCTTTGCCTCCATTCTTTTTCTCCATCTGTGGTTAAGAGATCTGTCCACCGGCTCATCATATTTCCATGCAGGTGTTGGATGATGATCGCAATGCTGTTACTTTCTTCATTTGGTTGGTAAAAGAGATCAGCTTCTGTAATTTGCCCGAATGCTTTTTCTGCTAAATTTTTGTATTCTCTAAATCGTTTTATGGCAGAGGATAAAAATATCCGTTCTGTCGTTTCAACATCATCAGCCGATGATGTTCTTTTTACTGAATTTCCTGTTCGCATATTGTATAATTTGAAAATGTTCCTCAACCTCAACCTCAACCTCAATAACCCTCCGCATCATCTTCTCCTCTTTTATCTGCTACCGCTTCTATTTTATTACCCGTTATTTTTATAACTTCCGTTCTCCCGATAGGTTCTCTTTCTTTAATTGTAAAGCCCATCATCACCAGTTCATTTCTTACTTTTTCAGGAAAATCCTCTTCAACAAATATCTGGTCTGGCAGCCATTGGTGGTGAAATTTTGGTTTGTTGACTGCATCATTTGTACTCATATTAAATTCTAAAATGTCAATAAGGGTTTGATAAACACTTGTTGTAATCGTTGTACCACCCGGTGTTCCAACAATTAAATACGGCTTGTTGTTTTTTAAGACGATTGTGGGCGTCATACTGCTCAACATTCTTTTACCGGGGGCAATTGCGTTTGCCTCTGCGCCAACAGCGCCATACAAATTGGGCACACCGGGCTTTACGCTAAAGTCATCCATTTCGTCATTCATCAAAAATCCGGCGCCACTTATTACTGTTTTGCTTCCAAAAGAATTATTTAAAGTGGTAGTTACTGATACTGCATTTCCTTCTTTATCAATCACACAAAAATGGGTGGTTTCTTCACTTTCATGACCGGTCTTTCCTCCCTGTATATCTTTGCTGTTCCCGGCTTTACCCTCTACAAAATCTTTCATTCTATCGGCCAGGTACGCGTCACTTACCAAAGTTTTGACCGGCACTTTTACAAAATCCGCATCACCCAAAAACTTTGCCCTGTCGGCATATGCCCTTCTTTCAATCTCGGTCATCAGCTGAACAGATTGGGCAGTTTCAAATTTCATTGATGCAATATTTCTTTTTTCTGTCATCATCATCATTTGTTCAAGGATGATACCACCGCTACTTGATAAAGGCATGGTGATCACAGTATTTCCTTTATAATTGAATACAATTGGTGTTCTTGTTTTTACTTTATAATTTTTCAGGTCTTCAGCAGTGATGATGCCTTTCCCGTTTTTCATTTCAGCCACGATCAATCTTGCAGTTTCTCCTTCATAAAAACCTTTAGCGCCGTTATCTCTTATTCTTTTCAAGGTATTGGCAAGATCTTTTTGTATAAGCACATCTCCCTTGATCCATGCATTTGTTTTTACAAATACGGGCTGGCTGTTATTAAATTTGATGAAAGCCTCTTTATTAATATTAAAATTTTCGGCCTGTATCGCTGATATAGAAAAACCATTTTCTGCCAGGTCAATAGCAGGTTGTATAAGTTTTTTGAAAGGCAGCTTTGCATATTTCATATATGCAAAAACGCCTGCAACGGTTCCTGGAACGCCTGACGAAAGATGTCCTTCCTGTGATAAATTCATTTGAGGATTTCCGTTAGCATCCAGGTACATATCCCTGGAAGCTGCTGCCGGCGCAGTTTCGCGGAAATCGATTGAAATATTTTTTCCCTGCCCGCTTCCACTTGTAAGATGGGCAACCATAAATCCGCCGCCGCCAATATTTCCAGCCCCCGGGTACACAACGGCTAATGCAAGCTGGGTTGCAATGGCGGCATCTACGGCATTGCCTCCCTGTTTTAAGATGGACAATCCTACCTTGCTTGCAATTGCGTTTCCAGATACAACTGCCCCATTGTTACAAATTAAAGTTTTAGTTATGTGGTATTTAACAGCTACTTTATCGCTGTTGGGCTGCGCGGCGATAAAGGAAGAAGTAAAAACTAATATTGAAAGAAGGCAGGCTGTTTTTCTTTTGATCATGGTAATTAATTAATGCCCGAATTTAAGTTTTTGCAGCAACAATAAGTTAAGTAACTTTAGCTCACTCCTGCATTTTTAACCCAAACAAAACAAGCTTATGAAAAGAATTAAACTTACACTTATTGCATTATTTTCACTGACCCTCCTTTTAAGCACAATTGTCCAGGCGCAAACAACTAACGGCACTATCAAAGGTGTTGTACGTGATGAGCGCGGCCGTGTGCCTGGCGCCTCCGTTACCATTGAAGGCAGAAATAAGGGACTATAACAAACGAGAATGGTGAATATGAAATTAAGGTTGCTCCAGGCAGCTACAATATTATAATTACCTATGTAGGTATGAAAGTTCAGCGCATACCCGTTACCGTTAGCGCAGGCCAGACAATAACAACAGATGATGTTCAGCTGGAAAGGGGCGCCGACCTGGAAGCTGTGACCGTAGTTGGATCACGTTCCACTGTTGTACGCAGCAATGTGCAAACGGCAGTTCCGGTAGACGTTATAAATTCAAGGGACCTCGCAGCTACGGGGCAGGTAGAACCAACACAGATGCTGAATTTTGTAGCACCTTCTTTTAATTCTTCCAGGCAAACCATTGCCGATGGTACGGATCATATTGATCCTGCTACCTTACGGGGCTTAGGGCCCGACCAGGTTTTGGTACTGGTAAATGGAAAACGGCAGCACAATGCTGCGCTCATAAATGTAAACGGAACCATCGGGAGGGGAACAGTAGGAACAGATCTTAATGCAATTCCACCATCCTCTATTGAAAAGATAGAAGTGCTGCGTGATGGTGCGGCGGCACAATATGGATCGGATGCCATTGCAGGGGTTATTAATATTGTATTGAAAAAAAGTGTTAACAAAACTACGATCACGGGGTATACCGGTGCACAATACAAGGGCGACGGATTTGTTTATAATGGGGGAATCAATCATGGTTTCAAACTGGGAAAGCAGGGCTACCTTAATATGTCGTTAGATTACAGGCACCGCGACCCAGCAAACCGTGCAGGGTATTATAATGGAACGGTTTATACAAGTAACGTTGCACAGGATGAAGTATTAATTGCCCAACGCGGGTTTAGCCGCTATAATAATGACCAGATCGGTCAGTCAAAATTATTAAATACCGGGGTTGTATTAAATGGAGGAGTGCCATTGAACCCTGCCAATACAACTAAATTATATTTTACTGGAAGTTATAATTACCGGCGTGGAGATGCGGAAGGATTTTACCGGTATCCAAAACAAACAAACCAGGTGATCTCACAATTGTATCCGGATGGATTTTTGCCGCAAATAGAAAGTACCATCCAGGATAAATCTGTGATTGTTGGAGTACAGGGCAAAACACACAGCGACTGGAACTGGGATGTAAGCAATACGTACGGCGGCAATTCATTCAAATTCGATATCAATAATACCAATAATGCATCGCAATACGCTTTGGGCGCAAATGCCCCAACGTCTTTTTATGCTGGCACAATAAAATTCAATCAAAATACATTTGATGCAGGGCTTTCAAAAGATTTTGGAAAGAAAGTAAATCTGCAATCATTCAACGTTGCATTTGGTGCAGAATACAGGCTTGATAATTACCAGATCCTTGCAGGAGAAGAAGCATCTTATAAAAATTATGCACCTCCACCAACCTCTACGAAAGTAGGCGGGGCACAGGTTTTCCCAGGATTTCAACCTTCTAATGCAGTTAATGAAAACAGGAATGTGGGCGCTGCTTATATCGATCTGGAAAGTGATATCACAAACAAATTGTTAGTGAATGTTGCAGGCAGGTATGAATATTATAGCGATTTCGGAAGCAATGTTGCCGGCAAACTTGCTCTGCGGTATAAGCTCACTGATTTTGTTTCGTTGCGTGGCGCCATAAGCAATGGCTTCAGGGCACCTTCTATACACCAGCGGTTTTTTAGTGCCATTAGTACTGTTTTTGTAAATACACCCCAGGGTTTTGTGCCGTTGCAACAGGGTACATTTCGAAACAATAGTGATATAGCAGCAGCCTTTGGTATTCCTTCATTAAAAGCGGAGAAGTCGATCAACTACAGCGCGGGAATTACGTCGAAGCCCGCAAAAAATGTAAGCATAACCATAGACGCTTATCAGATTGAAATAAGAGACAGGATAGTGCTGACGGGCAACTTTACAAAAAGCAATCCTACCGTAGCGCAGATACTTGCCAATTATCCGGATGTTAATTCAGCGATATTTTTTACCAACGCCGTTAATACCCGTACACAAGGTGTAGATATTGTAACAAGCGCTGATCTTAAAGTACCCAAAGGGAATTTGAACATAACCCTGGCAGGCAATCTCAATAAAACTAAACTCTTCGGCAACATACAAACAACCAGCAAGCTTCCTGCTGATTCATTAAATACAAATACCCTTTTCAACATCCAGGAAAAAGGACGCATCGAGCAAAACCAGCCGCGTGATAAATTTACCCTGGCATTAAATTACAGGGTTGGTAAATTTAATTTTATCGTAAGAGATACGAGGTTTGGAAAAATTGCAACCATTTTTAATGGCACAGACAGAACAAGGGACGAGCATTTTTCTCCCAAATATGTAACGGATGTTGCATTATCATTTAAACCAAAAGAATTTATGCAGATAACAATTGGCGCAAATAACATAGCAGATGTATACCCGGATAAGTTAAAAAATCCATTGAACAGCAGCAGTGGAGTTTTTGTGTATAGCCGCGAGGCCACGCAGTTTGGCTTCAATGGCGGCTTCTATTATGCAAGTCTCACGTTTAATTTCTAACTGATAGTTTTAGTTTAGCCGGGCCTTGTGCCCGGTTTTTTTATTTAAGCGGTGTACAGCCAAAGTAACATTTTATTACATTCGTACATCATTCACAAAAACGAATATGCGTAAGCTCATTTTTTTTCTATTGATTATACTGCATTCACTTTTTTCATTTTCACAGCCGCCAAAAACATATAACTCTTCGGAAATTTTATTGCAATTAAAAAAATTAAATGTTCTTGGTTCGGTTCTTTATGTAGGCGCACATCCGGATGATGAGAACAATGCATTGCTTCCATACCTGGCAAATGAAAAATTATACCGCACCGCGTATTTAAGTTTAACACGTGGTGATGGCGGGCAAAATTTGATAGGTGAAGAACAGGGTGTAGAATTGGGATTGATAAGAACCCAGGAATTACTGGCAGCCAGGAGGATCGACGGCGCTGAACAATTTTTTACAAGGGCATATGAATTTGGATTCAGCAAAAGTGCAGTGGAAGCCTTGCGTATTTGGGATAAGGATAAAATATTAAGTGATTTTGTATGGGTAATTAGAGAATTTCAACCCGATGTTATTATAAAAAGATTTCCTCCCGATGCACGTGCAGGACATGGACACCATGCGGCTTCCGCTATACTTGCTGATGAAGCATTTACTGCTGCAGCTGATCCAAACAGGTTTCCTGAACAATTTAAATATGGTGTAAAACCCTGGCAGGCAAAAAGAATAATGTGGAACACATTTAATTTCGGGGGTACCAATACAACCAGTGAAGACCAGTTGAAAATTGATATTGGCGGTTACAATTCGTTGCTGGGTAAAAGCTACGGCGAAATGGGCGGCGAAGCCCGCACCATGCATAAAAGCCAGGGTGAAGGCCGACCAAGAAGGAGAGGACAATCTTTTGAATATTTTGCTACCACTGCTGGTACTCCCGCAAAGACAGACCTGATGGATGGAATAGTTTATGACTGGAAAAGAATAAATGGTGGAGAGGCCATTGGGATACAGGTAAATAATATCATCAGCAATTATAAACCGGATCAGCCTGTGTTATCAGTTCAGGCATTGGTGAAATTATACCAGACGGTAAAAGCGCTGCCAATAAGTAACTGGCAGCAAAAAAAAATGGGAGAAGTGCAGCAATTGGTCGAAGCATGTAGCGGCTTGTATGTAGAAGCAACTTCTTCTCAGCAAAAGGTTGTGCAGGGAGATTCGCTACGAACTAATTTTGTTTTTATCAAAAGAAATAATGTTGATGCGGTACTAAAGCACATCAGCATAGAAAACTTTGATACTTCTTTTTCAACTGCCCTGCCCGTAAATCAAAATATAACTTATAATAAAACACTGGCATCAGCAGAGAACAAAAAAATATCACAACCATACTGGCTCGAATCTCCATTGGTTGGCGGAACTTTTGAAGTACACGACCAGCTGCAGATCGGGAAACCGCAAAATGATCCATCATTTGAAGCAACTATTTTAATAAATATTGCGGGGGAAGATTTTTTAATTAAGAGGCCGGTCCAATACAGGGTTATTGACCCGGTAAAAGGCGACACTTATGAGCCCATACCAGTATTGCCAAAGGTTGAACTGATGTATGATAAAGAAAATTATTTATCAGTGGGTAACAACGCAGTAAATTCCTTTATCAATTTAAAATCGAATGCAGATCTGTTCAGGAGCCAAGAGATTAGCCAACGATTCTCTAATAAATGGACATTGCAAAATACGCCGGCAAACAATGATTTAAATAAATTCGGCAGCATTTTCATCCCGGTTTCTAAAGAATCAAATTACACAGAAGAAATTACGGCGGTAGCAAAAAAAGGAAATGTATCATACGACGGATACACCAAAACTATTTCTTACGACCACATCCCAACCATAACTTATTTTCCAAGAGCAAAGGCCAATTTAGTAAAGCTTGATATTAAAACGGTTGGCAAAAAGATCGGTTACATCATTGGGGCTGGTGATAAAGTGCCACAAGCCTTACAGGATATGGGCTATGACGTGAAAACCTTATCAGAAGCAGATCTTAATGATAATTATTTAAAACTGTTTGATGCCATTATTGTGGGTATCCGTGCTTACAATATTTTCGAATTCCTCACAAGCAAAAATGATGTGCTTATGCGATATGTTCAAAATGGGGGGAACATGATCGTCCAGTATTTAAAAAGCAACCAGGTTGGCAACAGGAAAATTGTGGTGGGCCCGTATCCATTTATAATTGATGCAGGCTCGCGTGTTACAGAAGAAAATGCAGTGGTTAACTTTTTACTGCCCAATCATCCTGCATTAAATTACCCGAATAAAATAACCGCCAAAGATTTTGAAGGCTGGGTGCAGGAGCGGAGTACCTACCAGGCATTGCAGCTGGATACGCATTATGAAACACCGTTAGGCATGAATGATAAAGGAGAGCCACAAAGCAATGGAAGCCTGGCAATTGCTAAATATGGCAAAGGGAATTTCGTGTACGCAAGCCTTGTTTTTTTTCGTGAATTACCCGCGGGTATCCCGGGTGCTTACCGTTTGCTGGCGAACCTCATAGCCTTAGGAAAATAAAGTATTGAAATAATATTAATAAATGCAAAACGACAAAACTTACTGGCGTACCTGGTATATAGTAGTGATCGCATTCTTACTACTCCAGATAATTTTATATTATTTTATCACCATCCATTTTAAAGGATCATAAATAAATAAATAAATAAATCTTAAATGTTTCTACGATGATGGAATTGCATTTATCTACTTTTAAATATTTCGCCTGCCGGCGGAAATAACTGTGAGTAGTATTGACTGGATAATCCTGATCGTAACCCTGACAGGGATCATCATTTATGGCATATACAAAAGCCGCACAACAAAAAACCTGGATGGCTATTTTTTAAGCAACCGCAACATACCCTGGTACCTGGTACTGCTGAGTATAATGGGCACACAGGCCAGCGCTATCACTTTTTTGAGCGCACCGGGCCAGGCGTATACGGATGGAATGCGGTTTGTGCAATATTATTTTGGCCTGCCGCTGGCCATGATCGTTATCTGTATTGTTTTTGTGCCTATTTTCCGCAGGCTCAAAATTTACACTGCATATGAATTTTTAGAACAGCGGTTTGATATAAAAACACGTACGTTCACTTCATTCCTGTTCCAGGTTTCCCGCGGCCTTTCAACTGGTATAAGCATATATGCACCTTCACTTATACTGAGTTCTTTGCTTGGCTGGAATATTTACTGGACTAATATTATCATGGGCGGATTGCTGATAATTTATACGGTAAGCGGTGGCGCAAGAGCAGTTGCGTACACGCAAAAGCTACAGTTAATTATTATTGTATTGGGGATGGCGCTCGCCGGATACATGATCGTACACCTGATGCCGGCAAATGTTGGTTTTTCTGAAGCACTGCACATTGGCGCAAAAAGCGGGAAAATAAATGTGATAACAAATGGGGTAACGAATAAGGGATTCGACTGGAAGGATAAATACAATATCTGGAGCGGGTTGATCGGGGGATTTTTTTTAGCATTATCC
This sequence comes from Chitinophagaceae bacterium, assembly GCA_013694745.1. Lineage (GTDB taxonomy): Bacteria > Bacteroidota > Bacteroidia > Chitinophagales > Chitinophagaceae > Ginsengibacter. Next base: position 23,399 of record JACDBU010000188.1, read on the forward strand.
TATTTTGGTACAGATCAAAGCCAGGTGGGCCGTTACCTAACGGCAAAGGACAACCGCGAAAGCAGGCTTGGATTACTCATAAACGGCCTGGTGAAAGTGCCCATGCAGTTTTTGATTTTGCTGTTAGGCGTTTTGGTTTTTTCTTTTTATCACTATAATAAAACGCCGATATTTTTTAATGATACACAGGCAGCAGCCGCAAAAAATACGGTTAAGAAAGATTCGCTGGTAAGTTTGGAAAAGCAATATGCTTTGGTGAGTGTAACTAATGAGCCTGAAAAAGCTGCTATAAAAAAACAGTATAAAGAAGTTTTAAAAAGAGCGCTCCCAGGCGAAGATGTTAATGACACCAATTATATTTTTCTCCGTTTTGTGGTGGATTATTTACCCAAAGGATTGATAGGGCTGTTGATCGCAATGATATTTTTAGCAGCATGGGGAAGCATTGCGGCTGCTTTAAATGCGCTAGCATCCTGTACCGTAGTTGATATCCATAAAAAATTCATCAACCGAAATCTTACCCCAAAAATGGATTATCGTGTCTCAAAATTATACACGTTGGCCTGGGGGCTTTTTTGTATCATTATTGCTGAGTCAGCCAGTAATCTCGGTAACAGCCTTATAGAAACGGTAAATATTCTGGGCTCATTATTTTATGGTGTAATCCTGGGAATATTCCTGGTTGCCTTCTTTTTTAAAAGGATAGGGGGGAATGCAACATTTTATGCATCTATTATATGTGAGTTGCTGGTG
>JACDBU010000191.1 GCA_013694745.1 Chitinophagaceae bacterium
GGTTGGCGATAAGGGAATGATCGTTCCATTGGAGCGATATGGAATTAGATTAATGAGCATTGGGTTGATGGTAGATGAAAAGCAGGCTGTTGTTTGGCGTGGCCCGATGGTGAGCAGCGCCATTCGCCAGTTTGTTACAGATGTAGACTGGGGCGATCTTGATTATTTGGTCATTGATATGCCGCCGGGCACGGGTGATATACATTTAACCATTGTACAAACCGTACCCGTTACAGGGGTGATCGTTGTTACCACGCCGCAACTGGTAGCACTGGCAGATGCAAAAAAGGGTATTGCCATGTTTAACCAGGCGGGCCTCAAAGTGCCTGTGATAGGACTTGTAGAGAATATGAGCTATTTCACGCCGCAGGAATTACCGGAAAATAAATATTATATTTTTGGAAAAGAAGGTGGCAGAAAACTGGCTGATGAATATGATATTCCATTTTTAGGTGAGATACCCCTGGTGCAAAATATTCGCGAAGGCGGCGATACGGGTGTGCCGGTTATGATGAGTGATGATGTGATCAGTAAACAGGCTTTTATTGATTTTACTGCCAATGCTACCAGGGGCATTAGCATGCGAAACGCGGAATTGCCGGCAACCGAAGTTAGTGAAGTGCTGGAAATAAGTGGAAGCTGATCATAGCTCCATAGGAGCGCCATATCAGTAGCCCCGTTAGGGGCGTTATGTCAGTAGCTCCGTTAGGGGCGTTATATCAATGAAAATAAATTGTTTTAAATATTAATATTTTTTTCATGGAGTTCAGTTTTTCGCCTTTCCCGGAGTTAACCACAGAGCGTTTGCATTTACGCAGGATGGTGATGTCAGATGATAATGAAATATTTTTTTTGCGTTCTGATGATGGTGTTTTAAAATATACAGATATACCAAAAGCAAATTCTATTGAAGACGCAAGGAAATTCATAGAAAAAATTGACAACATCACTGATGTAAATGAAGGGATCATGTGGGCGATCTGTTTAAAAAACAGCAATACACTGATCGGGACAATTTGTTACTGGAATATTTCCAAGGAAAACCGCAGTGCCGAAACTGGGTATATGCTGCATCCTGATTTTCAGCATAAGGGTTTGATGCAGGAAGCGCTGGCAGAAGTTGTGGTGTATGGATTTGAAAAAATAAAATGGGAATCTATTGATGCAGAAGTACATCCCGAAAATACGTCTTCGGTTAAATTACTTGAAAGAAATGGGTTTACCTGCATCAAAAAATCTGAGGATACACTGGTTTATTCGCTGGCAAATATGGACAATGTAGAATTGGTATTATGATAACACGATACCGTATCGCTGTTGTATTTTTCTTTCGTCACTTCAATAAAAGATTTTAACACAGGAGAATTGATGCCTTCTCCAATCGTTAATTCTTCATTACAAATTAATCGTGCTTCATCCCACAAACCCGAGTCAATAAACGATTGCAGCAGTTTTGCTCCCCCTTCTATCATTACACTTTGTATGCCGTATTTGAAAAGCGATTGCATTACTATACCCGGGATGTTATCATTTTCAATTTTTAAAAATACCAGGTTACCATCTTCTTCCTGCTTTGTTTTATTGAAGACTAAGGTTTTAATTTCTTTATCAAAGATTTTTAAATTGTGTGGTAAGTGAAGATTCATATCCAGAACTATTCTAACCGGGTTTGCCCCCGGCCATAAGCGGGTAGTTAGTAAAGGATCATCTGCGAGTGCTGTATTGGTTCCGATCATAATAGCGGCTTCTTCGCTTCGCCATTTGTGTACGAGACGGTTTGTTATTTCATTACTGATCTTTGTTCTTCCATGCCTTCCCGCAATTTTTTTATCCAAGCTTTCTGCCCACTTTAAAATAATATAGGGCCTTTGTTTTCCATGAAAAGTAAAAAATCTTTTATTAAGATCGATAGATTCTTTTTCCAAAACTCCTGTGATAACTTTAATGCCGGCATGTTGTAATTTTTTAATTCCGTTACCACTTACTTCTTTATAAATATCTATGCACCCGGTAAATACAACAGGTATTGCTAGTTTAATGATCAAATCAGTACAGGGTGGGGTTTTTCCAAAATGAGAGCAAGGTTCCAAAGAAACATACAAAGTGCTTTTTGAAATTGATTGCCGGTTGCTTTCACTTACACTGTTTATACAATTTACTTCCGCGTGTGCGGCTCCAAATTTTTGATGATATCCCTCGCCTATTATTTTATTATTGTATACCAAAACAGCTCCTACCATTGGGTTTGGAGCAACGCTGCCTTCGCCCAGCTTTGCAAGCTGCAGACACCTCCACATATATGATTCGTGTTCTTTCATTTACCAATGCACAAAATAATTAAGTTTGCGGTAATGACAATCGAAGCATTCTACGCAGAATATACAGCAAAGCTAAAAACAATTTATGATGACAGAGAAGCCGGCAATATAGCAAATCTCGTTTTTGAAGCAGAGGGTATAAAAAGGATTGACAGAATTACGGACAAGCAAAAGCCATTAAACCATTTATCAATTCAAAGCTTAAACGTTCATCTGCGAAAGCTTTTACAAAACATGCCGGTGCAATATGTTTTAGGCGAAGCATACTTTTATAAAATGAAATTTAAAGTGAATAAAAATGTGCTGATACCACGGCCGGAAACTGAAGAGTTAATAGAATGGGTGGTGAAACAATTTAAAATGGAAAATGAAAAAAAATCGGACGGGTTAACAATACTGGATATCGGTACAGGTAGTGGTTGCATACCAATTGCCTTAAAAAAAGAATTGCCCCAGGCTGAAATTTATTCAATAGATATTAGTGCTAATGCCTTACAAATTGCCGCCGAAAATGCAAATGATCATAATACAAAAATTGAATTTATTAAACTTGATTTTTTAGATGAAACCCAATGGCAGCGGCTAGCTTCATTTGATATCATTGTTAGCAACCCGCCCTATATTCCACATAAAGAAAGGTATAAAATGGAAAAACATATAATTGAATATGAGCCGGCTATTGCACTTTTTGTGCCTGACAGGGATCCATTTATTTTTTATAAAAAAATTGCAGCGTTTAGCAAGTCACATTTGAATAATGGTGGTAGAATTTTTGTAGAAGTTCACGAGGATCACGCTAAAGAAATCCAGGAAATTTTTTCACGGCAAAATTTTACAACAAATATTAAAAAAGATATGTATGGAAAGGAAAGAATGGTAGAGGCTTATTGAGTTACGCTTATTTTCCCCCACTCACTGATGCTGATGTAGTGGCGCCTAATTTTTTTGCAACCTGCATTATCCTTACAATGTCGCCCCAGCTAACAAGTGAATCTGCATTGACTACTACGGCAGGTTTTATGCTGTCACCTACGCGTATATGCCTCCTCAGTGCAGGTTCCAGCGAATCAAATATTATTTTATTTTGACCTAAAAAAATATCCCGGTTCTTATTTATACTTACTATTACGCTTTGTTTTGCTTTTGTATCACTCTTTGCCCTGGGGTTACTCATCTTTATAACATTAGGGTTGGCCAGCGTTGAAATGATCAAAAAGAAGAACATGAGGATGAACAAAATATCATTCAGCGGACCTGTATCAAGGTCTGCGTGTTCATCTTTCAATCTTTTTCTTATACTCAATTTTTTATTTTTTATTTTCTCATCTTGTGGGTTCCTGCAAAATATCTATGAACTCCGATTCTGCTGCATCCATTTTATTTTCTACTCTGCGTATCTGTGCCGTAAGATAACTGTACCCAATAAATGTAAGTATCCCGATAATGAGGCCTGTGGCGGATGTTATCATCTTTACATAAATACCATCGGCAATAGTGTTGGCTGTATATTCTGTACTGGCAGCAATACCCTTAAATAACTGAAGCATACCAACGATCGTTCCCAAAAATCCAAACAGGGGGGCAATGCGAGCGATGATGGAAAGTATGGAAAGATTTTTTTCCATTTTATACATTTCCAAAACTCCTACGTTATCCATGCTTTTTTCAATGGCATCAATGGGTTTACCAATACGCTGTATCCCTTTATCAATGATCCTTGCAACGGGGTGAAAAGTATTTTTGGACAAACTCCTTGCTGCTGCTACATTACCGGTAATAATATGGTCCCTGATAATGCTCATGAAATTATCTTCAATTTTGCCGGCCTTGCGAATGGCTATAAGTCTTTCAATAAAAAAGAACACCGCAGCTACAAATAAAATAGCAAGGGGTATCATCAGCACACCACCCTTTATTAAAATATCCCAGAGGCTTTGCATTTGTGGGGCTGCCTTGGAAATTGTTGTATCTGCCTGTAACAAAAATAATTGCATGTAGATAATGTTTTAGCCTGCCTTTGCAGGGCAGGCAAATGTAAAGAGGAATTAGTGGAACGTTAAGGTGCAAAAATAATTTTAACGTAAATGTTAAAACATCCTGAAATTAAAAATGCTTTTTTTATTCTGTGAATCTAGGTGTTTGTGAGGTAGAATTTTTTTAAAAAATATCCATTATTCTTCACGATGAACCAGCTCTAAAGAAAATGCAGGCAGGCAAACACTCCAGTATTCACACTCGTCATCAAAGGGATTCGAATACCTGACCCTGCTGCCTTTTTTAATTAAAATACTTTGGCCTGCAGAAACAATGATCGTTTCATCGTTAACCTCAAATTTTTTTTTGCCACGGCTTACGAGTGTGTATTCATCAAATGCCGGGTTCTGAAAAGGCTCACTCCATCCCGGTGGCGCTATCATATGCGCTACACTAATATTTTTATCGCCGGTTGTAGCCAGCCCAAAATGTTCCTCGATCAATTTTCCATCTGTGGTAGGAACAACAAATGGCGTATCCTGCTTAAAGTAATTCATAGTAATTTTATAAATTATGATGCTAAATTATGATTAAAATTATTTTGCTCTAAAGAAAGAAAGCGCTGGATTAAAAAAAATTCCAAAGAAATTATTAATGAGTGAAAAAGTAACAATAATAGGCGCAGGATTAGTGGGCTCACTGCTTTCAATATATTTATCCAGGAAGGGATACGATGTTGAAATATATGAACGTCGCGGTGACATGCGAAAAGAAAAAGCTGCCGCCGGCCGGTCCATAAACCTTGCTTTGAGCGATAGGGGGATAAAAGCACTTGAAGAAGTAGGCATAATGGAAACAATAAAACCGATTTGCATTCCGATGCATGGGCGCTTTATTCATAAGCCTGATAACACCACGGCTTACCAGGCCTATGGCAAACAAGGTCAGTTTATTAATTCCGTATCCCGGGGTGAGCTAAATAAAAGACTGATGGACGTGGCTGAAGAAAACGGAGTAGCCATTTATTTTAATCATGCATGTGAAGTTATAGACTGGCAGGAAAACCAAATTACTTTTGAAAGATCTCCCGGCGATACAGCATCCACCCTGCATTTCGATCTTCTTTTCGGCGCAGATGGTGCCTTTTCAGCAGCAAGACTACAGCACCAAATACAGCATAACCGGTTTGATTATAATCAATACTATATTGACTTTGGGTATAAAGAACTGAATATTCCTGCGGGGAAAGATGGCAATTTTGAAATGGAAAAAAACGCATTGCACATCTGGCCACGCGGCAATTTTATGCTGATTGCTTTGCCGAACATTGATGGCAGTTTTACCTGCACATTATTTTTTCCTTTTGAAGGTGAGCCTTCATTTTCTTCGCTGGATACAAAACAAAAAGTCGCCGATTTTTTCGCTGGCACTTTTGCCGACGCCCATGCTTTGATGCCGGGCCTGGAAGAAGATTTTTTTATCAATCCTACTTCCTCACTCGTTACTGTAAAATGTTTTCCATGGGTGAGAGAAGATAAATTTTCTTTGATCGGTGATGCTGCACATGCCATCGTACCATTCTTCGGACAAGGAATGAATTGTGGATTTGAAGATTGTTCGGTTTTGAATGCGCTCATTGATAAGCATAGGCGCAAATGGAAAAATATCCTTGATGAATTCCAGGCAACCCGGAAACCTGATGCGGATGCAATTGCCGACCTGGCCTTAAATAATTTTGTTGAAATGCGCGATAAAGTTGGGAACGAAACATTCCTGTTACAGAAAAAAATTGAGGCAGCCTTCAGTGAAAAATATCCTGGTAAATGGATACCGGCTTACTCGCAGGTTACTTTTAGTCCGCACATACGCTATAGTGAAGCATTAAACAGTAGTAAAAAACAGGAAGAGATCATGAATCAGGTGATGGCTGTGCCGGGGATAGAAAATAAATGGGAAAGCAGGGAGGTGGAGGAGTTAATTTTGCGGAAGCTATCGGGGGAGAATGAGCAATTAGGAATGAGAAATTAGTAATTAGCGAGTAGCAAATGGCGAGTAGCAAGTTTTGGTGTTTGCAATTAGCAATAGGCAATCAGCAATAGGCAATAGGCAATAAGCAATAGGCAATAGGCAAGTAATAATTAAAGTGTAACAAACAACAAACTTCCATGTACAAACTTCCATACTTTAGTGAAGAAGATAATGACAAGGTCGTTGATCACATGCGGCGAAATCCCTTTGCAATAATTTGTGGGATGGATACAACATACCCCGTAGCTACCCAGGTACCCCTCGATCTTAAAATCGTAAATGATAAAATAATTTTGACCGGCCATATGATGAAAAACACAGACCATCATAAAGCATTTTTAAAAAATGAAAATGTGCTGGTTATATTTACCGGGCCGCATTGTTATGTAAGCGCCAGCTGGTATATAAAACAGGATATAGCCTCTACCTGGAATTATATATCAGTTCATGCCAAAGGAAAAATTACATTTGGTGATGAAGCAGCTACAAGAAAAATAGTCGAGAATCTTACCAACCAATACGAGCAGCCCGAAAGCGCTGCAGCGTTTGATAAATTACCGGTTGAATATATTGACCGGCTGGTAAAAGCGATCGTTGGGTTTACTATTGAGGTGGAAAGTAAAGACAATGTATTTAAACTTAGCCAAAACCACGAACCGGCAACAAGAGAAAGTATTATCAAACATTTAAATAAGAATGGCAGCGATAATGAAAAGGAAATTGCCTCGGAAATGCAGCAAAGAATAGGCATGCCCAAAATGTAAGAACTTATCGAATTATTATTAATAAAGATGACACGCGAACAACTGGTAATAAATATATTTTCGAAAAATTCCTACTTGTGTGTAGGACTTGATACGGATATAAACAAAATTCCTGTGCACCTGCAATCACATCCTGATGCAATTTTCGAATTTAATAAACAGATAATTGACGCTACAAAAGATCATTGCGTAAGCTATAAAATAAACACCGCTTTCTACGAAGCAATGGGATTGCCAGGCTGGATGGCAATGAAAAAAACGGTGGAATATATTCCTTCTACCCATTTTAAAATTGCAGATGCCAAGCGCGGTGATATTGGCAACACTTCTTCGCAATATGCAAAAGCATTTTTTGAAGCCCTGCCATTTGATGCCATAACCGTTGCGCCCTACATGGGGGAAGATAGTGTAACGCCATTTTTAGAATACCCTGGTAAATGGACGATACTGCTGGGGTTAACTTCTAATTCGGGGGCGGCTGATTTTGAATTAAAAAAAACGGTAACTATTGATGAAGCGCTGGATGAAGGTATTCACCTTAGTAAAAAACATACTGCCTTTTTATATGAAACGGTTTTGGAAACAGCAAGGGCGTGGGGGAATCAGGAAAATTTAATGTTTGTGATAGGTGCTACAAAAGCGACGGAATTTGTGAATGTAAGAAGTATAATTCCCGAAAATTTTTTGCTGGTACCAGGTGTCGGTTTCCAGGGAGGAAGTCTTGCTGATGTTTCAAAATACGGACTCATAAAGGATTGTGGCTTGCTGGTAAATGTTTCCCGGGCTATTATTTATGCCAGTGAAAAAGAAGATTTTGCAGAAGAAGCCGGCGCCATTGCTGCACAGTATCAAAAGGAAATGGAAGGTTATTTAAGAAATTTGTAAGCATTTTATCGCAAAGTTTTCTTTGTGCTACTTTGCAAATTCTTTGCGTTTCTTTGCGGTTGCAACTTCATTATAAATTACTTTAAAATTAAAAATGTCACAAGATCTCTTCCAGTCGCCGGATTATTTTATGGTAGATGAATTGCTGAGCGATGAGCAAAAATTAATCCGTGAAACCATTCGCAATTATGTGAAGAAAGAAATTTCTCCGATCATTGAAGACTATGCACAACGTTCAGAATTTCCGCAACAGGTGGTTAAGCAATTGGGTGATATCGGGTGTTTTGGTCCCACGATCCCGGTTGAATATGGGGGCGGCGGCCTGGATTATATTTCATACGGATTGATGATGCAGGAACTGGAAAGAGGTGACAGCGGCATTCGTTCAACCGCAAGCGTGCAGGGCTCATTAGTTATGTTTCCCATTTTTGCCTATGGCAATGAGGAACAACGCAAAAAATATTTGCCAAAATTAGCCAGCGGCGAATGGCTTGGTTGTTTTGGTTTAACGGAGCCAAACTTTGGCAGTGATCCCTCCGGCATGTTATCGAATATTAAAAAAGAGGGAGATAATTTTATTTTGAACGGAAGTAAAATGTGGATCAGCAATGCGCCATTTGCACAGGTGGCGGTTGTTTGGGCAAAAGACGATAGCGGCGACATCCGGGGTATAGTTGTTGAAAGAGGCATGGCCGGTTTTACAACACCAACCACGCATGGCAAATGGAGTTTACGTGCGAGCGCTACAGGTGAATTGGTTTTTGACAATGTAAAAATTCCGGCAGAAAATATTTTACCCAATGTGAAAGGACTGAAAGGACCGCTGAGTTGTTTAACCAAAGCGCGCTATGGTATTGCCTGGGGTGCATTGGGCGCAGCAATGGATTGTTATGATACTGCACTTCGTTATTCAAAAGAAAGAATTCAATTCGACAGGCCGATCGGCGGTTTCCAGTTACAGCAAAAAAAGCTCGCGGAAATGATAACTGAGATCACCAAGGCACAATTACTGAACTGGCGCCTGGGCGTTTTGATGAATGACGGAAAGGCAACCCCACAGCAGGTTAGCATGGCAAAGCGAAATTCGTGCGAAATTGCGGCAAACATCGCACGCGACGCCAGGCAAATGCTCGGTGGCATGGGCATCACCGGTGAATACTCAATTATGCGGCATATGATGAATATGGAAAGTGTGCTAACCTATGAAGGCACACACGATATTCATTTATTAATTACCGGCATGGATGTTACCGGTTTGAATGCGTTCAAATAAAAAGCCCCCTGGCCCCCGATGGGGGAACTTAATGACGACTTTTTTAAATATAAATGGCTTCTTTTCAATTGTGAGGTAATATATCCAAATTTTATAAAGCGGGATAATGAATACAAAAACAGACCTAAGTTCCCCCATCGGGGGACAGGGGGCCAACCTGGGTTGCATTTTCCTCATCGGCTTCATGGGATGCGGAAAAACCTATTGGGGAAAGAAGTGGGCTGATCATTCGGGATTAACATTTGTTGATCTTGACGAAATTGTTGAAGCACAACAGGACAGAACAGCGGCACAAATATTTGCCGAAGATGGTGAAGATCACTTTCGCGACCTGGAAACAGCGGCATTGAAATCATTCTCAGGAAATAATATAATCGCAACCGGTGGTGGTACTCCCTGCTACAATGATAATATCAACTGGATGAACAACCATGGTACGGCGATATATTTATTGTCATCACCACAAAATATTTTTTCACGATTGGTAAATGAGACAAAAAAACGACCACTTATTCAACACTTGCAGGGCGAAGAATTGCTTTTTTATATTACAGAAAAAATAAAAGAACGGGAATTTTTTTACCGGCAGGCTGGTTTAATTTTAAATGTTGATGATTTTGCCGAGGATTACATTCCAGCAATAATAAAATAATAGTATACCCATAAATAAAAACAATTGATGCATAAAGGGTTTATAAAAACAGCGGCTTTTTTTGGGGCTTTATCAGTGATACTGGGTGCTTTTGCTGCACATGCATTGAAACAAAAGATATCCGATTATGCCGTGAATATTTTTGAAACCGGCGTGCGCTACCAGTTCTATCACGTGTTTGCATTACTTGCCACGGGCATACTCTTCAAAGAATTCCCTAATAAGTTTATGCGTTGGGCAGGTATATTTTTTATTGCCGGCATCGTTTTATTCAGTGGTTCTTTATATTGTCTTATGTATGTGAAAGGTGCTGTATTACCGGGCTACGACTGGATTGGCGCCATAACTCCCATAGGCGGTCTTGCATTTATTCTCGGCTGGGTATTTTTATTTATTGCAATTGCAGTTTCAAAAAATTCTCAACAACAATAAACTACACACATAAACAAAAAACGGTTTCTATATCTTTGTGAAACATGGCTGCGAGCACCAAAAATAAAAAAAATAAAACCCCTGATCCTTCTAAAATGAAACCGGAAACGGTTGAAAAAGTTGTTGCGAAAGAACTTTGGAGAGACGAGCGTACACATAAGATCATGGGCGCTTTCTTTTTACTGATCGCTTTTCTTTTATTTGTAGCATTTACTTCTTATTTATTCACATGGCAGGAAGACCAAAGCAAAGTTTTTAAAGGTGCCAGTATTCTCATGCCAAGTCATGATGAAAAAGTGGCTAATTTGCTTGGCTCCGGCGGTGCCTATTTTGCCCATTTATTTTTTCGGGAGGGTTTTGGTATTGCCTCCTATTTATTTTGCACCTTATTTTTTATCCTGGGCGTAAATTTATTTTTTGGGCGTAAATTATTTTCCTTCTCCCGCAATTTGAAATATGTTATTGTTGGTCTCATTGTTATTTCGGTAACGGCTTCATTTCTTACAACCGGGCGTCCATTTGCCTGGGGCGGCGCTGTGGGAGATATGGTAAATGAATGGCTTCAGCAAATTATCGGCAGAGTGGGCACAGCGGCAGTTTTGCTCGTGGCCGCACTATCTTATGTCATCTGGCGTTTTAACCCTGTTTTTAGAGTTCCGAAGAAAAATTATCTCAAAGAAAATTTTAATTCACTTCTTCAAACCGAAGAGAATAATCAAGAGGTTGCTACTCCTGAAAATGAACTTACTTCTCTTGATACCAATTCGGTGCAGTCAATGAGTAACCAGGTAATTAATCCTGAGCAGGATAACCTGCCCTTGTTTGATCTGCAGCTTACAGAGAAAGAAAATATTCCCGCGGCGGATTTTAATATCGATAAAAAACAAAACGATTTTCTAACCCAGCCACAGGAAGTTATTCCTTTACAAAAACAGGATCAGACTGTCCCTTCAAATGACCTGGAACTGGAAATTAAAACACTACCGGAAAAAAATACAGAAATAATTGCGCCGGATATCAGTACCCGAGTAGAGGCTTTAAAACCGTATGACCCGGTTCTGGATCTGAGAGATTATAAATATCCAAAGCTCGACCTGATGGAAACTCATGGCAGTGAACAGATCGTAAGAGATCCTGCAGAGCTGGAAACAAATAAGAACCAGATCATTAATACACTTAAAAATTACGACATTGAAATAGATAAAATATCGGCAACGGTTGGTCCTACTGTAACCTTGTATGAGATAGTTCCAAAACCCGGTGTTCGCATTTCACGCATAAAAAATTTAGAAGATGATATTGCGCTAAGCCTTGCTGCGCTTGGCATACGCATCATTGCTCCTATACCGGGAAAAGGAACCATTGGTATAGAAGTACCCAATGTGCGCAAGACGGTTGTAAGCATGAAAACTTTACTGGCATCTGAAAAATTCCAGCACAATAATTTTTCTCTTCCTATCGCCATCGGCAAAAAGATCGACAATGATAATTTTATTGTGGATCTAACCAGCATGCCACACTTGTTAATGGCAGGTGCTACCGGCCAGGGAAAATCTGTGGGCCTCAATGCGATCCTGGTTTCGCTTTTGTATAAAAAACATCCATCGCAATTAAAATTTGTTTTGGTTGATCCCAAAAAAGTGGAGCTCAGCATTTACAATAAGATTGAAAAACATTTTTTGGCCAAGCTCCCGGGTGAAGAAGATCCTATTATAACCGACACAAAAAAAGTTATTCATACGCTTAATGCATTGTGTATTGAAATGGATAATCGCTACGACCTGCTGAAAGAAGCCGGTACAAGGAATATAAAAGAGTACAATGAAAAATTCGTTTCACGTAAATTAAATCCCGAAAAAGGGCACCAGTACCTTCCATTCATCGTGCTTGTAATTGATGAATTTGCCGATCTTATTATGACTGCCGGAAAAGAAGTAGAGCTTCCAATTGCCCGCCTGGCACAGCTAGCAAGAGCTGTTGGCATTCATCTCATAATTGCCACCCAGCGGCCATCGGTAAATATTATTACCGGTACCATTAAAGCGAATTTTCCGGCGCGTATTGCTTTTAAAGTGAGCAGTAAAATTGATAGTCGCACCATTTTAGATGTAGGCGGCGCAGAGCAGCTTATTGGAAAAGGTGATATGCTCATCAGCTACAATGGTGAGTTAACCCGTTTACAATGTGCATTTGTTGATACACCTGAGGTTGATAAAATAACAGAATTCATAGGTAACCAGAGAGGATATCCGCAGGCATTTTTATTGCCCGAATATGTTGATGAAAAAGAAATGGAAGCACGCGGCTTTGATCTCAATGATAAAGATCCTCTTTTCGATGATGCTGCCAGGCTGATTGTAATGAGCCAGCAGGGCAGCACTTCACTTTTGCAACGAAGGATGAAACTTGGTTATAACCGCGCCGGCCGTTTGATGGACCAGCTGGAAGCTGCGGGGGTAGTTGGGCAAAACCAGGGCAGCAAAGCCCGTGATGTTCTTGTAAAAACAGAAAGCGAATTGCAGCAATATCTTTCCGGGAATTAGTTTAATATGCGCTTGCCTTAGTAAGTGCGTCCACTGTATCTTTGTCAAGATGTAAGTTTGCTGCAGATGTTAGCGCATGCAATTGTTCGATATTAGTAGCACTGGCTATTGGCGCAGCAATGGTTGGTTGGGAAAGAAGCCATGCAATGGAAACCGAAGACTGGCTTGTGTTGTATCGTTTTGATATCTCATCCAGTGCAGCCAGTATTTTGAAACCCCGATCGTTTAAATATTTAGCCATGCCACTTCCCCTTGTACTTTTTGTAAAATCATTTTCAGAACGGTACTTCCCCGAAAGAAAGCCACTGGCTAAAGAGAAATATGTTAAAACGCTTAAATTGTTATCAATACAAAGTTGCTGGTATTCCTGTTCAAATTTTTGACGGCTGTATAAATTATATTCCGGCTGCAGCGATATGTATTTAGGTAAATTATTTTTTTCAGAATATTGCAAAGATTCTAAAAGCCTTGCTGCACTTAGGTTTGAAGCGCCTATATATTTTACTTTTCCCTGCTTAATAAGTGCTGCGTAAGCGTCCATTGTTTCTGAGACTGGCGTATCCATATCATCAAAATGAGATTGATACAGGTCGATATAATCTGTTTGCAAACGCGTCAACGAATCTTCAACAGCACTAAAAATATATTTTTTTGAAAGGCCCTTTTTGCCATCGCCCATATCAGTTCCAACCTTCGTGGCTATGATCACCTTATCGCGGTTAGCCCGGCCTTTCATCCAGTTACCAATTATTGTTTCAGATTCGCCGCCTTTATTGCCGGGTTTCCAGCGGGAATATCCATCTGCTGTATCTATTAATTTAAAACCTGCCTCAACAAAGGCATCTAATAATATAAAAGATGTTTTTTCATCAATTGTAAATCCAAAAACATTTCCACCAAATGCCAGGGGTGCAACTTCAAGATCTGAACTACCTAATTTTCTTTTTTGCATTTGATTATTTTTTTATTGCAGAGAAACTTTTTCTACCGCAGAGAACAAGAGATGAAAGAGTTTACGCAGAGAAATATTTTTCTACCGCAGAGAAGAGGAGTTAAAAATATTTACTCAATGATTCTCTGCGTAAACTCTGCTTCTCCTTTCTCTGCGGTGAAAAGTGTACGTAAACTCTGCTTCTCCTTTCTCACCGTGAAAACCCGCAACTCACAAGGTCGCCATATCAATCACAAACCGATAACGCACATCCCCTTTAAGCATTCGCTCATAGGCTTCATTGATATCTTTTATATTTATCACTTCTACATCTGAAACGATGTTATGCTCTGCACAATAGTCAAGCATTTCCTGGGTTTCAGGAATTCCACCTATGAGTGATCCGCCGATGCTTTTTCTTTTCATGATCAAATTGAATGCGGGAATTTGTGCAGGCGTTGGCGGTGCACCAACACAGGTCATGATACCATTTGTTTTCAGCATGCCCAGGTACATATTGTAATCATGCGATGCCGAAACCGTGTCTAAAATAAAATCAAAATAATTTTCGGCTGCTTTAACCTGTGCCTCATCACTCGTTAAAATAAATTTATGCGCGCCCAATTTTTTTGCATCGGCTTCTTTTGATGCAGTATGACTTAACATAGTAACTTCTGCGCCAAACGAAACGGCCAGCTTTACACCCATGTGCCCGAGACCACCCAAACCTAATATGCCAACCTTATCACCTTTACCAACTTCCCAGTAACGAAGTGGTGAGTAGGTTGTAATACCTGCACAAAGCAATGGGGCTACACCTTGCAGCGGTAGCTTATCTGAAATGCTTAAAACAAAATCTTCATGTGCAACAATTTGTTTGCTGTATCCGCCGTAGGTAATTCCACTGCCATCTTTTTCCTGTGCATTGTACGTTCCCACCATGCCATTCTCACAATATTGCTCCAGGCCTTCTTTACAATTTTCACATTCACGGCAACTATCAACAAGGCATCCAACTCCTGCGAGATCGCCTGCTTTAAATTTTTTAACATGATCGCCAACCCTTGTTACACGACCTACAATTTCATGACCCGGAACAACAGGATAAATGGTGCCGCCCCACTCATTGCGTGCAGTGTGCAGATCACTGTGACAAACGCCACAATAAAGTATTTCGATCTCCACATCATGTGGCTTGGGGTCTCTCCGGTTTATACTGAATGGTTCAATGGGTGTGGTAGCGCTTTTAGCGGCATATGCTTTTGTTGCTGACATAGTTTTTAATTTGTTGAATTGTTTATTTCTTATTTCTTTGGAATGCAAATGTACTTCTTAATAATTCCTGGGGTATCAATTATCAATGCTTAGTGTTTTATATTTGAGAAAAAAATGGCTTTGCTTTTCGAACCTTTAAAGATCAGGAACGTTGTTCTAAAAAACAGGATCGTGGTTTCACCCATGTGTGAATATTCCAGTGAAGATGGTTTTGCAAACGACTGGCACCTCGTACATCTTGGCAGCCGCGCTGTAGGAGGTGCAGGATTGGTATTTACTGAAGCGACTGCAGTTTCGCCGGAAGGCAGGATATCGCCAGATGATCTTGGAATTTGGAAAGATGAACACATCCCATTTCTCAAACGCATCACAACATTTATAGAAAATCAAGGTGCAGTACCCGGTATTCAGCTCGCCCACGCAGGACGCAAAGCAAGTCATCACTCTCCATGGAAAGGTGGCAAAGCGCTCTTGCGGGGGGAAGGTGACTGGCAAACATTTGCACCCAGCGCACTGGCTTATCGACACGGAGAGCCGATACCAAAAGAGATGACCACAGATGATATAAAAAAATTCATACAAGATTTACGCAATGCTGTTGAAAGAGCTTTGAAAGCAGGCTTTAAAGTGATCGAAATACATGCTGCGCATGGTTATTTACTTAATGAATTTTTATCTCCCTTAAGTAACCAGCGGAAAGACGAATATGGTGGTTCTTTCGAAAACCGTATCCGCTTATTAACTGAGGTTGTTACTGCCACACGAGAAATTTTAAAAGATGACATTCCATTGTTTGTAAGAATATCAGCTACGGATTGGGTGCCGGGTGGGTGGACAGAAAATGATTCCATCGCATTGGCAAAAGTTTTAAAGAAAAAAAATGTAGATCTTGTAGACTGCTCTTCTGGTGGTAATTCGCCGGACCAAAAAATTCCGGTAGCCCCAATGTATCAGGTTCCCTTTGCAGAAAAAATAAAAAAAGACGCCGGTATATTTACCGGCGCTGTAGGCTTAATAACTAATTCAAAACAGGCTGAAGAAATATTGCTATCCAATAAAGCTGACTTAGTGATAATGGCCCGCCAGTTTTTAAAAGATCCTTATTTTCCATTGCATGCTGCAAAAGAATTAGGGCAAGATATCCAATGGCCTGTTCAATATGACAGGGCTAAAAATTAACGACGAACCCTGCCATCCCTTTTATCTTTACCACGCCCGATAATATATCCGCCGGCAGCTCCTAATACACCACCGATTACTGCTCCTTTTCCTTTATTTCTGCTGATTATTGCGCCTCCTACTGCACCGCCAACACCACCTATAGCTGCACCCTGCGCGGCTTTGCTCCAGCCTCTTCTACGAGTAGTTGTAGCTGTAGTTCCACCGCCTGATGAGCCGGATGAACCACTGCCTCCAGAGTATACACCGTTTCCTGTACTGGTATGTGTTGCACTGCCTGTATTCGTAGTAACGGTGGTATCAATATGCGTAATACCGTTAGTAGTAGTAGTTCTTATCGTAGTATCAGAACGCGTTCTTCCACGGTAACCTCGCGGAATAGTAGAAGTAACATGTTTACTGGTCTGAACATTACCCGGAGGTACTACTAATGCATCACTTGTGCGGGGTGTATCACTCATTATAGTGTTATTATAGCGTCCTGAATCAACAAGCGTCTGATCTTTTGCAGGATCCAGGCTGGTTTTGCTTTTGCAGGCAGCAAAAACAGTAACCACACTGAGAATCATTAAAATCTTTCTAATATATTTTATTTTTTTGGTCATACCCATTATAAGAGAAAACTATGCCATCTCTTGCTAATACCACTCATTTAGCTTTTTAAACCATTAAAATCGGTATATGGCCATTCAATGTACTATGTATTGCATAATACAATGTTTTATCATTATCTTTGCATTACCAAATAAATAAATAAAAACAATTAAAAGTAATAAAATGAAAAAGTCAATTTTTAGTAGCATGTGGAATAATTTTAAACATGCTATGTATGCCCTAATGGTTATTGTTATTGCAATGAGTATCCCGGTACTTTCGTACCTCGAACTATCCTACAATTTAAATACGCCGAAAGTTCAATCAGTTGTTAAGGGTAATAATAAAGTCTTCTTGCAAAAACAAACAGTGGATATAAAAGTAAATACACATACAATAGGGATATGATACCTATATGCGTGTGTGTTTATAAAAATTAGTACAGATCAAACTACGTCTGTTTGTTGATCTTCGGCAATAACAGAAATATCAGTCAGCATATTCATTCCTTCCGGTTTCGGAAGTTCCTGAACATCTCTTAATCTTCTTTCAATACTTCTTGAACGAACAGATGCCTGCTCAATTGAGTTGCTGGCTTCCATGAGTTTCTTTTGGGTCTTTTCGAGTATGCCTCCAAAATTTCCGAACTCAGTTTTTACTGCACCCAGGAGTTGCCAAACTTCGCTGGACCTTTTTTGGATGGACAAGGTTCTGAAGCCCATCTGCAGGCTACTGAGGAAGGCTGATAAATTGGTAGGACCAGCAATGAAAATATTACATTCTCTTCTGGCATATTCAAATAAGCCGGGTTCCCGGAGTACCTCTGCATAAAGACTTTCAAAGGGGAGAAACAAAATTGCGAAATCGGTTGTATTTGGCGGATCAATATATTTTCCGCAAATATCCCCGGCCGATTTTTTAATACCCCTTATAAACCCGGCCCGGTGTTTTTCAATTTCTTCATGACTTCCATGCTGGTAGGCATCATTCAATAATTCAAAATCTTCTTTTGGAAATTTAGAATCTATTGGCAGCCAGCATTCTCCTTCGTCTTTTTGCCCGGGCATTTTTATGGCAAACTCTACCATTGCATCCGAGCCTTTTTTAGTTTTTACATTTCGGGCATATTGATCAGGAGTAAATATTTGTTCCAGCAGGGCGTGGAGCTGCAGTTCACCCAGCATGCCGCGTGTTTTTACATTCGTTAAAACTTTTTTGAGATCGCCCACACCGGTAGCAAGTGTTTGCATATCTCCCAGTCCTTTATGAACTGCCTCGAGCCGCTCACTTACCTGTTTAAAACTTTCTCCCAGCCTAGTTTCCAGGGTTTTCTGCAATTTTTCATCCACCGTTGCCCGCATCTCATCCAGTTTTTTTTCGTTGCCAGTTTGCATATCCGCAATTTTCTTTTCAACTGTTTCCCGCATGAGATCCAGCTTTTGAGAAGTGGCATTGTTTTGCTCGGTTTGCTTATTGAGCAAGGCAAAAAAATTATCCTTCTGGGCAGTATTGAAGGTTTCTACAGATTGGGAAAAATCTTTTTTAAAATTTTCCAGGGCTTCTTTTAATGAGCGACTGCTTTCTTTTGAATTGCTGGTATTTGATTCACTTGCCTCTTTTAAAGATTGCGATATAATTTCTCCAAATTGTTTGAAAGAATTTGCAAGCTCATCACGCGTGCTTTTGGCAACTACGTTGCTTTCATTTCGATTAGTAACCATTTCATTTTTTACTGCTGCTTCTACACGGGCTATTTCCGTGGTAAAGTTTTCAATTTTAAATCGCAGTACAGAAAGGTCTTTATCACTGCCGTTTGTTACCGTTTTTTTCAAAAACCATAAAACAGTTGCAATACCAGCAAGCAGTATTATCAGGAGGATATAAACAGGTGTCATTTGGTAACAAAATTAATTTTTTAAAGTTACTCAATTAAATTTTCGCTTCATTTATAAATGCGTTTGATAGATTCACACCTTATATAAAATAAAAATCCTTCACCGTTTAAGGAGAAGGATTTTTTATTTAAAATATTTGATTATTTTATCTTGATGTATCCTGTTTGTCTTTTTTTCTGCCAATAATATATCCGCCTGCAGCCCCGATTATTCCACCGATAACAGCACCTTGACCTTTTTTCCTGCTAAGGATTGCGCCACCTATTGCACCGCCAACTCCGCCAATTGCTGCACCTTGCGCAGCCTTACTCCATCCATCTCTTTGCTTGGTTGTAGTTGTACCGGTATTATTGCCATAAGTACCATTGCCGTAACCACCATTGCCATTCGATGATTGATTGCCATTACCGCCCGATCCGTTGTTAGCATTATTGCCGGATGTTTGTGTTCCCGGGAGTGGCGGGGGTGGAGTTACCACAACCGGTGCTTGTACCGGCGCTGGTGTTGGTACAGCTTCATGTATCGCATTTCTTCTTGGCGCCTTGTACGGCCTGTCTACATAAACAGTACGGGTTACCGTTTTTACCTGCGGTGGCGGAGGCGCAAGCTTGGCTTCCGATACGGTTGAAGTATCTGTAGAACCATTGCTTTTATACATTCCGGTAGTATCAACTGATACTTGTTCCTGTTTTGTCTGGAGATCTGTTTTCGGGTTGTGACAGGCTGCGAAAAGTAAACCTGCTGCACAAATTTGTATAATCCTTCTCATAATATTTTTTTTATTGTACTATATAGACGACAAAACTGTGCCGAAAGATCGCAGGAATACTTAGATAGTTGTTAAATATTTTTATGATATTTATATTTGTGACTAATTAGATAGTGTAAAAGTAAAAGGCTGTTCGCGATAGGCGTTTACTGGTCTTCCATATTGCGAAGCTGGTTTCCATTTGGGTGAATTACGGATTATACCGATTGCTATCTCAGCAAGCTTTAAATCTTTTCCCGTGATTGCTTCCACATCCGTGATCCTTCCATTTTTATTTACAATAAACCTTATCCTGCACGTACCGGATTCATTTGATTTTATCAATACATCACTTTTCTCCATCATTTTATTGGCAATATATTGTGTCCATACTTTTTCTCCTCCCGGGAACGAGGCCTCGATCTCTTCACGTGTGTTAAGGGTATCAATACTTACCAGCATACCGTTTTTGTAACTTTTCCAGGAGCCTTTTTGCCCGGTAAAATGTATTTCACTTTTTAGCTTTCCTTGTTCATCATAGCTGGTTTCATTTAAAATATCTTTCAGGCTGTCGCTGGTTGTATGATCCGCTAGCGTTCCGTTTTTATAATAGGAATATGTGGCTTGCATCATTTTTTTTCCGTCTTTAAATAATGTGGAATCGGTCAGGTTTCCCAGTGAGTCCCATGTTTGCCATAAACCTTCCTGCCTGCCGGAGGAATAATTTCCTTCTTTTTCCTGTGTACCGGCTTCATAGTACGATTGAAACAATCCGTTTAACTTGAGCAATGTAGTATCGGTATAATGTGCTATGAACACCAAATATTTTTTCGCAATATCAAAACATTTCAGTTCAAATACATTCCCATCCTTTAACCCTGATCCATAAAATACTGAACCAGACTGTGCGGTGATGTTCATGTTCTGATCAAAATAATAAATATATTTTTTCGACTGGCCGGAGGCAGTACTAAAAATAAAAAGAATAAAGATGGATAAAAATGTTAGCTGTTTCATGGTGTTTTTGGGATAAGTAAATATAAAAAGTTTTGTGTGAAAAATATGTGTTTAAATGCCTGGTATCTTTTGAGAGATAACTTTGCTGAATTGCAGATGTACACCATTCACCATCCACCAATGCTAAAAAACTTCCACGCCTTCTTTAAAAACAAACCGGTATTTGCTGTGGGTTTTTTATTTGCAGTCTCCAGTTTGATTTTCGGTATTTGGGTGGCTTCAATCCCAGGGATAAAAGCAAGACTTGGTTTTACAGATGGTAGTCTCGGACTTTCATTGCTGCTTTCGCCCCTTGGCGCCATCACCGGGATGCTGCTCTCCACAAGGATCTTCAGCAAGATACGCGTTGGAAGATGGATGTTCACCGGTTATATTATTGTATGCTGTGTAATGATCGTGCAAATAAATTCTGTTAACCGTTTTATGTTCTGGCTTTCACTGTTTTGTTTTGGCGCGGTAAGTTTTTTGAATGGAGTTTCAGCCAATGCTACTGTAAACCTTATGGAAAAAAAATACAACCGCCTGCTCATGACCACCTGCCACGGCATGTTTAGCCTGGGAGGCGCAGTGAGCGCCGGTGTCGCTGCCTTGCTGTTCACATTTCATGTTCCTTCAGGATGGCAGATCGTTGCTGTAGGTATCATACTTATTGCTGTAATTCTTTCTAATAAAAAACATTTGCTTGCTAACACCGACATCATTCATTCAAGGTCGGCTTTTAAATTACCTTCTTCATCTATCCTCGGCATTTCATTTATCTGCATGGTTAGCTTTATGGCAGAGGGGTGTGTTGCCGACTGGAGCGCCATCTATTTTAAAGAAATATTATTTGCTCCCAAAGTATTGATAAGCCTGGGGTATGCTGGTTTTTCTGTAGCCATGACTGGGAGATTTAATGGCGATATGCTCATCACAAAACTTGGCAGCAAGAATGAAGTTGTTGCAGGGAGCCTGCTGACAGCCATGGGTTTTTTTATAGTGGTAACAGCGCACATAATTATTATTGCCATTGCCGGGTACATCATGATCGGCCTCGGATGCTTTTGTATCGTTCCGGTTTTGTTTCGCACTTCTGCTAATATTCCCGGCGTTAGTACTGTGGAAGGTTATGCGATGATAACTACCGGGGGTCTTATCGGATTTCTTGCTGGTCCATCGGTTATCGGTTTCATTTCAGAAAAAGCCGATCTCTCAAAAGGTCTGTCACTGCTCATTCTAATGCATGTGCTGGCGGCTATTGTTGCCTGGCGCAATCCTTTTATTTCTAATAAAAAAACCGGCGCAGATCTTTCTTTATTGTATGATGAACAGATTTATTAATATTGTTTTTCTTCAAAATTTTTTCTTTTTCCCTTTAACAAAAACTTATAACGACCTCATTAATCTTTCGCTCATCATTTTTCATCTAAAAAATTAGTGCGGCTATAAAATCCGCCAGCCCATTTTATGAAAAAGCATCTTTTATTTTTCTTTTCCCTGGTTATCTCTGTTGCTTCCTTTGCGCAAAACAACTCGTACAACCAGCGATCGTACAATCAAAAATCGTACAATCAAAAATCATTTAACCAGATCAAACCAACGTTCGGTGTTAAGGCCGGGCTCTCTGAAACCGGCATCCGTGGCGATGCTTCAACGAACTTCAATAATTTATTAAGCAACACCAATGGCATTTTAACAACGCAGGACCAGACAGGTTTTTTTGCAGGTGCCTTCGTTAATTTACCGGTAGGTGATGTGCTTTCACTGGAACCAGGAATATATTATTCACAGAAAGGTTACCAGTTACATGGCGCTCTTGATATTAAAGGCCTGGGATTTTTGGGAGCTAATGCTAAAGCCAGCCTGAAACTGGAATACGTTGATATCCCGGTATTACTGAAGATGAATTTTAATGGATTGCAATTGTTTGCCGGTCCGCAGTTTTCGTACCTGGCCCATGGCAATCTTAAAACTACTGCCAGTGTTTTAGGATTGAACCTGCTGAATAATAACAGCGATGTTACAGCTGATTTCAGTAAATGGGATGTGGGAATAACCGGTGGCATTGGTTACAAGTTTGCGGGCGGATTCAATATTTCAGCTTCGTATGATTATGGCTTATCAAAAATTGATGCCAATCAAAATGTGAATGCATATAACCGTGGTATTAAAGTTGGAGTTGGTATTAGTCTTTGATAACATTGTTTTTATTTATTTGCTAAGAAACATTGGCATGAAAATGCGTGTGGTTTGATTACGAATTTTAATCACTCACCATAATTTTTTAGCCATGGAAATACGAAATAAAAAAGTTGCCATCTTAACAGAAAATGGATTTGAAGAATCTGAATTAACGAGTCCTAAAGAAGCATTGGAAAATGCCGGTATAACAGTTGAGATCGTTTCGCCACAAAAAGAAAAAGTAAAGGCCTGGAGTCATGACCACTGGAGTATTGAATTACCCGTTGATGTTAATTTATCAGAAGCTAATATGGATGATTATGATGCGCTTATGATACCGGGTGGGGTTATGAACCCAGACCTGATGCGGGTTAACCCGGCTTGTGTAAATTTTGCAAAATCATTCTTAGCAGCAGGTAAAACCGTTGCAGCCATTTGTCATGGCCCACAATTATTGATCGAGACCGGCCTTCTTGACGGACGTACAATGACAAGCTTCCCTTCTGTAAAGACAGATCTTATTAATGCGGGTGTAAACTGGATAGATAAAGAAGTGGTGGTGGATAATGGTTTGGTAACAAGTCGTAGTCCTAAAGATCTTGAAGCCTTCAATAAAAAACTTTTGAAAGAAATACAGGATGGGGTTCACATACATGCATAAAAAAAATACCTGGTCCAAAATTGCCAGGTATTTTACTACCCATAAATAACAAGACCTTTACCAATTTTTCACAGGTGAGCGCAATACCAGTTACTCAAAGCTCATTGCTGTTGGCATCATTCCTTCTTCCTTCATCAAAATTTTTTGCCTTATCCCTTGCACTGGGCATTTTAAGATCTACGGGAGTTTGCTTATTGGCAGGCGCCTGGGGTTTGCCATTTGATTTTCCCATTCCTGTTGTTTTTGACCCTGAAGAATTATTTGTGGGGCTTGTTTTTTTTGTGGTTGTTGTACGTGGCATGATAATTAAGTTTTTGAATTATATGATTAAAAAACTACACTAATTGTGCCATTTTTTGATAATTCAATGCAGGTTAAATAACAAGTTTTGTACACCTCATTTCATAAAAAAATGTATCTTAATTCTTCTTTTTAAAAGCGTAATATTTAAATGACAACAGACCAAAGGATGCACAACTGTTTACAATGTGGCCAAGCTGGCAATGGAAACTTTTGCAGCAATTGCGGTTACGGGTACCAGGTAAAAAGGCTTACTATAAAAAGTACGCTGCATGAAGCCTTTCATCTTTTTACGCATTTTGACAAGGGGTTTTTAGGCACTTTGAAAATGATGGTAATAGCTCCGGGGACAATGGAAAAAGATTATGTTGAGGGTAAGAGAAGCAGCTATCAGAAGCCATTTTCAATGTATTTTATCTGCGCTACAGTTTGTGCCCTGTTTGTGTACTGGCAAAATATAATACTGGTAAAATATTTTCATTCAGAGGTTAATGCTGAAACAACTTTTTTTCATTCTTACTGGGTATTAATGCAGGTTTGCCTGTTACCGGTATTTGCCCTGATAACCTATTTTGTTTTTTATAAATCAAAATATAATTATGCCGAGATAGGGGTTCTGCAATTGTACTCTTTCGCTTTTCTATATCTTATGCTCATCCTCATTCACCTGCTAAAATTTGGATGGCCCGATCTACAGACGCGTTATATTGAAGTGCCCGTGGTAGTAATCTACGGTACAATAACCAACCTCAATTTTTTTACTGGTTCCTCAAAATGGCTCGTTATTTTAAAGTCGCTTTTTATAACCGGGCTGTGTTTTTTTGTCGCGGCCAGCACCCAGGACCTTTTAGTAAAAATGTTTCAAAAAATTATATAAAAAAAAGGTTAGCCGTTAAGCTAACCCTGTGCAATTTTTAAGCTATTATTTTATTTTCCTGATTTGCTCTTCGCTTTTGTGCGGGTTGTTCTTGTTGTACCCGAAGTGGTAGTACCGCCGTTATCACCTTCTGCGGTTGCGCCATTTCTTTCTGAGCCTGGGCCGGTGCCGCTATGAACGACATTCTTGGTGCTTTTCCTGGAATTATCAGCAACTCCCGGATCGGCTGTTGCACCATTTTGTTCTGTGCCGGGTCCTGTTCCGGAATGAGTGATTGGGCCGCTTGTATGATGCATATGTTTATGCATTTTTGATTTATGCTTGTTCGTAGTTTGACTAATTGCACATACAGAAAACAATACAGTGAAAAGCCCTAAAAAAATGATCTTTAATTTCATAAATATAGTTTTAGTGTGTTAAAAAATTTGAATGGTTTAAAATAATTTAGGGTAAATGTAATCCCTTTAATTTATTGGCCAGGTGTTAGGGTATTTTGTTTTATCCATTGTAATATCGTAAATATTTTGTTGTTTTTCAAACCTGGCATTCAAATGATTAAAAGTATCTTCATAAAATGTCGAAATTTCTGATAGTAGGTCTTGGTAATCCGGGGACAGAATATGCCAACACCCGTCATAACATTGGCTTTGATATAGTGAGTGCTTTCGTAATAAAACATGGTGGCTTTTTTCAATCCGGGAGGCTGGCAGAAATAGCAGAAGTAAAATGGAAAGGAAAGATCTTCATTTGTATAAAACCTTCCACTTTCGTAAATCTCAGCGGGAGAGCTGTAAAATACTGGCTGGATAAAGAAAAGATCCTCCTGGAGAATTCCCTCACAATCGTTGATGAGCTTGCATTGCCATTGGATAAGCTTCGTTTGCGAAAATCCGGGAGCGATGCAGGGCATAACGGGTTAAAGGATATACAAAACATTTTAGGAACCGATAAATACCCTAAACTCCGGTTTGGAATTGGGAATAACTTTCCAAAAGGAATGCAGGCAGAATATGTTCTTAGCCACTGGTTTAAGGAAGATATGCCCATAGTACACCTAAAAATTGAGAAATGTATAGGGATAATTGAAGATTTTTCATCTATTGGCATAGATAAAACCATGAGCCTGGTGAACAATCTCACATTTAGTAATTAACATACTTATTTATAATTGTTTATTGATGCTTTTTTTTTATATTTTCGCTGGCAAGTCTAACCAAACGGACATTTATGAAGATATTTTGTATAGGGAGAAATTATGGGGAACATGCGAAAGAGTTAGGAAATGAAGTCCCTGATGAGCCTATTATTTTCATGAAACCCAAGAGTGCCGTTATACAAAGTCATACCCCGTTCTATTATCCAGAGTTTACCAATGAATTAAATTATGAATGTGAGTTGGTACTGCGGATTTCTAAAAACGGGAAATACATCCAGGAAAAACATGCTTCCAACTATTATAATGGGATGACGGTTGGGATCGATTTTACAGCCCGGGATATCCAAAACGAATTAAAAGCTAAAGGATTGCCATGGGAAAAAGCAAAATCTTTTGATAACTCTGCGGCTGTTGGTAAATTCATTGAGGTTACGCCTGATTTTAATAAAAAGAAAATAAATTTCTCACTTGAGAAAAATAAGGAAGTTGTACAAAAGGGCATTTCGGATGACATGCTATTTTCTTTCGACCATATCGTAGCTAATATTTCAAATTACTTCTCAATTAATATAGGTGACCTGATTTTTACCGGAACCCCAGCCGGTGTTGGCGAATGCGTAGTGGGCGACTTTCTCGAAGCCTTTATTGAAAAGCAAAGTCTTCTTACACTGGAAATAAAATAATATGACCACATATTGATGATGATTATTTAGTAGTCAGACAATTTTCATCATTAATCAGTGGTTCAGAATAATTATCTGCCACCCAATCTGTAATTTCGCGGGGATGATTGAATTGGAAACACTACTCAAGGCATATCGCTATATGTGCACTGCCAAAGCCATGGCAGATATTTATGAAGCCAACCGCCCTGTTTGTAAATATGTACATTCAACTTCCCGCGGGCACGAAGCCATTCAGCTTGCTACCGCCTTCCAGTTGCAGCCTTGTGATTTTATAAGTCCCTACTACCGTGATGAAAGTATTTTATTAGGATTGGGATTTACGCCTTACCAGCTTATGCTCCAGCTGCTGGCCAAGGGGGATGATATTTTTACCGGGGGACGTGAATATTATTCGCACCCTAATTTTCGCGGAGAAGATAAACCTGTCATCATACATCAAAGCAGCGCAACAGGCATGCAGGCAATTCCAACAACAGGTATTGCCCAGGGCCTGCAATATTTGGAAAAAATAAATTCACCTAAACTCAAGAAGGGCCTGAATGGTGAATTGCCAGTGGTTATATGCTCACTGGGTGATGCCAGTATTACAGAAGGAGAAGTAAGTGAGGCGTTTCAATTCGCGGCCTTAAAACAACTTCCAATTATTTACCTGGTGCAGGATAATAACTGGGGCATAAGTGTTACGGCCGAAGAAGCCCGTACGACGGATGCGTACCGGTTTGCCAAAGGATTTAAAGGCCTTCAGCGTGTAAGCGTTAACGGTAGCAACTTTTCTGATTGCTTTCGTACCATGAAAAAAGTAACAGATGAAGTAAGAAGTAACCGGAAACCCTGGCTGGTTCACGCAACTGTTCCATTGCTGGGCCATCATACAAGCGGTGTGAGAAAAGAATTTTACCGCACGGAAGAAGAACTTGCAACGGCTTATCTGAATGATCCCGCTCCCCTGTTAAAAAGATATTTATTAAAGCTTGGCTTTACTGATGAGGTGCTCATAAAAATTGAACACGAAACATCAAATGAAATTGCAGAACAATTTAAGCGCGCAACAGAAGCACCAGAGCCGGATGTAACAACGGTGGCAGATCATGTATTTGCGTCTACGTCTGTAACAGATGAAATAGGAGAAAGATCACCAGCAGGAAAAGAAAAGGTGATCATGGTTGATGCTGCGCTTTTTGCTATTCGGGAAATAATGGAAGAATATCCTGAGGCAGTTTTATACGGACAAGACGTAGGACTCAGGCTGGGAGGGGTTTTTCGGGAAGCGGCAACGCTTGCTAAACGGTTTGGTGAGCACCGGGTTTTTAATACAGCCATCCAGGAAGCCTACATAATTGGTTCCACGGTTGGCATGTGTGCCGTAGGATTAAAGCCGATAGTGGAAG